>NZ_JBEZDS010000050.1:0-86450 GCF_040648435.1 Dactylosporangium sp. NPDC049140 | reverse complement strand
CGCATGACCGGTCCGCAGCGAAGCGGAGGGGCCGGTCATCATGGGCTCAGCTCGGAGGTCGTGCGGCCGGAGCGAAGCGGAGGCCGCATGACCGGTCCGCAGCGAAGCGGAGGGGCCGGTCATCATGGGCTCAGCTCGGAGGTCGTGCGGCCGGAGCGAAGCGGAGGCCGCATGACCGGGCTCGCCACCGGCACGTTCTACCCGCACCCGCCGGCCAAGGTGTGGCGCGCGCTCACCGAGCCGGACCTGATCGCCCGCTGGCTGATGCCCGGCGACTTCCGCCTCGAGGCCGGCCACCGGTACCGCATGCAGGTCCCGCCGCTGCCCGCCGCCGGGTTCTCCGGCACCGTCGACGCCGAGGTGCTCGGCTTCGAGCCCGGACGCTCGCTGCGCGTGGCCTGGACCGACGCCGTCAGCGGCGAGACGTGGACGCTCACCTGGACCCTGCACGCCGAGGGCCACGGCACCCGGCTCTTCCTGCACCAGACCGGCGGCCCGGGCCTCGAGCGCGCCGCCGGCATCATGCGCGGCGGCTGGCGCGGCCGGATCGCCGGACGACTCTCGGAGGTACTGCATGGGCTCTGACGTTTCCCGGGACTACGCCGAGCTGGCCGACGGCTTCCTGGCCCGCATCCGCGCCGTGCCCGCCGGGGCCTGGGACAACCCGAGCCCCTGCCCCGGCTGGACCGCCCGCGACGTGGTCGCCCACCTCGTCAACGGCCACCGCGGCTTCCTGTTCATGGCCGCCGGCCCGGCCCCCGCGCCCGCCGACGGCGTCGGGGTCGGCCCGATGGCCGGCGCCCCGCCCGTCGCCCCCGGGGCCGACCTGGCCGCCGCGTTCGCGCACGTCCGCGACGATATGCTGGCCATGCTCGCCGACCCGGCGCGGACCGCGCTCCGGCTGCCCGGCGGGCCGATGGGCGCCGCGCCCATCCCGCAGGCCGTGTCCGTCGTCGGCAGCGTGGAGGTGCTCGTGCACACCTGGGACCTGGCCCGCGCCACCGGCGGCGACGAGACCCTCGACCCGGCGCAGGTCGCGCGGGTGCACGCGGCCGCCGGGCCCTACGCGGCCGGCCTGCTCGCGACCGGCGCGTTCGACCCGCCGGTCGAGCCGCCCGCCGGCGCCGACGCCCAGACCCGCTTCCTGTGTTTCCTGGGTAGACGACCGTGACCCGTGACGAGCTGCTCGAGCACTGCCTGGCCCGGCCCGGCGCCTGGGAGGACCAGCCGTGGGAGGGCGACGTCGTGGCCAAGGTCGGCCCGAAGATCTTCGCGTTCATCGGCGCGGAGACCGTCGGGGTGAAGTGCGCGCCGAGCCGTGAGGCGGCCGACGAGTGGCTGCACCGGTACCCCGGCGACGCCTCCGCGATGGCGTACATCGGCCGCTCGGGCTGGAACTCGCTGCGGATCGCCGGCGCCATCCCCGACGAGGAGCTCTACGAGGCCATCGACGAGTCCTACCGCTGGGTGGTGTCCAAGCTGCCCAAGCGGGACCGTCCTCAGACGTCGTAGGCGGTGAGCGTATTCCCGGCCGCCACGCACAGCCGCGACCCCGACCCGGCGAGCTTGTAGGCGTCGGGCTCGTCGAGCTGCTTCGTGCGCCTTCCGGTCGCCGGGTCGACGATCGCGACCCCGTCCATGGTCGCCACGCACACCCGGTCGCCCAGGGCGATGATGTCGGCGAAGTCCCAGTCGAAGTTCCACCGCGCGGCGCCGCTGCCCGGGTCGAGGCCGGTGAGCCGGCCGCTCTCGTGCACGGCGACGATCCCGCGGCCGGTCAGCAGCGGCGCGCCGTCGGCCAGGAAGCCGCCCGGCGCGTCGTAGCTCCAGCGCTGCTCCCCCGACGCGGCGTCGAACGCGTGCACGGACTCGTTGCGGTACAGGTAGTCGTCGTCGACGTACCGCATCCCGAGCGCCACCACGAGCGGCCCGAGCGCCACCGGGCGGCCGAAGACGTGGCCCTCGGCCGCGGCCACGCCCCAGGTGCGGGTGCCCGCCGCGGCGTCGTGGGCGGCGAGCTCGTCCGCGGCGGCGAGGACGGTGCCGCCCACGGCGAGCAGGTCGAACGGGCCGTCGGTGGCGGTCACCGGCTGCCGCCACGCGTCCGCCGGGCCGGAGAAGCCAGTCAGGCCGCGGCCGCCGGTGCCGTCGGCGACGGTCACGACCGCGCCCCGGTCGGTCAGGACGACGTCGCCGAGGTACCCGGTGAACGACCGCCGCCAGCGCTCCCGGCCGTCGCCGAGGGCGGCCACGCGCACCTGGGCGGCGCCGCTCTCCTGGGTGCGGAGCACGAACGCGTCCCCGGCCGCCCGGATCGGCGCGTCGCCGGCCCGGCTGGTCTGCACCGTGTTGCGGCCGAGCTCCTGCCGCCAGCGCACCTGCCCGTCGCCGGCCCCGTAGGCGGTCAGCCCGGTGCCCAGCGCGAGCACCGTGTCCCCCGCGACCAGCAGCGCGTCGGGCTGGTCGGGCAGCGTCACCCGCCAGCGCCGCCCGTCGGACACGGCGCCGGGCGCGGAGGGGCTCTCGTCGGCGCGGAGGGCGTACCAGGCCCCGGCGCCGCCCACCGCGAGCGCCCCGGCCCCGGCGGCGGCGACCCGAAGCAGGGTGCGGCGATCCATCCGGCGATCGTACGGCCGGGGGCGTGTCGAATCCGCGCCGCCCCGTTCGTCGTCAGCAGGCAGGCACCGAACCGACGAAGGGATTCCACCATGGCGAAGTACCTCCTGCTGATCTACGGCGACGAGCAGCGCTGGGACGCCGAGACGGCCGAGCAGCGCACCGCGAAGGGCGCGGGCCACCGGGCGTTCGTCGCCGCGGCCGGCCCGGGCCTGGTGTCCGGCCACGAGCTCGAGTCGTCCGCGACCGCGACGACGCTGCGCTCCACCACCGGCGAGCGGCCCACCCCGACCGACGGGCCGTTCCTGGAGACGAAGGAGGCGCTGGGCGGCTATTACGTCGTCGACGCCCCCGACCTGGACGCCGCGCTGGCCCTCGCCGAGCGGCTGCCGGAGCTGGCGGCGGGCCACGGCGGCGTGGAGGTCCGGCCGATCGTGGACCGCGGGTGACGGTCACCACGGCCGTGGAGCGGGCCCACCGGGAGGAGTGGGCCCGCGTCCTGGCCGTCACCGTCCGCCTCACCCGCGACCTCGACCTGGCCGAGGAGTGCGTCCAGGACGCCTTCGCCCAGGCCCTGCGGGTGTGGCCGGAGGCCGGCGTGCCGGACCGGCCCGGGGCCTGGCTGACCACCGTCGCGCGCAACCGCGCCCTGGACCGGCTGCGCCGCGAGGCCCACCTGCGCCGGATGCTGCCGGAGCTGGTCACCGACGAGGTCGCCCCGCCCGCCGACGACCGGCTCGGGCTCATCCTCATGTGCTGCCACCCGGCGCTGTCCCGCGACGCCCAGGTCGCCCTCACCCTGCGGCTGGTCGGCGGCCTGTCCACGGCCGAGGCGGCCCGGGCCTATCTGGTACCCGAACCGACGATGGCGGCCCGCATCACGCGGGCCAAGCGCAAGATCGCCGCCGCGCGGATCCCGTTCCGGGTGCCCGGCCCGGCCGAGTTGCCGGCCCGCGTCTCGGCCGCCTGCGAGGTCGTCCACCTCGTCTTCACCACCGGGCACACCGCCCCCGCCGGCCCCCGGCTGCAGCGCGCCGACCTGATCGACGGCGCCGTGGCCGTCGCGCGGATGCTGCGCCTGCTGCTGCCCCGCGACGCCGAGGTCGCCGGCCTGCTCGCGCTCCTGCTGCTCGTCGACGCCCGCCGCGGTGCCCGCACCGCCCCGGACGGGCGGATGCTGCTGCTGGCCGAGCAGGATCGCACGCGGTGGGACACCGGGCGCATCGCCGAGGGCACCGCGCTGCTCGGCGAGGCGCTGCGCCGCCCGCCGACCCGGTGGGCCGTGGAGGCCGCGATCGCCGCCGTGCACGCCGAGGCGCCCACGTGGGGGGCGACCGACTGGAACGAGATCTGCGGCCTGTACGACGCACTGCTCGCCCTGTGGCCCTCGCCCGTCGTGCGGCTCAACCGCGCCGTGGCCCTCGGCCTGCGCGACGGGCCCGCGGCCGGCCTGGACGCCCTCGAACCGCTCCTGGACGAGCCGGCGCTGGCCGGGTACGGCTACCTCGCGGCCGCCCGGGCCGACTTCCTGCGCCGGCTCGGCCGCCGCGCCGACGCCGCCCTGGCCTACGCCGAGGCCCTGGCGCTGACCGACAACGAGGCCGAGCGCGCCTTTCTGGCCGGGCGGCTCGAACAGGTACGGTGCAACGAATAATCGCCGCAAAACGTCTGGACCAGTGCACGGCGCACCGAACCCGACGGAGGATCCTTGACGAGCATGTCCCGCCGCCGCCTCATCGGCGCCGGCCTGGCCACGGTGGCGACGGGCCTACTCGCCCAGGATGCCACTGCCCCGCACCCGGCCGAGTCAAACCTGTCGACGTCCCCGCCGCCGATGCTGCTGCCGCCGCCGGCCCGGCCGTCGCCCTCCGCGAGCCCGTCGGCGGGCCCGGCCCCGCTGAGCAGGCCGGTGTACACGCTCAAGGAGTTCCGCCAGTTCGTCCCCGGCCCCGACTTCGCGCCGAACGCCGTGGCCCTCACCATCGACGACGGCCCGCACCCGGCCTGGACCCCCGAGGTGCTGCGGCTGCTGGAGCGCCACCAGGTGCCGGCCACGTTCTGCCTCATCGGCAACCAGGTCCTCGGCCACGAGGCGGTCGCGCGCAGCGTGGTCGAGGCCGGGCACCAGGTCGCCAACCACACGTGGAGCCACCCGGCCCAGCTCGCCACCATGCCGCCGGAGCAGGTGCGGCAGGAGCTCGACCGGGCCCAGGAGAAGATCCACGAGACCACCGGCCAGACGCCCACGATCTTCCGCGCCCCGGGCGGCGCGTGCTCGCCGGCGGTGTTCGCGGAGGCGGCCCGGGCCGGGATGACCCCGGTGAACTGGGATCGGGACCCGCGGGACTGGACCCGGCCGGGCACGTCGGCGATCACCGAACGGCTCCTCGGGGCCCGGGCCGGCGACATCCTGCTGTGCCACGACGGCGGGGGCGACCGCTCGCAGACGCTTGCCGCGCTGCGCACGGTCATCCCCGCCCTGCAGTCGCGGGGCCTGCGCTTCGTCGTCCTACGCTGAGACCCGCCGGACCACGGACCGGGCGGCCTGCGGGGTGTCCGCGGCCAGGGCGGCCTTGGCGATCTGGCGGCACTCCTGCAGCGTGTGCGCGGCGAGGGACTCGCGCACCGCCGGGATGCTGCGCGGCGCCATCGACAGGCTGGAGATGCCCAGCCCGGTGAGGACCAGCGCGAAGTCCGGGTCGGCGGCCGACTCGCCGCACACCCCGACCGGCTTGCCCGCCTCCAGGCCGGCCGCCGCGCAGGCGGCGATGAGCGCGATGAGCGCGGGCTGCCACGGGTCGAGCAGCTCCGCCAGGTCACCGGCCATCCGGTCGGCGGCGAAGGTGTACTGGCTCAGGTCGTTGGTGCCGAGGCTGAGGAAGTCCACGTCGCGCAGGATCGCCTGGGCCCGCAGCGCGGCCGCCGGCACCTCGATCATCACGCCGGCCGAGGGCAGGCCGTGGGCGCGGCAGGCGGCGGCGAACTCGGCGGCCTCGGCGGCGGTGGCGACCATCGGCGCCATCACCCACACGTCGGCGGTGTTCGCGGCGGCGGCGGTGGCGACCGCGGCGAGCTGGGTCGAGAGGACCTCGGGGCTGCGCCGGGCGATCCGCAGGCCGCGCACGCCGAGGGCCGGGTTCGGCTCGTCGGCCATGCGCAGGAACGGCAGCGGCTTGTCGGCCCCGGCGTCGAGGGTGCGCACCACGACCTTCTTGCCGGGCAGCGCCGCGAACACCGCGGCGTAGGCGGCGACCTGCTCCTGCTCCGAGGGCGGGTCGGCGCGGTCGAGGTACAGCAGCTCGGTCCGGAACAGCCCGACGCCCTCGACCTCGCCGGTCAGGTCGCGCGCGGAGCCGATGTTGGCCAGCAGCGCGACCGGGTGCCCGTCGGCGGTGCGCCCCGGCCCGGACGACGCCGACTGCCGGTCACGCCGCGCGACGGCCTCGGCGTTGACGGCCGCCGCCTCCTCCGGGGACAGCCCGACCGTCACGGCCCCCGAGGCGCCGTCGACCGACACGACCGTCAGGTCGGCGATGCCGGCGGCGCCGACGCAGCGCACGACGGCCGGGATGCCGAGCATCCGGGCCAGGATCGCGGTGTGGCTCGTCGGGCCGCCCTCCGCGGTGACCAGCCCGAGCACCACAGCCGGGTCCAGGCCCGCGGTGTCGGCCGGGGCCAGGTCCCGCGCGACCAGGATGAACGGGTGGCCGGGCGACGGGATGCCCGGCATCGGCAGGCCCAGGCAGGCCGCGACCAGCCGGTCCCGCAGGTCGTCGAGGTCGGCGACCCGCTCGGCCAGGTAGCCGCCGGCCGCCTCGAACGCCGCCCGGTGCTCGGCCAGGGCCGCGGCGAGGGCGTGCGGGGCGGCCGCGCCGGCCTCGATCGCCGCGTCGGCGGCGTCGGCCAGCATCTCGTCGGTGGCCATGAGCACCTGGGCCCGCAGCACCTCGGCGACGGCCGCCTCGGCCGCGGCGTCGGCCCGGCGGGTGAGCTCGGCGGCGACCGCGGCGACCGCGGCGCGGACCGCGGCCCGCTCCGCCTCCGCGTCGACGACGGCGGGCGGGGGCGGCAGCGACGGCGGCGGGGCCAGGCGCAGCACCGGGCCGGCCGCGCGCCCGGGCGAGACCCCGATGCCGGACAGCTCAGGCATCGGGGGCGTCCAGGTCGCGCGCGAGCAGCGCGGCGAGCTCGTCCAGGGCGGCGTCCGCCCCGTCGCCGCTGGCCTCGAGGGTGACTTCCGTGCCCTGCTTGGCGCCGAGGGACAGCACGCCAAGCATGCTACGGGCCGGCACCGGCTTCCTGGCCCCTCCGGTGCTGATGGTCACGGGAACGGGCTGTTTCGCCGCGGCGGCGACGAACAGGGCGGCGGGGCGGGCGTGCAGGCCGCTGGCCGAGCCGACGACGACGGTCCGGATGGGCACGGGGGTACCTCCTAGGGCTCGACGGTGACCTTGATCGCCTCGCCGCGGGCCACGATGCCGAACGCGTCGAGCGCGTTCTCCAGCGGCAGCCGGTGCGTGATGAGGTCGGCGACGGGGACGGCACCGTCGGCGATGAGCCGCAGCGCCTCCTTGTTGTGGGCGGGGCTGGAGCCGTTGGCGCCGACGATGGTCAGCTCGCGGTAGTGCACGAGGTTGGAGTCCAGGGCGATGACCGGCTTGTCCTTGGGCAGGCCGCCGAAGAAGCTGATCCGGCCCTGCCGCGCGGTCATCTGCACCGCCTGCTCCTGGGCCGCGCCGGCCGCGGCGGCGGTGATGACGACGTCGGCGCCCCGGCCCTCGGTGAGCTTCAGCACCGCATCGACCACGTCCGTCTCCGCGCCGCAGACTGCCGCGTCGGGCCGCACGAGGTTCGCGGCCAGGTCGAGGCGCTCGCGGTTGAGGTCCACCAGGAACACGCGGGCGGCGCCGCGGGCCCGGGCCAGCCGCACGTGCAGGCAGCCGATCGGGCCGGAGCCCATGACCACCACGTCGTCGCCCTCGCCCACGCCGGCCAGGTTCTGCCCGTTGAGCACGCAGGCGAGCGGCTCGGCGACGGAGGCCTCGGCGAAGCTCAGCCCGTCGGGGATGCGGTTGAGGCCGTCGACGGCGAGCACGTTCGGCGGCACGATCATGTACTCGGCGAAGCCGCCGTCGAAGTGGTACCCCATCGACACCTGGTTGGGGCAGACCGTCATCCGGCCGCGGCGGCACTCGCCGCAGCGCCCGCACGGGATCGCGGCGATGACCTGGACCCGGTCGCCGGGCCCCCAGCCGTCCACGTCGATGCCCGCCTCGACGACCTCGCCGGCGATCTCGTGGCCCATGACCCGCGGCGGCACGATGTGGTGATGGCCGAAATTCAAGATCTTGACGTCGGTACCGCAGGTCGAGCACGCCCGCACCCGGATCTTCACGTCGCCGGGGCCCGGCGTCGGCTCGGGGGCGTCCTCGATGCGGACGTCGCCGGGGGCGTGGAACCGTACAACTCTCACGATCGCTCCATAACCAGCAGATTGAGCACTTCGTCGGCGGTGGTCGCCCCGCGCAGGCGGGCCGCCTGGTCGGGCTCCATGAGGATCTCGGCGAGCGCGGCGAGGATGTCCACGTGACCGTCGCCGGCGGCGGCGATCGCGACGCACACGCGCACGTCCTCGCCGCCCCAGTCGACGCCGTCGGGGAACGCGAGCACCGCCAGGGCGTCGCGCACCACGGTCTCCTTGCTGTTGAGGGTGCCGTGCGGGATCGCGACGCCCTCGCCGATGTACGTGGAGACGCTCTGCTCGCGCTCGAGCATCGCCTCGACGTACGCCGGGCCGACCGCCCCGATCTCGACCAGCACCTCGCCGCAGCGGCGGACGGCCTCGTCCCGCGATCCGGCCCGCTCGCCGAGCCGGATCGCGTCGCGGGCGAGCAGGTCACCCACTGAGTTCACCGCCGCGCTGCACCACCTGCACGACGCGGGTGACGGCCGGGTCGCCGATGAACACCTGGAACGCGATGATCACCTTGTCGGGGGCGCTGACCCGGGCCCGGGCGGCGAGGCCCTTGTGGCACAGCACGACGTCGGCGTCGGCCGGGATCGAGTTGACCGGGGTGTGCTCGACGACGACCGCGTTCTTGGCGAGCTGGCGCTTGAGCTGGCTGGCGAGCATCACGCTGCTGCCCATCCCCGCGTCACAGGCGACGACGACCTTCTTGATGTCGGTACCGTTGATGCTCGGCATCGGTTCACGCCTCCTGGCGGCTGAGCTTGGCCTGCACGTTCTCGGCCTCGTCGGGGTTGACGACGGTCTCCTCGTCCGGCCCGATCGCCTGGTCCTCCGCGGGTTCGCCGCGTCCGAAGCCCAGCAGGACCGAGGCGACCGCGAACGTGACCGCGGCGGCGACGAAGATGCCGAGGAGCACGACGAAGTAGCCGCCCTTGGGGGTGACCGCCATGTAGGCGAAGATGCTGCCCGGCGACGGGGTGGCGACCAGGCCGGCGCCGGTGAGCATGAACGTGCCGACGCCCGCGGCCCCGCCGCAGATCATGGCGAGAATCAGCTTCGGCTTCATGAGCACGTACGGGAAGTAGATCTCGTGGATGCCGCCGAGGAACTGCACGATGATCGCGGCCGGCACGCTCGGGCGCAGGTTGCGCGGGCCGAACAGGAAGAACGCGAGCAGCAGGCCGAGGCCCGGGCCGGGGTTCGACTCGATCATGAACAGGATCGACTTGCCCTTGTCGGCCGCCTCGGCGACGCCCAGCGGGCCGAACACGCCGTGGTTGATGGCGTTGTTGAGGAAGAGCACCTTGGCCGGCTCGACCACGATCGAGGTCAGCGGCAGCAGGTCGTGCCCGACGAGCCAGTCGGCGCCCTTGCCGGCCTGCTTGGTCAGCCACTCGACGACCGGGCCGACGCCGTAGAGGCCGCCGATGGCCATCGCGCCGCCGATGATGCCGGCGCTGAAGTTGTCGACGAGCATCTCGAAGCCGGGCCGGATGCGGTTCTCGACCAGGCCGTCCCACAGCTTGAGGACGTACGCGGCCAGCGGGCCGATCATCATGGCGCCGAGGAACATCGGCACGTCGGCGCCGATCACGATGCCCATGGTGGCCACGGCGCCGACGACGGCACCGCGCTGGCCGTGCACCAGCCGGCCGCCGGTGTAGCCGATGAGCAGCGGCAGCAGCACGGTGATCATCGGGCCGACCAGCTGCGCGATGTGCGCGTTGGGGATCCAGCCGGTCGGGATGAACAGGGCGGTGATCAGACCCCAGGCGATGAACGCGCCGATGTTCGGCATGACCATCGCGGCGAGGTAGCCGCCGACTCGTTGCACGGAGGCTCGGAATCCCGAACCAGTGACCTGGGGTGTATAGCTCGACACGGGGTGTCTCCTTCAGGAGGGCGGACCGGAGAGCAACGGGCGGAGCTCGTCCGGGCGGGGGTGGATGGTGACGTTGTGGCGGATCAGGTCGGCGGGGCCGGGCATCCTGCTGCCGGGCAGGCTGACCGCGGCGGCGCCCCAGGCGAGGCCCTCGGCGAGCGCGGCGGCCCCCCGCGCGCCGGCGGCGAGGAACCCGGCCAGCAGGGCGTCGCCGGCGCCGACGGTGCTGCGCGGCCGGGCGACCGGGCAGGTGCCGGTGACGACCCCGTCGGCGTCGACGAGGACCGCCCCGTCGGCGCCGAGGCTGGCCAGGACGGTCTGCGCGCCCCACGTGCGCAGCTGCTGCGCCGCGGCGACGACGTCGCCGAGGTCGGCCAGGGGGGCGCCGACGACCTCGGCCAGCTCGTCGCGGTTGGGCTTGAGCAGCGTGGCGCCGGCCGTCGCGGCCTCGCGCAGGGCCGGGCCGCTGGTGTCCACGGCGACCCGGATGCCGGCCGCGCACAGCCGGCGGCACAGCTGCGCGTAGGCGTCGGCGGGCAGCCCGGGCGGCACGCTGCCGCAGAGCACGACCCAGTCCGCGGAGCCGGCCCGGGTCAGCACGCGCTCGGTGATCTCGTCGAACTCGGCCCGCACGAGCTTCGGGCCGGGCTCGTTGACCTTGGTGACGGTGCCGTCGGGCTCGGCGAGGGTGATGTTGGAGCGTGTGCGGCCGGAGATCGGCACGGCGAGGACCTCGACGCCCTCGGCCTTGAGCAGCCGTACGAGCTGGCCGCCCTCGTCGCCGCCGCAGGGCAGCACCGCGACCGACGGCACGCCGTTGGCCAGCAGCGCCCGGGACACGTTGACGCCCTTGCCCCCGGGGTCCAGGTGGGCCGCGGTGGCCCGGATGACCTCGCCCCGCGCCAGCCGGCCCACGTCCATGGCCCGGTCGAGGCTCGGGTTGAGCGTGACCGTCACGATCATGCCCGCACCACCCGGACGCCGATGGCCTCGATGTCCCCCACGAGGTCGTGGTCGGCGCGGCCGTCGGTGACGAACAGGTCGACGTCCGCGAGCTCCCCGAACCGGGCCAGGTAGTCGTTGCCGAGCTTGGTGTGGTCGGCCAGCAGGACCGTGCGCCGGGCGGCGCGGATCATGGCCCGCTTGACCGCGGCCTCGGCCGGGTCGGGCGTGGTCAGCCCGCGCTCGACCGAGACGCCGTTGGTGCCGAGGAAGGCCACGTCCACGTAGAGGTCGGCGAGGGGCCGCAGCGACCAGTCGTCGACGGTGGCGAGGGTCTTGCCCCGCACCCGGCCGCCGAGCAGCAGCACGTTGAGGTTGGCGCGGGGGCCCAGCGCGGTGGCGATGACCGGCGAGTTGACCACGACGGTCAGCTCCCGGTCGGTGGGCAGCAGGTTCGCGAGCTTGCTGGTGGTGGTGCCGGCGTCGAGGATGATGGCCCCCTCCTCGGGGACCTCGGCGAGCGCGAGCTTGGCGATGCGCTCCTTCTCCTCCACGAGCACGGCGTCGCGAGTAGCGAGGGCGGGCTCGAAGCCGATGCGCTCGACGGGGATCGCCCCGCCGTGCACCCGGCGCAACACGCCGGCCCGTTCGAGCGTGGTGAGGTCGCGGCGGATCGTCTCCGACGTGACGTTGAGCTCGTCGGCCAGCCCGGCAACCTCGACCCGCCCCTGCTCGCGGGCGATGCGCACGATGGCCTGCTGCCGCTCCTCGGCGTACATGATGTGGTTTCACCGCCGTTTCGATTTGCTTGTGTTTTGTTTACGCCCGTTTGTGTGGGCCGTCAAGAGTTGAACCACAGAAACCCACACCGGCCACCCCAGCAACCAGACCACCAGCGCAAACGCCACGAACTGCGTCATCCCCTGCAGCGCCCCGGTCCGCTCGGGCGCCCCGATCCACCAGCGCCCGCCCTGCAGCAGCCCGACCGCGACCGCCCCGGCGAGCAGCGCCTTGCCCCACTCTCGCCACTCGTATCTGACCCGTTCGGGCCCGCGCTTCGGGACGACCCGCGGCGGCGGCCCCCCGGCGAACCGCCGCGCGAACCGGACGTCGGCCCACCGCACCATCGAGGGCCCGAACACCACCGAGAAGCCGAGGAACACCGCCGCGACCGCGTGCGCGCGCCCGGCCACGCCCCCGCCGCGCAGGTCGATCGCGGCGACGACGAGCAGCACGACGTCGACGAGCGCGGTCGCGGCGAGCAGGACGGCCCCGGCCCGGCGGCGCCGCAACAGGTACCGGCACACCAGCCCCGCCCCGAGCAGCACCCAGAAGGCGATCTCACATCCGACGATCCAAGCGATAAGCATGCCCTCGAGCCTCGCCGCCGCACCGGCCCGGCGCGTCGGCAGCGCTGAGGGTTCGCCTACATCCTTTGTCGCACCGGCGGCCGTTCGGCCGATGACGACCGGCAGCTCCACGGCGTTACGGTCCTCGATGGAAGCCGCGCCCGCGACAAAGGAGTCGCCATGCCCGTTTTCCGGCCCGGCCACATCGTTGCGCTGCCCCCCGGCGTCGTCATCGCCGCGCGCCACACCGGCGGCGAGGCCCGCGCGCCCGTGTTCGGCGGCGTCGAGATCGAGGGCCCGCTCGGCGCCGCACTCGAGCGCGCCGGCCTGCGCACCGAGCTGTCGGTTCCGGTCCGCGACCTGCGCGCCACGGCCACGGTCACGGCCACGGCCGGAACCGAGGCCGCCCTCGAGCTCACCGTCCCGGCGCCGCCGGTCGACGAGGCCCAGGTCGTGCTCGAGGCCGACGACACCGGCATCGTGCGCTGGCACTTCGCGCGCCGGGCGACCACGACCGGCGCGCGGCGGTCCGGCGCCGCCACCCAGACGTTCGAGATCCCGGTCGAGCAGTACGCGCCCCCGGCCCCGACCGCCGCCCGGCGCGCCCTGCTCGGCTTCGGCCTGGGCAAGATCCTGCACGTGCTGCGCTTCCCGGTCGAGTGGAGCGCGGGCGGCGTGGCCCGGTCCGTGTCGGCGCTGTGGGAGCGGCGCCACCGCCCCTACGGGCTGTGGGAGGCCGGCGCGGCCTACTTCGAGCACGCGGCCCGGCCCCTGGACGCCCGGTGGTTCGACGGGCGCACCGGCCCGATCCTGCTGCTGGTGCACGGCACGTTCAGCACCGGGTACAGCGGCTTCGCCGGCCTCGCGGCCGATCCGGCCTTCCTGTCGCGTGCGCAGCAACGGTACAGCGGCGCGGTTCTGGCCTTTGACCATCCGACCCTGCACGACGACCCGGCCGCCAACGTGCGCCGGCTCCTGGAGCGGCTGCCGGCCGGCCGGCCGCTGCGCTTCCACGTGCTGGGCCACTCGCGGGGCGGCCTGGTCGCGCGGCTGCTCGGCGACCATCGGCTGGCCGCCGCCGCCCGCCGGCCGCCGCCGGTGGTCGAGCGGCTCATCCACGTCGCCACGCCCAACGCCGGCACCGTGCTGGCCCGCCTCGACCGGCTGCGCGACCTGCTCGACGTGGCCACCAACATGACCGCGCTCCGGCTGGACGACGCCGCCGAACCGGTACTGGAGATCGTCAAGGACGTCGCCACCGGCGCGCTCGCGGGGTTGCCCGGCATCGCCGCCATGGACCCCGGCGGCCCGTGGCTGGCCGCCCTCAACGACCAGCCGCGCCCGGCCGGGGCCGCGGTGCACGCGATCGCCGCCGACTTCGAGCCCGGCGACGACGCGCCGCCGGCCCTGCGGGTCCTCGACGGCCTCGCCGACGCGCTCTTCGCGGGCGCCAACGACCTCGTCGTGCCGACCGAGGGGGTCTACCGGGCCGGGCAGTACCGGGTCGACGCCCCGCTGACCCTCACCGGCGCCCGGCCGGCCGTGGCCCACACCGGCTACTTCGGCGACCAGCAGGTCCGCGACGTCATCTGCGGCTGGCTCGGGGCCTGACCAGCGCGATCCCGGCGACCGCCAGCGCCAGCACGGCGAACCAGGCCGTCGGCCACGCGGTGAAGTTGTGGTTGGCCTCCTGATAACCGACCGGCGCACGGTACATCCGCACCGCGACCCACCCGAGCAGCCCGAGCGCCGCCAGTCCGTACCCGAGCGCGACCGTCCCCGCCCACCGCCGCGCGACCAGCCCGAGCACCGCGACCGCGACACCGCCGGCGCCGCCCTACGATGCGAGTCTCATCGATCACGGGGGTACTGGAACATGGCCGGGTCACGCATCAACCGCCTCGCCGGGCTCGCGGCGTTCGTCGCCGTGGCCGACGCCGTCATCACGGTGCTCGGCCGGCAGACGTTCGTGGCCAACGCCGGGCGGTACGGCTGGGCGGTCATCGAGGACCCGCCGTACGACGGGACCAGGCAGCGGTTCGTGTTCTGCATCGCGGTCGCCGTCGTCGCCGCGGCGGTGGGGGTCGCGACAGTGTTCCTGGTGAACCGGGCGCGGCCCGGCGCGCGGCTCGCGGTCATCTACACGCTGCCGGCCTGCTTCGTGGTCGACCTCTTCACGGTCGTCTACAGCCCGGCCGGCCTCGGCGGCAACTCCCGGGGCGCGTCGGCCGCCGACAACGCCGAGGCCGCCGCCGCGTCCGACAAGCTGTTCCCGCTCTGGTTCACCGGCGGGCACGCCATCGCCGTCGTCGCGCTCGGCATCCTCGCGCTGCGCCTCGTGCTCCTGCTGCGCAAGCCCGAGCACCGCGACTTCTACGAGTTCGCGGCGGCTGGGTAGCACGGCCCGCGTACAACGAAAGTCTCATTGAGCCGGGGCCCGCGCCGGTGATGGAATCGCAGGGTGAAGGGGCGCACGGTCGACTGGATCCTCGCCGGCAGCGGGCTCGCGGCCGGCGCGCTGATGTTCGTCACCGGGCAGTACCAGGCCCGCCTCGACGCGCGCTGGCTGTTCGCGCCGCTCGTGGTCTGCTGCGGCGCCCTGCTGCTGCGCCGGGCCGCCCCGGTGGCGTCCGTGGCCGTCGGGACCGCCGCGGTCGCCGCCGACGTCGTCATCGGGCCGTCGCTCGCCACCCCGCTGGTGTACACGCAGGTGCTCTACGACGCCTGCCTGCACGGCAGCGCGCGGCTGGCCCGGCTGCTGCTCGCCGGCAGCGTCGTCGGCTCCGTGGTGACCGCGGTCGCCTGCCTCGTCGTGGTCCGCGACGTCCGCGCGGTCGGGCTCGCCGTGCTCCTCGCGCTCGTCACCGTCGTGCCGATCCTCACCGGGACCCACGTGCGCCACCACCGCGACCAGGCCGCCGCCGCGCGCCGCTCGGCCGAGCAGATCACGCGGCTGGCCGAGGCCGACCGGGCCAACGCGGTCGCCGCGGAGCGCGCCGGAATGGCCCGCGAGCTGCACGACGTCATCGCCAACCACCTCAGCGCGGTGGCCATCCACGCCACCGCGGCGCTCTCGGCCGACCTCGGCCGGGACGGCACCCGCGACGCCCTCACGGTCATCCGGGAGAACAGCGTGCAGGGCCTGGCCGAGATGCGGCGGATGGTCGGCTTCCTGAGGGACCCGGCCGCACTGCCCGATGACCCGCCCGGAGGCCTGGCGACCCTCGACGACCTCGTCGCCCGCGCCGGGCTGCCGGTCCGCCTCGAGGTGCGCGGCGCGACCGGGGACGTGCCGGTGAGCGTCGACCTCACCGCGTACCGCATCGTCCAGGAGTCCCTGACCAACGCGATGAAGCACGGCGACGGCGGCCCGGTCACGGTCGAGGTCGACCGTGAGCCGATGGCCGTCGGCATCCGGGTCACCTCGGGCCGGCCGGAGCACGAGCAGCGCGGCGAGGGCGCCGGCCTCATCGGGATGCACGAGCGCGCCGCGCTGCTCGGCGGCACCCTCACCGCCGGCCCGCGGGGGGATCGCTGGCTGGTGGAGGCCCGCCTGCCGTGGGAGACGGCGTGAACGTCAGGGTGCTCGTGGCCGACGACCAGCCGGCCGTGCGCGCCGGGCTCGTGCTCATCCTGCGCTCGCAGCCCGGCATCGAGGTCGTCGGCGAGGCGCCCGACGGCGCGGCGGCGGTCGAGATCGGGCTGCGGCTGCGCCCCGACGTGGTGCTGATGGACCTGCGCATGCCCCGCCTCGACGGGGTCGCCGCGACCCGGGAGCTGGTCGCGGGCGGGGTGACCGGGGTCCTGGCGCTGACGACGTTCGACCTCGACGAGTACCTCTTCGGCGCCCTGCGTGCCGGCGCCGCCGGCTTCCTGCTGAAGGACGCCTCGGCCGACGAGCTGGTGAGCGCCGTGCGGACCGTGGCCCGGGGCGAGGGCGTGGTCGCGCCGGCGGTGACCCGGCGGGTGCTCGGGGCCTTCGCGGGGCCGCCGAGCGAGGCCCCGACGCCGGTCGCCGTGCCGGTGGGCCTGCTCACCGCCCGCGAGCGCGAGGTGCTCGAGTGCCTCGGCGAGGGCCTGTCCAACGCGGCAATCGCGGCCCGGCTCGGGATCGCCGAGGCGACCACGAAGACCCACGTCTCGCGCATCCTCGCCAAGCTCGGGCTGCAGAGCCGCATGCAGGCCGCGATCGCGGCGCGCCGGGTGACCGCCCTTGACACGTGACCATTCGGTCACATAACTTCGAGGCGTGGACGACGACGATCGCGTCTTCAAGGCCCTTGCCGATCCGACCCGGCGGTTCCTGCTCGACCTGCTCTTCGCGCGCGACGGCCGCACGCTCACGGAGCTGGAGTCCGAGCTGGCGATGACCCGTTTCGGGGTGATGAAGCACCTGAAGGTCCTCGAGGAGGCGAACCTCGTGGTGCCCCGGCGCCAGGGCCGGGAGAAGCTGCACTTCCTCAACGCCGTACCGATCCGGCAGATCCACGACCGCTGGATCGACAAGTACACGAGCGACAACGCCTCGGCACTGCTCGACCTCAAGCACGGACTGGAGAGCGACGACACATGAGCGGAACACAGGTCTACAAGGTGTATATCAGGGCCGGCGCGGAGCGGGTCTGGACCGCGATCACCTCGCCGGAGTGGAACTCCCGCTACGGCTACCGCGGCCGCACGGAGATGGACCTGCGCCCGGGCGGCGCGATCGCCGGGCGGTCCAACCCGGGCATGCTGGCCATGGGCGCGCCCGAGATCGGCACCGACGGCGAGGTCGTCGAGGCCGACCCGCCGCACCGCCTGGTGCAGACCTTCCGCATGCTCATGGACCCGGGCATCGCGGCGGAGGGGTTCACGCGGCTGACGTACGAGCTGAAGGAGGGCAAGGACGGCGTCACCGCGCTGACCGTGACCCACGAGCTCGCCGACGCGCCGAACATGGCCCGGCTCATGGCCGGCGAGTTCGAGGAGATGGGCGCCGGCGGCGGCTGGGCCTGGGTGCTCAGCGACCTCAAGTCCCTGCTCGAGACGGGTAGCGCGTTCGGCGACTGAATCATCCCATCTCTGAGCGGATCAAAGCCAGCAAAAGCCCCAGCCAAGCCATTGACGAACGTCAGACCTCCCATGTTGACTGCAAGCTAGGACGCGGCTCCCCATCGGCGGGCGTGGGTCGCGGACCGCCCCGGCACCACCTCTGCGAAGGAGAAAGCAACCGTGACCCGCCGACTCGCCCTGTTCGCGGCCGCCACCGCGATGTTGGGCTCGCTCGTCGCCGTCCTGCACGGCGGCCCCGCCACCGCCGCGACCACCGACCAGGCGTTCAACCCCGGGACCGGAGTCCTGGACGTCGACTACGCCGGCTACCTGTCCAAGCACGACATCGTCTACAACAGCCCGCAGACCAACCCGCTGTACGGCCTGACGGTCGGCAACGGCCGGACCGGCGCGATGGTGTGGAACGCCAACGGGCTCACCATGCAGGTGTCCAACGTGGACGCCTCGGAGCAGTCGGCCTACGCGGCCGGCCTGGTGAACCTCAACACGAACCCGGGCCTGGACACCGGATACACCACCTACCAGCAGCGGCTCTCGCTGTACGACGGCACCCTGACCACGAAGTACGACAGCAACCGCACGGTCACCGTGCTCGGCGTGCCCGGCTCCGAGGTCATGGGGGTGCACGTCGAGGACTCCCGGACGAACCTGGGCAGCACCACGCTCGACCTGAGCATGTGGGACCCGGCGACGGTGACCAACAGTGCCGACGTACCCAACCTCGACACGTGGAAGCAGATCAGCACCTTCGCCGACAGCGCCGCCGCCGGGTTCAGCCGCGGCCAGAGCGACCCCGGCGGCTTCGGCTACACCCTCGCCGCGACGGTCGAGGGCGCCGGCTACAGCACCCAGGTCGTCGGCGGCCGCCAGGTGCGGCTGACCATCACACCGTCCGCGAGCTACACGGTCTGGTTCACCGCGGCCAGCCGGATCAACGCCCCGAACCGCGACTCGGTCGCCGAGGCGCGCCGGCAGCTCGCCGCGGCCAAGAGCGCCGGCTACCTGACCACCCTGGACAACTACCGCAACTTCTGGCACGCGTTCTGGGCGAAGTCGTTCGTGCAGTACAGCGGCGCGGCCGGCACCGGCGACTACCTCGAGAACGTGTACTACCTGGCGACCTACATGATCGCCGCGGGCGGCTTCGGCAACTACCCGTTCCACTTCATCAACGGCGCGTTCCGGGCGACCCAGGACAACACGAAGTGGAGCAACGGCTACTGGTACTGGAACCAGCGCGACCTGTACAACTCGATGCTGGCCTCGAACCACGTGGACCTCGCCGCCACCGAGAACCGGCTCTACAGCCGCAACTACACGGCGCTGAAGGCGTACACGCAGACGCGGTACGCCATCGACGGGCTGTGGACGCCGGAGACGATGGGCTGGGACGGCAACGCCCGCGGCACGGTGAACTCGGACTACGTCAACGACATCTACTCGACGGGCACCGAGGCCGCGTACAACATGTACCTGCAGTACCGCTACACGAACGACACCGCCTACCTGCAGGGCACCGCGTACCCGTTCATGCGCGAGGTCGTGAAGTTCTACCAGGCCAAGCTCTCCCGCGACGCCTCGACCGGCCGGTACTACATGGCCTCCTCCAACGCCCACGAGACCTACTGGGACGTGAAGAACGCGATCACCGACCTGGCCGCGGTCCGGCTGCTCTTCCCGCTCACGATCGCCGTGAGCAACCAGCTCGGGCTCGACGCGGGCCTGCGGGCCGGCTGGCAGGACGTGCTCAACAACATCGAGCCGTACAAGGTCGCCGGCGGCGCCTGGCTGCCGCACGACCCGCCCGCCCCCGCCCAGCAGCGCAACGGCGAGAACGTCACGGCCGAGCTCATCTGGCCGTACGACCTCACCGGCATCGGGGCGGCGGACTACCAGACGGCGCTCACCAGCTGGAACAACCGGCCCAACCCGTACAGCAACGTGTGGGCCAACGACGCCGTGCAGGCCGCGCGGCTGGGCCTGGGCGACCAGGCGCTGTCGGGGATGAAGCTGATGCTGCAGCGGTACCAGAACTACCCCAACGGCATGACGAACAACACCAACGGCGTCTTCGAGTACCTCGGCGTGCATCTGGCCGCCACCAACGAGGCCCTGCTGCAGTCCTACAACGACAAGATCCGGGTATTCCCGGCCGCGCCGAACGACGGCGGCTTCAGCGGGCGGTTCACGCTGCTGGCCAAGGACGGGTTCCTGGTCAGCTCCGAGCGCGAGGGCAACGAGACCAAGTACGTCGGGCTGAAGAGCCTCTACGGCAAGCAGGCCCGCGTGGTCAACCCGTGGGGCACCCAGGAGATCCGGGTCCGCCGCGCCTCCGACAACGCGGTCCTGACGACCACCACGGCCGGCGAGGTCACCTTCGCCACCGCCGCGAACACGGTGTACGTCGTCGAGCGGACCGCCAAGCCGCTGACGTCGTACACCCACACGCAGCTGACCGGCGCGCCCAACCAGGGCGTGAAGACGCTGTCCGGCACCGCCTCGACGCTCGGCACCGCCGGCTCCGGGCAGCCCGGGCTCGTCAACGACACCGCGCTGACGTACGACGCGAACTGGTACCAGACCACCAGCCGCGGCTACGGCGACTACAACGACGACACGCACCACAGCACCACCGTCGGCGCGACCGCGAGCTACACGTTCACGGGCACCGGCGTGCAGCTGCTCTCCGAGCGCTTCAGCGACATGGGCAACATGGACGTGTACATCGACAACGTCCTGCAGGCCAACGTGAACCTCAACGCGGCCGGCGCCCGGCAGGTCCAGCAGACCGTGTACAGCAAGACGGGCCTGGCCAACGGCACCCACACCATCCGGATCGTCAACCGGACCACGTCGGTCGGCATGGTGGACGCGCTGCGGATCACCACCGGCACGACCCCGCCGCCGGCCGGGCAGGCGCTGCGGGCGCAGGTCAACAGCCGGTACGTCACCGCCGACGCCGCCGGCACGAGCCCGCTCATCGCCAGCAAGACCGCCATCGGCACCGCCGAGCAGTTCGACGTCGTCGACCTCGGCGGCGGCCTGGTGGCGCTGCGGGCCCGGGTCAACGGGCAGTTCGTGTGCGCCGAGAACGCCGGGGCCAACCCGCTCGTCGCCAACCGCGCCCAGGCCGGGTCGTGGGAGACGTTCCGGCTCCTGCGCAACGCCGACAACACCGTGAGCCTCCAGGCCACGGTCAACGGCCGGTACGTGACGGCGGAGAACGCCGGCGCGGCCCCGCTCATCGCCAACCGCGACGCGATCGGGCCGTGGGAGAAGTTCGACCTCGTCAACGCGTGAGGCCTCGCCAGCGCGTGAGGCCTCGGCAGCGCGTGAGGCCTCGGCAGCGCGTGAGGCCTCGGCAGCGTATGAGGCCTCACGCAGCGTATGACGTGAGGATGCCGGCCGCGGGGCGCCCCGCGGCCGGCATCTGTCCCGGGGATCCGCGTCGGCGTCACATCTCCCCGGCGTCGCCCGGACCCGTGGCGGTGGCTCCGCACATCGAACCATGGGCAACCCTCGACGTTAGAGTGAACATCCGAGGTATCCCGCGTCAAGCGATCGCCGAACTTCTGTTCTGCGGGAAGAAAGCCTTGCCCTAGCCGCCACCACTCTGCTAAACATCCGATGTATGAGCGAACGGTTCACGTCCCTGGATACCTACGACGTGCGATTCCCCACGTCCCGCCAGCTCGACGGCTCCGACGCGATGAACCCCGACCCCGACTACTCCGCCGCCTACGTCGTGCTGCGCACCGACGCCGCCGACGGGCACGAGGGGCACGGGTTCGCGTTCACCATCGGCCGCGGCAACGAGGTGCAGACGGCCGCGATCCTGGCGCTGCGGCCGTACCTCACCGGGCGCTCCGTCGCCGCCGTGCTCGACGACCTCGGCGGCCTGTGGCGCGAGCTGGTGCACGACTCGCAGCTGCGCTGGCTCGGCCCGGAGAAGGGCGTCATGCACATGGCGATCTCCGCGGTCGTCAACGCCCTGTGGGACCTGCGGGCCAAGCGGGCCGGGCTGCCCCTGTGGCGGCTGCTGTCCTCGCTGGCGCCGGAGGAGCTCGTGGAGCTAGTCGACTTCCGGTACCTCACCGACGCCCTGACCCCCGCCGAGGCCCTGGAGATCCTCAAGCCCGGCGCCGAGGGCCGTGAGGAGCGCGTCGCGGCGCTGCTGGCCGACGGCTACCCGGCGTACGCGACCTCGCCCGGCTGGCTCGGCTACGACGACGCCAAGCTGACCCGGCTGTGCCGCGAGGCCGTCGGGGCCGGCTTCACCCAGATCAAGCTCAAGGTCGGCGCCGACCTCGGCGACGACATCCGCCGGCTGCGCATCGCCCGTGAGGTCTGCGGGCCGCACGTGCGCATCGCCGTGGACGCCAACCAGCGCTGGGACGTCGGCACCGCCGTCGAGTGGGTGCGGGCCCTGGCGCCGTTCCATCCGTGGTGGGTCGAGGAGCCCACCTCGCCCGACGACGTCGTCGGGCACGCCGAAATCGCCCGGCGCATCGCGCCGATCCCGGTCGCCACCGGCGAGCACGTGCAGAACCGGGTCGTGTTCAAGCAGCTGCTGCAGCTGCGTGCGGTCTCGTTCGTCCAGCTCGACGCCGCCCGCGTCGCCGGGGTGAACGAGAACGTGGCGATCCTGTTGCTGGCGGCCAAGTTCGGCGTCCCGGTCTGCCCGCACGCGGGCGGGGTCGGGCTGTGCGAGCTGGTCCAGCACCTGTCGATGTTCGACTACGTGGCAGTCTCGCGCAGCACGCACAACCGCGTCATCGAGTACGTCGACCACCTGCACGAACACTTCGTGGACCCGGTCCGCCTACACGCCGGCCGCTATCTGGCGCCGACCGCGCCCGGGTTCAGCTCCACCATGCGGCCCGAGAGCCGCGCCCGCTACGCCTACCCCGACGGTCCGATCTGGAACGAGGCCACGTCATGAGGATGCTCCCGCCTCTCATCGCCGCCACCCTGCTCGTCTCCCTCGCCGCGTGCGGCGACACCGCCGACAGCAAGACCGACACCGCCAGCCCGCCGATCGCGGTCGACCTGCCCCGGGCCGACTCCGACTTCTGGAACTCCTACGCGAAATACATCCCGCAGTTCGCCAAGGAGAGCGGCATCAACCTGATGGCGCCGACCAACTCGCAGAACGACATCGCCAAGCTCGTGGCCAACACCCAGGCATTGACGAGCCAGGGCGCGAAGGCCATCGTGATGGCACCGCAGGACACCGGCGCCATCGCCACCACCCTCACCACCCTGGAGCAGAAGAAGATCCCAGTGGTCACCGTCGACACCCGCCCGGACAAGGGCAAGGTCTACATGGTGGTGCGCGCCGACAACAAGGCGTACGGCGAGAAGGCCTGCGAGTTCCTGGGCCAGAAGCTCGGGGGCAAGGGCAAGGTCGTGGAGTTCCAGGGCGCCCTGTCCTCGGTCAACGGCCGCGACCGGTCCGAGGCCTTCGCCGCGTGCATGCAGAGCAAGTACCCCGGCATCACCGTCTTCGCCGAGCCCACCGACTGGGAGGGCGCCAAGGCCTCGGCCGCGCTGCAGACGCGCCTGGCCCAGCACCCCGACATCAACGGCATCTACATGCAGGCCGGCGGCGTGTTCCTGGCCCCGACGCTGCAGCTGCTGCGCTCCAAGAACCTGCTCGTGCCGCCGAGCGACCCCAAGCACGTCTTCATCGTCTCCAACGACGGCATCCCGCAGGAGTTCGACGCCATCCGCAAGGGCGAGATCGACGCGACCGTCTCCCAGCCGGCCGACCTCTACGCCAAGTACGCGCTCTTCTACGCCAAGGCCGCGGTCGAGGGCAAGACCTTCGCCCCAGGCAAGACCGACCACGACAGCA
Organism: Dactylosporangium sp. NPDC049140; assembly: GCF_040648435.1. Taxonomy (NCBI): domain Bacteria; kingdom Bacillati; phylum Actinomycetota; class Actinomycetes; order Micromonosporales; family Micromonosporaceae; genus Dactylosporangium; species Dactylosporangium sp. NPDC049140. Next base: position 63,279 of record NZ_JBEZDS010000050.1, on the reverse strand, counting down.
CCATCGTCCAGGTCCGCGACGGCGTGCTCGAGGACCAGCTGCCCGCTCCGCTGGTCACCAAGGACAACGTCGAGGACAAGGCCCTGTGGGGCAACCAGATCGGGAAGTGATGACCGCAGCCAGTCCGGCCGTGGCGGCCCACGAGGTGACCAAGCGCTTCGGGGCCACCACGGCGCTGTCCGAGGTGTCCCTGCGCATCGCGCCCGGCGAGACCCACGCGCTCGTCGGGCGCAACGGCGCCGGCAAGTCGACCCTGGTCTCGCTGCTGACCGGCCTGCACCGGCCGGACGGCGGCGAGGTCCGCTTCGGCGGCGAGGCCGCCCCGCCGGTGGCCGACCGGGGCGCGTGGCGGGCCCGGGTCGCCTGCGTCTTCCAGCGCTCCACCATCATCCCCACGCTGACCGTCGCCGAGAACCTGTTCCTCAACCGCCAGGCCGGGCGGGGGCCGATCCGCTGGACCGGCCTGCGGCGCCGGGCGGCCGAGCTGCTCGGCGAGTACGCCGTCGACGTCGACCCGCGGGCCCTCGCCGGCGACCTCGGCGTCGAGCAGCGCCAGCTCGTCGAGATCGCGCGGGCCCTGTCGCAGGGGGCCCGGTTCATCATCCTCGACGAGCCGACCGCCCGCCTCGACGCGACCGCCATCGACCGGCTGTTCGCGCGCCTGCGGTCGCTGAGCGAGGCGGGCGTGACGATGCTGTTCATCTCGCACCACCTGCAGGAGGTGTACGCGGTCTGCGACACCGTCACCGTCCTGCGCGACGCCCGCTGGGTGCTCACCGAGCCCGTCGCCGCCATCGGGCACGACGAGCTCGTCGCGGCGATGACCGGCGAGGCGGCCGGCCTCACCACGGTCGTGCCCCGGCCCCCGGCGGCGTCCTCCGTCGTGCTGCAGGTGCAGGATCTCGCGGTGGGCGGCGCCTACGGCCCGGTCACGCTGGACGTGCGGGCCGGGGAGATGGTCGGGGTGACGGGCTCGGGCAGCAGCGGAAAGGTCACGCTCGCCGAGACGGTCGGCGGACTCCGGAAGGCCACCTCCGGACAGGTTGCCGTCGGTGGTACCGCCCTGAGGCCCGGCGTCCCCGCCGCGCTCGCGGCCGGCGTCGGCCTGGTGCCCCAGGACCGGCACCGCGAGGGCCTGATCCCGCTGCTGTCCGTCGCCGAGAACGCCACCCTGCCGATCGCGGACCGGCTCGGGCCGGCCGGGGCCGTCGTGCCGGCGCGGCGCCGGACAGTGGCGCAGGAGCTCATCAGGCGGTACGACATCCGCACGGAAGGCCCGGACGCGCCGGTCGCGAGCCTCTCGGGCGGCAACGCCCAGAAGGTCGTCCTGGCCCGGGCGCTGTCGAGCGACCCGCGGGTGCTCGTGCTCATCAACCCCACCGCCGGGGTCGACGTGCGCTCGAAGGAGTCGCTGCTCGGGGCCGTGCGCGCGGCCGCCGACGCCGGCACCGGGGTGCTCATGATCTCCGACGAGCTCGACGACCTGCGCCACTGCGACCGGGTGCTCGTCATGTTCCACGGACGCGTCACCGCCGAGCTGGCGGCCGGTTGGAGCGACACCGACGTGGTCGCCGCCGTCGAAGGAGTCTCCGCATGACCACGACCACCGTCCCGCGCCCCACCCTGAGCCTCGGGCGGATGCGCGACCTCGCGCTGGTCCCGGCCATCGTGGTGCTGCTGATCGTCGGCGCGCTGATCGACCCGGTCTTCCTGTCCCGGGCCAACCTCGTCAACGTGCTGCAGCAGCAGACCGAGCTGTCCCTGCTGGTGCTGGCCGAGACGCTGATCCTGATCGGCGGCCGCTTCGACCTGTCCCTGGAGTCGACCGTCGGCCTCGCCCCGGCCCTCGGCGTGGCCCTGGTCATCCCGGCGGCCAGCAACGGCATCGGCACCGAGTGGTCCGACGCCCTGGCCGTGCCGATCTGCCTGCTGGTCGGCCTCGCCGTCGGGGCGGTCAACGGCCTGCTGATCCTGCGCTTCGGCCTGTCGGCGTTCATCGTCACGCTCGGCATGCTCATCGAGCTGCGCGGCCTGCAGATCGGCATCACCGGCGGGCAGAACCTCTTCGAGCTGCCGCCGTCGGTGCTCTATCTCGGCAACGCCACCTGGCTCGGCCTGCCCCTGTCGATCTGGCTGTGTGCGGCCATCTTCGCCGTCGGCATCGCGGTGCTCGGCTGGTTCCGCCACGGCCGGGCCGTCTACGCCATCGGCGGCAACGCCGACGCCGCCCGGGCCGGCGGCATCCGCACCGACCGGGTCATGTGGATCGTCTTCATGGTCGCCGGGGTCCTCGCGGCGCTGGCCGGGCTGCTCATGACCGGCCGGCTCGGCTCCGTCGCCGCCGCCCAGGGCTCGGGCATGATCTTCCAGGTGTTCGCGGCCGCGGTCATCGGCGGGGTGAGCATGAACGGCGGCAAGGGCACCCTGTTCGGCGCGCTGTGCGGCGTGCTCATGCTGGGGCTCATCAACAACATCCTGACCCTCGCCGGGGTCTCGGCGCAGTGGATCCAGGCGGTGTACGGCCTGATCATCCTGGTCGCCCTCGTGCTGGCCCGGCTCACGACCGGCAAGGCGCAGGACTCGTAGCCGAGGGCGGGCAAAGGTGGGCGGAACCGGTCCGGGGCCGGTCCCGCCCACCGGTTTGTCCTAGCTCACGGTGACGGCGGCGTCGTCGATGACGAACGACGTCTGCAGCGAGGAGTCCTCGGTGCCGTTCCACTTGAGCGTGACGGTCTGGCCCGCGAACGCGTTCAGGCTGTAGGACTTCTGGACGTACCCGGTCGCCTTGTTCAGGTTCGACAGGGTCGCCAGGGTCGTCGAGCCCGCGGTGACGGTCAGCTTGTCGTACGCCGTCGTCGTCGTGGTCTCCGCGGTGTCGATGTGCACCCAGAACGTCAGCGTCGCCGAGCAGCCGGCCGGGATGGTCACCGACTGCGACAGGCTCTCGGTGTGCGTCGAGCCGTAGCCCAGCAGCCAGGCGCTGTAGGTGCCGGCGTGCGCCGCCTCGCCCTGCGAGGACCACTGGCCGATCGCGCCGGTGGTGCCGGTCCAGCCGGTCGCGCCGGACTCGAAGCCACCGTTGGTGATCTGCTGCCCGCTGCAGGTGCCGCCGCCCCCGCCGCCGACCGTCCAGGTGAAGGACGTGCTGCCGGTGGCGCCGGTGGTGTCCCGGGCGGTCACCGTGCTCGTGGTGGTCTGCGCCGTGGTCGGCGTGCCCGAGATCAGGCCGGTGCTCGCGTTGATGCTCAGGCCCGCGGGCAGGCCGGTCGCCGAGTAGGTGAGCGTCTGGCCCGAGGCGGAGTCGGTCGCGGTGATCTGCAGCGACTTCGCCGTGCCGACCGTCGCGGTCTGCGCGCCCGGGTTGGCGACGGTGACCGTGTTGCCCGGCGCGGTGGCGCCGGTCAGCATGCAGCCGGCCACCGTGAGGTCGATCGCGCGCGCGGAGTTCAGGCAGGTGGTGAACCAGTAGGTCTGCTCACCGTAGGACTGTCCCTGGTGGACGGTCACGTTGCCGTTCGCGTCGACCTCGCACGGGTTGTTGAGCGTGCAGCTCTGCCCGTCGTCGTTGCCGGTGTTGTTGATGCCGATGATCTGCCGGTCCGACGTCCGGATGATCGGCGAGCCCGACGTGCCGTGCGTCGTCTGGCAGCCGGAGTTGTACCGGATCGAGTCGTGCCAGGTCCACGTGTCCTCGCGCAGCGTGGGCACGAAGCCGTTGATGGAGCAGGTCCAGACCTGCTTCCAGTAGCTCGACGGGATCGTCATCGCGGTGCCGTCGGCCGGACGGGCGGCGGCGACGGTGAGCGCGGTGGTGTTGCTGTACTTCGACTTGATCTGCGCGAACGTGTCGGTGAGCTGGTACAGCGACACGTCCGTGCCCGTCATGGTGCCGTAGATGAGCTTGTCGGCGCGGACGGTGCCGAGGGATGCGCCGGAGTCGCTCAGCAGCGTCCCGGAGCGGCTGCTCGTGCGGTTCGTGTACACCTGGCCGGCGGGGATGAACCCGTTCTCGTAGCAGTGACCGTTGGTCAGCAGCATGGCCCGGTCGGAGTCCACTGACTGCGGCCACCGCACCAGCGAGCCCGAGCAGTTGTTCAGCGCGATCGTCGAGCCCAGGCCGGTGACCGCGAGCGCCTGGGCCGGCGCCGGGCCGGCGACGACGCTCGCGGCGACGGCGAGGATGGCCGCGCCGACTGCGAGTGTCCGTCTCTTGCGCATGGGGGATCCCTTCGTTGGGGTACGCGCGGCGGTCGTGGGCTACGCGTAGCCGCCCGTCAATGTGATTCGCACCCTCACATCGACGAACTTCCCCGTCAACGACGGCGGACCCTTTGCCTGGCCCTGCGTTACTCCTCGATGGCCCCACCGACCCGGCGCAGGTGCCGGCGGAAGGTGTACTGCGGGTCGGCGGCGCGGCGGCGCAGGTACTCGTCGAACACGGTCTGCTGCCGCAGCGTCTCCCCGCTGCGGATCTTCCGGGCCTGCTCACGCTCGGTCCCGCGGATCTGCCGCGCGATGGCCACGATCTCGTCGGCCCGGTCGGCGGCGAGGAAGAGCACGCCGTCGTCGTCGGCGACCACCAGATCGCCGCCGGTGACGACGTGCGGCCCGAATCGGACATCCGCCCCGGGCTCGCGTTCGTCGGCGCGCAGGGGGCCGAGCGGGAGGGCGCCGTAGCTGAAGACGGGCCGGGCGATCTCGACCAGCTCGGCCGTGTCGCGGTGCAGGCCCCAGACGACGAGGCCGGCGACCCCGGCCGCGGCGGCCTCGAGCACGGTCAGGTCACCGATGCAGGCCTCGTCGGTGCGCCCGCCGTTGTCCACGACGAGCACGTCGCCGGGCGCGGCCGCGCCGAAGGCCTCGAGGAAGACGTCGACGCTGCCGTAGTGGCGGGCCGGGAGCACCCGTCCGGCCAGGCGGGTCCCGGCCAGGACGGGCCTGATGCCGGCGGGCGCGATCCGCGGCGCGAGGCCGGCGCGCACACAGGCGTCGGCGACGAGCGGGGTGGTGAGGTCGGTGAAGTCGGGCACGCGGCCATCATGGCCCGCCCCCGGGACGGGCGCTGCGGCCAATCCGGCGCGGGTGGTTCGGTTACGGCAGTTGCGCGGCGACCCGGGCCACGGCTGGGCGCGCCTCGAGGTGCAGGCGGGCCACGTTGATGCCGTCGTCGCCGAGCACGGCGAGCAGGGTGGTCGGGTTGATGGAGTACACGGTGAAGTACCCGCCATCGCTGCGCAGGGTGGCGTCGCGGAACGGGCTCTGGCCGAGCACCATGGCGGTCTGGCGGCCCAGGCCGTAGGTGGTCGCGGCCAGGGCCGCGAGGTCGGCCGCCTCCAGGCCCGGCGGCAGGTCGTGCGTGATGAGCAGGCCGTCGACCCCGCCGACGGCCGCGCCCCGCACGCCCGGCACCCGCAGGCGCAGGTCGGCCAGCTCCGAGCGGACCGCCGCGAGCGCGGCGGCCATCGGATCGATCCTGGTGCCGAACGCCGGCGTGGTGCCGGCCCAGGCCTGCTCCCCGCCGCCGCGGCGGGGCAAACCGTCCGCGTCGGGCGGCGTCGCAGTCCCGAAGAAGGTCACAGCTCGAGGCCCTGTGCTGGTCAAGCCTGCCTCCAAATGCATGTGGAACGCAGCTGAGCCTGTCACAAGCGGATCTTTCGAAACACGTTTCGACGCAGGTTTCAGACGCTCGGCCAATCGCCATCTGACCTGGCGACCGATCCTCCGGTGACGTTCGGTCGCCGGCCGCCGCCGAACCGCAATGTCGCACATGCGTGTGCGACGAATCCGCGCCGAACCCTCGGCGCCCTTGACAGTCCGGGCACCGGGCGCGAGGCTCGGAGAGCGCTCTCCCAACCGGCTCGCGGTCGCCGCCCCGACCGCCGAACGGAGCTCCATGCTGTCCAGAAACCGTGCCGTGCTCGCCGCCGTCCTCGCCGCCGCGCTGACCGGCGGCCTCGTCGCCGGCGTCCGCACGGCCGAGGCCGCCGACCAACCCTGGCGCGACGCCACCCAGACCCCCGCCCAGCGCGCCGACGAGCTGCTCGCCGCCATGACCCAGGCCGAGAAGCTCACCATGCTGCACGGCGGGGCGGGCTGCGGCTTCGCCGGCTGCGTCGACGCCAACACCCGGCTCGGCATCCCGCAGCTGCGCCTGCAGGACGGCCCGGTCGGAGCCGGCGATGGGTTCACGGGCGTCACCCAGCTGCCCGCCCCGGTCGCGGCCGCGGCCAGCTTCGACACCGCGCTCGCCCACCGCTACGGCGAGGTCCTCGGCGCCGAGCAGTGGGGCAAGGGCACGAACGTCGTGCTCGCGCCGACGATCAACATCGTGCGCGACCCGCGCTGGGGCCGGGCGTTCGAGTCGTTCGGCGAGGACCCGTACCTGGCCGGGCAGATCGGCGCCGCCGACATCCAGGGCATCCAGGCCCAGGGCCCGATGGCGCAGGTCAAGCACTACGCGGCGTACAACCAGGAGACCAACCGCAACACCCTGGCCGACAACGCGGTCGTGGCCGCGCGCACCGAGCGCGAGATCTACCTGCCCGCCTTCGAGGCCGCCGTCCAGCAGGGCCAGGCCGACTCGGCGATGTGCTCCTACTCCGCCGTCAACGGCGCCTTCGCCTGCGAGAACGGGCCCCTGCAGAACGACGTGCTCAAGCGCGACCTGGGCTTCACCGGCTTCGTCACCTCGGACTGGGGCGCCACCCACTCGACCGTCGCCAGCGCGAACAACGGCCTCGACATGGAGATGCCGGGCAGCCAGTACTTCGGCGCCGCGCTCACCACCGCGGTGCAGAACGGCCAGGTGTCCGCCGCTACCGTCGACGACCACGTGCGGCGCATCCTGCTCTCGATGTTCCGCCGCGGCCTGTTCGACAAGGCGCAGACGGTCGACACCGCCGCGGTCGTGACCACGCCGGCCCACGCCGACGTCGCGCGCCAGGTCGCGCAGGAGGGTGCGGTACTGCTGAAGAACGCCGGCGGCACGCTCCCCCTCACCGGCGGCGCGACGGTCGCGGTGATCGGCCCCGGCGGCGGCACCCGCGCGATGGTCCAGGGCGGCGGCAGCGCGGCGGTCAACGCGCCCTACCTCGTCACGCCCTACGACGCGATCCACGCCCGCACCGCCTCCGCCGTCTACGCGCCCGGCATCGCGGCCGCCGACGGCGCCCTCCCCCCGGTGCCGGCGAGCGCGTTCACCGGGCTGACGGCGGCGTACTACAACAGCACCGACCTCTCCGGCGCCGCGGTGCTCACCCGCGCCGAGAGCACGATCGACAAGGTGTGGGGCGGCGCCTCCCCGGCCCCGGGCGTCGCGGCGACGAACTGGTCGGCGCGGTACACCGCGACCCTCCACCCGACGGTGAGCGGCACGTATCAGTTCTCCCTGACCAGCGACGACGGCAGCCGGCTGCTCGTGAACGGCCAGCAGGTGATCAACAACTGGTTCAACCAGGGCAGCACCACCCGCACCGGCTCGGTCGCCCTCACCGCCGGGCAGAACGTCGGCGTCGAGGTCGACTACTTCCAGGGCGGCGGCGCGAGCAACCTGACCCTGGGCTGGTCCGCGCCCGGCCAGTCGGTGCACGACCAGGCGATCGCGGCCGCCCGCGGCGCCGCCACCGCCGTGGTCTTCGTCGACAACTTCGAGTCGGAGGGCTCCGACCTGGCCGGCATCGACCTGGCCGCGGCCCAGAACCAGCTCGTCGCCGACGTGGCCGCGGCCAACCCGAACACCGTCGTGGTGGTCAACAGCGGCTCCGCGGTCACCATGCCGTGGGTGAACAGCGTGAAGTCGGTCGTCGAGGCATGGTACCCGGGCCAGGAGGACGGCAACGCCCTCGCCGCCCTGCTCTACGGCGACACGGACTTCACCGGCCGCCTCCCGGTCACGTTCCCGGCCCGCCTGGCCGACGTCCCGGCGAGCACGGCGGCGCAATGGCCCGGGCAGAACGGCCAGGTCCAGTACTCCGAGGGCCTGAAGGTCGGCTACCGGTGGTACGACGCCCAGAACTTGGCGCCGCTCTTCCCGTTCGGCCACGGCCTGTCGTACACCTCGTTCGCCTATGCCGGCCTGTCCGTCGGCACCCCGGACGCGAACGGCCGCGTGGCGGTCGCGTTCGACGTCACCAACACGGGTCCGCGGGCCGGCTCCGAGGTGCCGCAGGTGTACGTCGGGCCGCCCGCCGCCACCGGCGAGCCCCCGAAGAACCTGCGCGGCTTCGCCCGGGTCACCTTGAGCCCGGGCCAGACCCAGCGCGTGACGATGACCCTTGACGCGCGCAGCTTCCAGTACTGGGGCACCGGCTGGACCACGGCCGCCGGCACCCACCAGGTCTACGTCGGCGCCTCTTCGCGCGACATCCGCCTGACCGGCCAGGCGACCATCGGCGGCACGACACCCACCGAGACGCCGCTGCCCCGCACGGAGTGGACCGTCACCGCCTCGTCCTCGGCCGGCGCGGACGTCCCGGCCCGGACCGTCGACGGCAACGCGGCCACCCGCTGGTCGACCGGCACCCCGATGGCCAACGGCCAGTGGCTGCAGGCCGACCTCGGCTCGGCCCAGACCTTCGACCGCCTGCGTATGGACTCGGCGGGCAGCGCGGCCGACTACGCTCGCGGCTACCAGATCCTGGTCTCGTCGAACGGGACCGCCTGGAGCGCCCCGGTCGCCACGGGCACGGGCACCGGCGCGCTGGTCACGGCCACGTTCCCGGCCCAGACGGCCCGCTACGTCCGCATCGTGCAGACGGGCACGTCGACGAGCTGGTGGTCGGTGGCCGAGCTGAACCTGGACACGTCCGGCACCGTCCCCCCGGCCGGTGGCGTCCTGCCCCGCACGGGCTGGACGGCCACGGCCTCGGCCACGGGCGGCACCGACGTCCCGGCCCGCGTCCTGGACGGCGACGCGGCCACCCGCTGGTCGACGGGCACCCCGATGACCGGCGGCCAGTGGCTCCAGCTGGACCTGGGCGCGGCGCGGACGTTCAAGGAGCTGCGCATGGACTCGGCGGGCAGCGCGGCCGACTACGCCCGCGGGTACCAGATCCAGACCTCGGCCGACGGGGTCACCTGGGGCGCGCCGATCGCCACGGGGGCGGGATCGGCGGCCCTGGTGACCGCGACGTTCCCGGCCACGACGGCGCGCTACGTGCGAGTGGTCCAGACCGGCACGTCGACGAGCTGGTGGTCGATCGCGGAGGTGAACCTGTACGCGTGATCAGCGCCGGCGGACGGCCTGGACCATGGTGAGCAGGATGAGCACCGGGTACAGGCCGTACGCGACCAGGCGCAGGCGCTCGCCGTACCAGCCGCCGAGGTCCAGCAGCGCCGAGGCGCACCAGCCCGGCACGTGCCGCGCGCTCCACTCCCCCAGCGGGTCCGGCACCCACTCGGGGAAGCGGGCCACGACGGCGGCCGCGAGCACCCCGAGCCAGGCGCCCAGGCGCCCCAGGACCATCGTCAGGGCGAACGCGGCGACCAGGCACAGCAGCGCCAGCGCGGCCTGGGCCCGGGCGGCGTACCGGCCGACGTCGTGGCCCTCGTCCGGCTCGTACCCGTGGCCGAACCAGGTCTGCCACACCACCCCCACGAGCCAGATGACCAGCAGCATGGTCAGCAGCGTCCAGCCGCCGCGCTGCAGGCGGATCCCGAACTGCCCGCCGCCCGCGGGGCGTTGGGCGGCGCGCGGGGCCGGGCGCGGGGTGGAGCGGGGCGGCGGCGCCACCTGGGAGTCGCTCGGCGGGCGCGGGGCCGGGGCCGGGGCCGGGGCCGGTGGCGGCGGTCCGGGTGCGTCGCCCCGGGCGCGCCGGGCCGCGTCGCGGATCTTGTTCAGGTCGTCGTTCGTCATGTCAGTCGGCGCCGGCCGGGTTCAGGGTCGGCTGCTCGGCCGGGGGCCGCTGGGTGACCAGGCCGAACTGGGCGGCCTGGTCGGGCGTGAGGTGGCGCAGCAGGGTTTCGGTGCTCGGCGGGGCCGGGGCGGCGAGGGGGGTGCTGCGCCCGGCCGGCTCGCCGCAGACCGGGCACTCCGGCTGCGGCTGGGCCGACATCCAGATGCTCTGGAACGCGTACTGGCCCGGGACGCGGCCGAGGACGCGGTGGAACAGCTCGTAGCGCGGGACCATCGCGAAGGCCACGGTCGCCATGTGCCGCTGCCGGGGCTCCTCGAGGAAGGCCCGCAGGCCGCCGCCGTCCCCGTCGCCGTGCAGCAGGGCCAGGCCGAGCTTGGCGCCGGCCGCGCTGACGAAGTGGATGTCGGTGAGCAGGCCCGGCTCGGCCTCCAGCCGCCCGGTCGCGTAGTCGGTGCCGCGGCGTACGCCGGGCGCGCGGTCGATGCGCGCGTTGCCGGTGCTGCACTGCCAGCAGGGGCCGCCGGGGTAGGTGACGATCACCTCGCCGCCGGCCGCGCGGGCGTACAGGCCGATGAAGACGGCCGGCGTGCCCGACCAGTAGGCCAGGTGGTTGAGGCGCTGCTGGGCGTGGTTGTCGTCGGTCGCGGCGACCACGAGGCCGGCGCCCTGGACCTCGGCCAGGAGCGCCGCCCGGTCGAGGTCGTCGACGGCGGCGGCGTGCCGGTCGACCCGCACGGCCGGATTGATCGCCCGGAGCCGCCCGGCGAGAGCGTCGACCTTGGGCCGGCCGACGTCGGCGGTGAGGTACCCGGAGCGGCCGAGGTTCTCCGGCTCGACCCGGTCCGGGTCGACAAGCGTGAACGCGCCGACGCCGGAGCGGGCGAGGACCTCGGCGACGTACGAGCCGACGGAGCCGGCCCCGACGACCAGCGCCCGCCGCTCGCGCAGCCGGGTGGACAGGATGCCCCCGGTCCGGGCGAACAGGGGCGGTTCGGCCGCGGCGGTCACGTCCGGTTCGGGCGCAGGCGGCGGTACAGGCGCCGGATCGACCCCGGCGGGTCCGGCGGCGGGGCGGTGCGGCGCGGAGCGAAACCGGCGGTAGTCGCGTGCGGCCTCCAGGGCCCGCGTCAGCCGGTCGACGGGGCGCACCCGCAGGTCCCAGGCCAGCGGCTCCTCCTGCGCGGCGCCGGCGAAGTCGAGCAGCAGCGGCGGTACCGCCGGGAAGTCCGTGCTGAACAGCAGCGAAGCGTCGTCGTAGCCGGCCCCCTCGACCTGCCCGCAGATCATCGGGGTGCCGTCGATGTCGACGAGCACCGGCTCACCCTCGGTGAAGCGCAGCCCGGCCCGGCGGACCGCCTCCATAATCGGGATCTGCCGCGGGCGCAGCCGGACCAGCCCGACGCCGTCGCGGCCGGAGCGGGCCCCGAAGCAGGAGACCCGGGCGTTGCCGTCGACGATCACCTCGTGGGCCTCCGGCGGCCGGCTCGTGCCGAAGGTGACGATGACGGCCAGGTACTGCGACATCCCCGGGTTGAGAACCAGGCTGCGGCCGTACTCGTACAGGTCCTGCGACGACGGGTGCGGCATGCCCCGCGGGTGCGAGTGCACGATGCCCTTGAACCGGGCCTCGGTCTCGGTCTCGATCTGGAGGATCTGCCGGCCGAGCGCGTCGGTGTTGTGGTACTCCACGGCGGTGACCGGCGCGTCGACGTCGTGCAGGAAGGTCGTCACGACGTCGGCGCCGCGGATGCCCAGCAGCGCGCCGCCCTGCTCGGGCGCGCGGGACCCGAGCGCCTCGACGAGCGACTGCAGGGCGTAGTCGGTGATGCGCAGGGTCGGCAGGGAGGCGGCCACGGCTAGTCGTTCTCGTTGTTGATGGAGAACGGGAACGTGAACCCCTCGCGGACGTAGCTGACGCCCAGGGCCCACAGCACCGACTTGGAGAAGGCCTCCTCCAGGGTCGCCTGGCCGGAGCCCTTGCGCTCGTCGAGGCAGATGAGGCCGCTGCCGTAGAGGTGGGCGCCGTGGGCCGGCAGCTTGCCCTCCAGCTCCGGCGCCACGAGCTTGACCTTGTAGTCCGTGCCGTCGAAGTAGGCGAAGAGGGTGTACTCGTGGCCGAGCTCGGTGGTGATGGAGTACAGCCAGCCGGAGACGTCGGTCTCGTTGATGAACACGGTGTTGCGCGGCAGCTTGTTCCGCGCGGTCTGCTGGTCGCGCACCATCCGGTCGAGCGCCGCGAACGTGGCCTGGTGCACGACCGACACCGGCTCGCCGGCCGACTGGTCGCCGAGCCGGATCGTTCCCTCGCGGTCGACGACCACGCGATCGGCGGGGTCGGGCGGGTACGGCGTACCGCGGCGCTGGGCGCGCTTGATGCGGTCGCGGACCTCGTTCAGGTCGATGTCTGACATCTCCGGCGCTCCCTTACGGACGTCAATGGCTGTGTGTCGTGACGCGTTGCGGCTCGTAGACCCGCCCGGCGACCACGTAGGCGGGCGCGACCACCCCGGCGACATTGCCGTCGGGCCGGTACTCGCCCCAGACCCGCTGGGACTGCGCGTCGGCCGGCTGACCCGGCTTGGCCTCGAAGTCCCAGGTGCCCTCCGGGCTCGCGGCCCGGGCCCGCCACCGCAGCTCGGCGCCCGTGGCGGCCAGCCGGACCGGCCAGTCCGGCGCCTCCTCGAGCAGCCCCCGCAGCCGCGCCTCGTCGATGTCGGGGCCGCCGAACATCGCGCGGCACAGCTCGGCGAGCCGCTCGGCGATCTGCTCCTGGTCGGGCTCCGGGCGGCGCAGGGCGCGGCGCCTCTTCGCCAGCACCGCGGCCCGCGCGGCGCTGGTCATCTCCTGGTCGATGAAGGTGCGGAACCGCTCGGCGATCTCCTGGTGCTCGACGTGGCGCGCGGTCGCCGCGGCGCCCGGCGCGGCCGTCGCGCGGGCCGCGAGGACCTGCGTGAACCGCCCGTCGAGGTCGTCGTGCTCCTCGGTCAGCGCGGCGATCTCCAGGCTCAGCCGGTTGATCTCGGCCTCGAGCGCGGCGGTCGCGCCGTCGGCCCCGTCGCGGCGGATCTCCAGCCGCGCGACCGCCTCCTGCACCTCCCGCAGCGACGCGGCCACCTGCTTCACCGACTGGCCCAGCTCGGTGAGCCGGGCCCCGTGGTGCTCCGTGGTCTGCCGCAGCGACAGCAGCCAGTGGTAGGCGTCGGCCAGGCCGAACGGCTCGTTCCGGCGCGATGCGTTGCTCATCCCGTCACCTCCGCCTCGCATCGACAACGGCGCCGGCCTGAGCCGGAACAGCTGTATCGGTTGATCGCGGCCCATCCGCTCCGCTCCGGACCGCTCATGCCCCGCCCCTGCCCATGCTCGCGAAGGTGATCCGGTGTTGCAGCGTGTGCCCGCTCGTCGCGTCGACGGCGGTGACCGCGATCTCGGTACCGCCGAACGCCAGGGTCAGCACCACGCCCCGGTCGGCGGCGGCGCGCCCGTTCGCCGGGCCGATCGGCACGTTGACCGTCCCCAGCACGTGCACCTGCGGCTCGTCGGCGTAGCGCGGCACCCCGGCGGCCTCGGCACCGAGCATCACCAGCTCCAGCTCGGTCTCGGTGTCGCTGACCGGGAACAGCGTGATCTTGCGCTCGGTGTCGACCGGCAGCAGGTCGTCGCGCTGCACGATCGCCTCGAACCGGTCCATGCACAGCCGCTGGCCGTTGCCGTTGCCCGGCAGCAGCCGGTCGGGCGGGTCCACCGCGTCCTCGAACGGCAGGTTGGTGGCGATGCCGTAGGTGCGCGGGCTCTTGCGGGCGATGACGACGTCGGGGTCGAGGGCGAAGTGCACGGCGCCGGCCAGCACGGCCGAGGCCGGGTTGGGCGGCACCTGTACGGCCGCGCGCCCGGCGAGGTGCTGGGTCAGGCGGCTGCGCAGGTACGGCGACTGGGCGAACCCGCCGACCAGGAACACGTGGTCGAGCTGGCCGGCCACGCGGACCAGGTGCTCGTCGACGAGGGCGAGGATCGGCTCCACGACCTCGTCGAAGGCGGCCTTGACCTCGGCGTTGCTCAGGACGATCGGCTCCTCGATGCCCTGCTGGGAGGCCGCGAACCGGGACAGGCGGCCCTCCTGGGACAGCAGCTGGTACAGCTTCACGGGCAGCGGCAGGTTGAACGGCGCACCGCGGGAGGGGTCGAAGAATCGCTTGTCGCGCTCCCAGTTGTCCAGGATCTCCAGCACCGCGGCCGGGAGGTCGACCTGCAGGCGCTGCAGCAGGTCCCCGCCGATCCGCTTGGCCAGCACGTTGACCAGGAACGCCCGGTCGACGAAGGTGCCGCCGTGCGGGCCGCCGGACGCGTGCCCGAGCTCGGTGAGCGAACCGCGATCGTCGATCCGGAACGAGCTCAGGTCGACGGTGCCGCCGCCGGCGTCGATCACCAGCATGCTCCAGTCGCCGGCCTCGTCCGGTTCGTCGTCCGCGGTGGCGAGCTGCAGATGCCCCTGGCAGTACTGCGTGGCGACCTCGGGCTCGACCGCGATCAGCAGCCGCCGCACGTCGTCGGGCATCCCGGCGGCCACCGCGGCCCGGCGCATCAGGTGCCGCTCGCGGTCGCGCCAGATCGCCGGGACGGTGACGCACCAGCGGATCTCCTCCTCGCGGACCTGGGCCTCGCCCGTGATGCGTTCCACGGCGTACCGGTACAACTCCTGCAGGTATCCGGTGACGAGCTCGACCGCGGCCGGGTCACCGTCGGGCAGCCGCATCTTGAAGCCGTGCTCGAGGGCGATGGCGGCGCCGCCGCGGGACTCGAGCTTGTAGCGCCGGGCGGCGGCGAAGCCCCAGTCGAGGATCGCGCCGCCGCCGTCGACGAGCAGGGCGCTGCGCGTCTTGACGTACGGCGCCGGCTGGTCGATCCACTCCATGTGGAAGGTGAGCCGGCGCTCGGCGATCGGGCGCTGCTCCTCGCTCGTGAAGGCCCAGGCGAAGCCGCTGCCGTGCGTGCCGAAGTCGATGGCGGCGGCCACGCGCGGGCGGGCGTGGCGGGGGAAGCGGCGGGCCCGCTGGGGCGGCTGCGTCTGTGGGCGGTGGTTGGTCATCGCGGCTACCCCAGGAAGAAGTCGGCGGCTCGTTCCGCCTTCTTGCGGTCGGTTTCGGCGGCGCCGGTGGGTGGCTGAAACGGATCGCGGCCGGTTTCAGCGGACGGGCGGTGCGGGTCGCGGGCCGTTTCGGCCGGGGCGCTGGGTGGCAGGTGCAGGTCGTGGCCGGTCAGCTCCTCGATGCCGGCCCACCCTTCGCGCAGCGCCCGGTTGCCGGCGATGGCCGCCCGCGGTACGGCGCCGGCCAGCGCGGCCGCGGCGTGGCCCAGGCCGCTCTCGGCCAGCACGCGGGCCTGCCCGAGGCTGGCCTCCTCCTGCCCGAGCCGGCCCTTCGCCGCGGCGACGTCGTAGGCGCCGGCCAGCGCGGCGCCCAGGCTCCGGCGCACCGCCTCGTCGCGGCACTGCCGGTGCACCTGCGGCGGGCGGCCGCTGCGCAGCAGGTGGTACCAGTCGCCGAACACGCCGGCCACCGTGCCGCACAGCTCGGACAGCTGGTCCTGGAACGCGAGCAGCTCGTCGCCGCCGGCCGCGGTCTCCGGCAGGTGCAGCTTCGGCAGGTTGACCTTCAGCAGGTCGTCGGGGCCGCCCGAGATCAGCCCGAAGCCCAGCAGCGACGTCCACACGCGCCGCCCGGCCTGGATGTCACCGTGGATGAGCACCGCGGGCCGCCCCTGCAAGGCGTCGCCGATCATCATGAGGTCGACGTCGGCCTGCTGCAGCGGCCGCCGGAACAGCCCGGCCAGGCTCGTCAGGTTGTCCGACCACGGCAGCGACTCCCAGGTGCGCCGCAGCGCCACGTCGAACTGCGGCCCGCTGCGCGCGTCGTCGAAGAACGGCGCGATGAGCAGCACGGGCGGCCCGGCGCGCAGCTTCTCGTCGAGCACGCGGCGGACCTCGGCGCGGTCGAACTGGAACGGCGTCTGCGCCTCGCGCATGGCCGCCCGCTGCTGCTGCAGCGACGCCAGCGCCTCGAACTTCACCAGCTCCACCGCGCGCCCGTGGTCGCGGCGGGCCTGCCGCTCGGTCAGCATGCCCTGGACCTCGCGCTCGGCCCGGCGCTGCTCGCTCTGCAGCTTCTGTTCCTCGCGGCGCAGCGTGCTGAGCAGCTGCTGCCGCTCGGCGAATCCCCGGCGGTCGTCGCGCTGGCGCAGCATGTCCCGGGCCCGCCCGATGATGCCTTGCGCCAGTCCGCCGAGGACGGCGACGAGCAGCGAATCGAGCCCGAACACATAGGCCTCACAGGACATCGGGGACCGGCTGCCCCAAGTTCTAGCAACCGGGCGCCGGGCGCCTCAATGTCCGCGCGAAGGTCCGATCCCTACAGGTACCGCGGCCTGTCCGTCCGGTGTCGGGCCCCGGCGGATGGTGTGATCCATTCCGGCTCAGCGCGCCTTGATCCACTCGTCGACCGTCGCCACCGCGGCCTGGCGGGGGAAGATCTTCCCGGTCAGGACGCGGTGGACCTCCTCGTCGCGGTCGGCGCACGCGTCGGACAGGACGGTCAGGGCGTAGTCCAGGTCGGCGGCCTGGCGCACGGTCGACAGGACCACGCCGCTCGTGGAGATGCCCGCCAGGACCAGGTCGGTCGCGCCGGCCGCGCGCAGCAGGACGTCGAGGTCGCTGCCGGCGAAGGCGCTCACCCGGCGCTTGAGGATCACCGGCTCGCCCGGGCGCACCGGCAGGGCGGCGTGCAGCTGGGTCGCCGGGTGGTCCTGGGTCATGGCGTCGCCGGACCGATGGATGGCGCCGAAGACCGGGTTGGCCGGGGCGGCCTCGGGGTAGCCGGGGCGGAAGGCGACGCGGACGTACATGACGGGGATGGCGGCGGCGCGGGCGGCCTCGATCGCGCGGCTCACGGCGGCGAGGGCGGCGCCACCGCCGGCCCGGTCGACGATGTCCTGCTGGAAGTCCATGGCGAGCAGCACGAGGCGGCGTTCGGACATGCGGTAGGCCTCTTTCGGGGTGCGTGGTTCAGGACTTGTCGCCCAGGCGGGCCAGCAGGGCCAGGGCCTCGTTGATCGTGGCCAGTTCGGTCCCGGTGTAGCGCCGGCCCAGCTCGTGGGCCAGCCAGGCGTTGCGGCCCTGCTTGTCGGCGAGGGCCCGGGCCCGGCCGGCCTCGCTCAGGGTGATGATGTGCCGCCGGCCGTCCTCCGGGTCGGGCGCGCGCTCGATCAGGCCGAGCTCGTCGAGGGCGTTGAGGGTGGCCGTCATCGACTGCGAGCGGACGCCCTCGGCCAGCGCCAGCACCGTCGTCGACGAGGCGCCGTCGCGGTGCAGGCGCAGCACGACCGCGGCCTGGGACGGGGTCAGGCCGCCCGACGGCACCTGGCGCAGCCGGGCCCGCAGCCGCCGGAACAGCTCCACCAGGTCCCGGGCCGCCGCGGCCGCCGATGGCTCGTCCACCCACACCCCCCAGATTCGGTAGTTAGCCTACACAGTTTGCCTACCAATACCGCGATGGGATCTCGGACACACGAAATGCCGTTGCGCGGAGGCTTGCCTCCGGTAATGTGGAGGCATGCCTCAAGTTTCTCGGTCCTCGCACCGGCTGACGTTCGGCGTCCTCGCCGCGTCCACGGCAGCGTTCTCGATGTTGCAGTCGCTGGTCAGTCCCGTACTGCCCGTCATGCAGCGGGACCTGCACACGTCGGCAGGCACCGTGACGTGGGTGCTGACCGCGTGGCTGCTCGCCGCGTCCGTCGCCACGCCGCTCATGGGCCGCATCGGCGACATGATCGGCAAGGAGCGCACGCTGCTGGCCGCGCTCGCCGCCATCGCGGTCGGCTGCCTGCTCGCCGCGCTCGCCCCCAACGTCGGCGTGCTCATCGTGGCCCGCGTTATCCAGGGCCTCGGCGGCGCGCTGTTCCCGCTGTCGTTCGGCATCATCCGCGACGAGTTCCCGCCGGCCCGGGTCATCTCCGCGGTCGGGGCGATGTCGGCGGTGATCGCGCTCGGCGGCGGCCTGGGCATCGTGCTCGCCGGCCCGGTCGTGGCCGCGCTCAACTGGCGCTGGCTGTTCTGGATCCCGCTCGGCGTGGTCGTTGTGACCGGCCTGCTGGCCTGGCGGTTCGTGCCGCCGTCGCCGTCACGCTCGCGGGGCCGCGTGAACTGGCTCGCCGCCGTGCTGCTGTCGGCCTGGCTCGTGGCGCTGCTGCTGCCGCTGAGCAAGGGCAACACCTGGGGCTGGACGTCGCCGCGCACCATCGGCCTGCTCGCGGCGGCCGCGGTGCTGGCCGCCGGGTGGGTCGCGGTCGAGGTGCGCTCGGGCAACCCGCTCATCGACATGCGCATGATGCGCCGGCCGGCCGTGTGGACCACGAACATCGTGGCGCTGCTCTTCGGCGCCGGCATGTTCGGCGTGTACGCCTTCCTGCCCCAGTTCATGCAGGTGCCGAGCTCCACCGGCTACGGCTTCGGCTCCACCGTCGGCCAGGCCGGCCTGCTCATGGTGCCGATGCTGGCCACGATGGCGGTCGCCGGCATGCTCAGCGGCCCGATGGCGGCCTGGTTCGGCAGCCGCGCGCAGGTGATCGCCGGCTCGCTGCTGGCCACCGCGGCGAGCGCCGCGTTCGCCTTCGCCCACACCCACCCGTGGGAGGTCGCCACCGCCGCCGCGGTCTTCGGGGTCGGCATCGGCCTCGCCTACGCCTCGATGACCTCCCTCATCGTCCACAGCGTCCCGATGGCCCAGACGGGCGCGGCCAGCGGCATGAACGCGAACATCCGCACCATCGGCGCCTCGATCGGCACCGCCGTGGTCAGCTCGATCGTCACCAGCGACCTGAGCGCCGACGGCCTGCCGACCGAGTCGGCCTACACCACGGCGTTCATCGCCCTGGGCGCCGCCGCGGCCCTGTCCGTCGCCGTCGCCCTGCTCATCCCCCGCCCCCGCCGCACCGAGACCCCGGCGAGCGAGCAGCGCGAGCACTTCGAGGCGGACGAGCCCGACCTCACGCCGGTGGCCGGCTGAGCTCCGATGATCAGCTGAGCGCCGACGGCCGGCTGAGCTCCGGCGGAGCCGGCAACCGCGGGTCCAGCCCGGCGGTCTCCTGCGCCACCCGCAGGGGGCCGCCCGCCGCGCTCACCGGCGCCACGGCGTCCAGCAGCGCCACGTCGGCCTGCGGCAGCTCGTCGAAGTGCACCGGGATCAGCCCCCACGCGTCCCACGGCAGCACCTCGACCCCGTTGAGCGCGGAGAGGTCCCGCACCACGTTGCCCTGGATCTCCCAGAACCCCGTCAGCCCGGCCGCGCTCGTGCCGACCGTCCGCGGATCGCGCACCCCGGACCGGCACTCCATCCAGGCCTGCCCGCCCACCAGGAACGCGTCGCGGGGCACGTCGAGCGGGTCGAGGTCCTTGGTGCCGTAGACCCCGGGCTCGCCGCTGGCGACCTGCGCGTCGACGAGGTGCCAGCCCCGCCCCTCGGCCCACGTCTCGACCACCCAGTGGTCGTCGTAGAAGCCCTCGGCGAAGTATCCGGCGAACCCGGCCCGGGCCCGCGCCGGCACCCCGCCCGCACGCAGCAGCGCGACGAGCAGCACCGTGAAGTCGCGGCAGGTGACGGCCAGCCGCCGCTCCGACGGCCGCTCGTCGAGCGAGCCGAGGCGGTCGAGCATCGCCGAGACGAACCGGAGGTCGGCGTCCTCGCGGCGGACCGGGTGCGGGGCCCAGTCGCGGTGGACGAGCACGCCCCCGACGACCTTCGCCAGGTCGGCCACGCCGGCGGGCAGACCGGTCAGCGGCCGCCCGGGATCGGTGATCGCACTCTGCTGGAGGGAGAACTCAACCTCGTCCATGCCGGCACGTTATCGGCGGGGTACGACAGTTTCAGGCCCGGACGACGAAAACGCCCTCGAGAAATTCGGGAACGTCCTGGCGCAGCCGGATCAGCATCGCCCCCAGCGCGACGCTGTGCAGCTCCCCGGCGACGAACTTGCGCCCCTCCTCCAGCGCGGCCCCCGCGAGCAGCAGCGCCGCCAGCCGGATCTCGCCGAGCGCGGCCGACTCCGGCCCGATCGGCCGGCTCAGCAGCATGGTGGAGCTGCTCAACGCGGAGGCGAGCCGGGCTTCGGCCAGGCTCAGCGCGCACTCCGCGGCGACTCCCGCCGCCGCCCGGCGGATCAGCTCGACCACCGCCTCGCTGTCCGGCGGCGACGGCCGGCCTTCCTCGATGTCGCCGACCAGGCGCACGAGGGACTCGATGAGGTCCTTTTCCCAATGGACACCCGGTGACGGCTTCTCGAGGCGCGCGACCAGGCGTTCGGCCAGCACCGCCCCGATGGCGGCGAACAGCTGGGAGCCCTCTGGCCGGGCCGGGGCCTGCTCCGGGGCGAGCGCGAGATCGAGATCGACGCGCAGGTCGGCACGGTCGGTGTGGGTGGCGGTGCGCGCCCGCAGCTCCTCCCGGAACCGCTGCGGGTCCCCGGCCAGGCTCGGGTCCATCACCGGGCCGATCAGCCCGCGGTCGTCGATGAAGTCGTCGGTGTCGTCGTCGACGTCGGCCGTGAGGTCCTCGTCGGTCAGGGCGACCCGCCGGACCGTTTCCCGGGCGATACCGGAGATGTGGCGGTGGGTGACCGCGAGCGCCAGGTCGAGGTCGCGGTCCTGATCGAGCAGGCGCGAGTCCTCGCGGGTGAGGCGCACCGGCCCGTCGATGTGCTCGTGCACGAACCGCAGAAAGCCGCGCCGGGCGTCGTCCGCGTCCCGCAGACGGCTGCCGCCCTTGCTGGTCCACAGCGCCGAGCGCCGCGCATCGCCGAACGCGCGCAGCCCGCTGGTCAGCCAGATGCCGTCGGCACACCAGCGCGCCACGTCGGCGACGACCCCCGCGACGATCTCCTCCCGCAGCGTGAACCGTGGCACGGCCACGGCCGGGTTCGTCACCAGCCGCGGCACGTCCCGGGGCGACGCCGGCAGCGCCCACGCCGATGCGACCGGGGCGGGCGTCCCGAGCTCGGCCTGCTGCCGGAAGAACTCCCGGAGCTCGGTTTCGTCCGGCAGGCGGTAGCCCAGCCCGCCGCCGGTCGCGACGATCTCGTCGAGCCACTCCGGAAGCTTCAGGATGTCGACGCCGTGCACACCGCGGACCGGTTCCGGCCGCCGGCCGTCGGCCGGGCACGGCGCGTCCGGTGCGGATACCTCGGCCTCCCGGCAGTACAGCCACCAGATGCTGGTGGGGACCGGCGCGAGGCAGAACATGGTGCCGGACGGGATCTGCGCCGTCGTGCCCAGATGGCGGCCGATCAGCACGCCCGCGACCAGACGCTGCTCGGCGGGGCCGGCCTTGTCGCGGAACGCGCGGTCGACGACCGCCTCCAGCTCGTCGCGCAGCTCCTCCGACAGATCGGCGTCCGTCGCGGCGCAGTCGAACGCCAGCGTCAGCGATGGCACGGTGTTGTGGTCCAGGCACGCCCGCACCACCTCGTCGGCGTTGCCGTCGGCGACGGAGAACACGATGACCTCGCGCCACCAGGGGTCGGCCACGGAGTCGACCGCGACCTGGAGGCGGTTCTGGTCGCGGAGGTACCGCGCCGCGAGGTACTCCTGGAAGGTCAGGTGCGCGAAGGCGAACTCGTCGCGCTCACGCTCCACCAGCAGGCCGTTGGCGGTGAAGTCGGCCAGCAGCTCGGCCGGGCCGACCGAGCCCTTCCCCCGGCGGTGCGCGTCACGCAGGACGGCGGTCACCCGGTCGCGGTGGAGATACGCCACACGGCGGTCCATCATGGCGAACGCGACCGCGGCCAGCAGGCGGAGCTTCGCCGGGCCCGTCAGCATCACCGCCTGCCGCCGGGCCTCCTGCCGGCGCCAGAGCATCACCTGGCAGATCTCGGAGTACAGGTCCGCGCGCGAGCCGGGCAGGGCGCCCCGGTAGCGGTGCACGTTGCACATCATCGTCAGCAGCAGCGGGTTGGCGGTGAGCTGGTACAACGCCGGGTTGCCCGCGAGGCGCGCGAGGAGGTCCACGGCGTCGGCCGTGGCGAGGCGCTCGATCTCGTCGGCGGTGACCGGCTCGGTCGCCGAGAAGGTGGCCGCCCGGATCGCGGCGCGGTACCACTGCTGCAGGAAGCGCCGGACCTGCTCGCGCGTCAGTGGCCGCACGTGCAGCAGCCGGGCCCCGGTGACCTGGGCGTTCTCGTAGCCCTGCGGCCGCGAGGTGATCACGAAGTCGTTGTCGGGGTACGCGGCCAGCTGATCCTCGATCCAACGGCCGGCGGCGCCGCGAACCTTGTCGGTGGCCACCTCGTCGAGACCGTCGAGCAGGACGACGCACCGGCCCCGGCGCAGCTGGGCCTCCCACCAGCCGGCCGGGGCCGGACCGACGAGATCGGCCATCACCTGCTCCAGCAGCTCGGGCAGCGTCGGCCGGGCCTCGAGCCGGCCGCCGACGTCACGCAGCTCCAGGAATACCGGGACCGGCCGGGGCAGGTGCTGCGCCCGGGCCGTGCCGCGCGCGACGAAGTGCAGCAGGGTCGTCTTGCCGCTGCCGGGACCGCCGACGACCGCCAGCACGCTGCCGTACGACTGCTGCAACAGCTCCTGGATCGCCATACGGCGCTCGGTGTCGTCCGGCGGCGAGCCGACGACGCCGGTACCGACCTGGTGCAACGGGCGCGGCGTCAGCCCGACGTCGACGTAGACCTGGTCGAGCTCCAGGGTGAAATCGCCCGCGGTGGCGAGGCCCTTGCCGTCGACGAAGCGCACCCGGGACAGGACGTAGCGGCGGTACCGCTGCTCGTACCGCGACAGCCGCTGCCCGGACCACCGCTCGAAGGCGTCACTGATCTGCCTGACCCACGACTCCCGCGCCGCCCGGGTGACCCGCTCCAGGCCGGCCACGAGCAGCACCCCGGCCTCCCAGGCCAGCGCGCCGGCGACGGCGAGCAGGGGATGCCGGAGGGCCCAGTCCTTCACCGCCGGGACCACCACCACCGCCGGGACGGCGACCGTGGCGACCGCCCAGCGCAGAACACGGCCGAAGCGGACCATGTTTACCTCTCGTCGACCCATCGCTTGCGCCCTGGCCGGGGAGTGCGGCAACATCCGGACACATCGAACGAACTCGCGGCGACAAGCATCGTAGCCGGGGAGGGCAACTGTCATGCACGTCCATGAGTTCATGACCACCTTCCAGCGGCTGGCCGGCAGCATCGGGCAGCAGACCGGCGATCAGGAGGCCGCCCGCAACGCGCTGGTCTGTCTCATCGCCGGCGGGCACCTGCTGCTCCAGGGCGGCGAGGAGGAGAGCCGTCACCTGGCCCGCACCCTGGCCCGGGCCGTCGACGGCGCCCGGGACGACGAGATCCGCTTCGGACCCGACGCCAAGGACCTTCACCTGAACGAGCCCGGCGGTCCTCTCTTCACGAACGTCCTGCACGTATCGGGCTTCCCGCTCGCCCGGCCCGAGGCTCAGTGGCAGCTGCTCACGGCGATGGAGCGGCGCGCCGTCGAGCTCGACAGCGTGGAGACGCCGCTGCCCTCGCCGTTCGTGTCCATCACCGCCCTGCCGCGCGGCCACGTCCAGCGGCTCGGTCTGTCGCGGCGGATGCTGGATCGCTGGACGCTGCACTGCGGCATCCGGCCGAGGGTGCCGCCGGCCCCGCCCGAGGTCTTCGTGCGGCCCACGATCACGCCGGCGGACCTCGCCCGGATGGGCGAGGTCGCGGGCGCGGTCGAGGTCCCGGACGCCGTTCGCTGGCACATCGTCGACATCGGGGTGGCCACCCGCGCGCTGCCGTCCGTCCTCGTCGGCACCAGCGGGCGCGGGCTCGTCGCGCTCGCGGCCGCGGCGCGGGTCGTCGCCGCGGCCGACGGCCGGGACGTCGTCTCCGTCCAGGACGTCGACGCCGTCGCCCGGCCGGCGCTCGCCCACCGCCTGCACATGAGCGACCCGCAGCCGCGGGATGCCGACCTGGCCGTCGACGAGATCGTCGCGGCTCTGCGACCGGTGGGCTGACGGTCAGGCCGGGACGGACCAGATCTGCAGGGCCGGGCCGTCGCCGGGCAGCGATCCGGTCCAGGCCGCGCCGCCGTAGAGGTTCGTGGCCTCGGGGACGCCGGCCAGCTCCACCGGCGCGCCCGGTGCGCGGCGGGCCAGGATCAGCAGGCGCTCGTCGTGGGTCTCGCGCCAGAAGGCGATCGCGTCCGCGTCCACGTGGGCGAAGCGCAGGCCGCCGCCGCGCAGCGACGGGTGCTTGCGGCGCAGGGCGAGCAGCCGGCCGTACCAAGGCAGCACCGAAGTCCCGGTGCGCCAGGGCATCGGGGTGCGCGAGGCCTCGCCGGTGGTGCCGGTCAGGCCGAACTCGTCGCCCGCGAAGACCATCGGCACGCCCGGCAGGGTCGCCAGCAGGCCGGCCGCCACCTCCATGCGCTCCAGGGAGCCGACCACCGTGCGGATGCGGGCGGTGTCGTGGCTGCCGAGCAGGTTCCACGAGTGCGTCCACGAACGCCAGGACATGGTGGCCATCATCGCGAGCATCGTGGCCACGAACGCGTGGCCGTCGCGGCTGGGGACCGGGCCGGGCACGCCCAGGAAGTCCTCCGACGGCAGCGGGTCGCCGCGCAGCCACGTCCACAGTGGACGGGTGAAGCCGGCGTAGTTCATGGTGCCCTGCCAGCCGCCCGCGTCGAGGTCGCCGCCGGCGCCGTGGGCGTGCTCGGCGACCAGGAGGGCGTCGGGGCGGGCGCCGCGCACGGCGTCGGCGATGAGGCGGGAGACCTCGAGCGTCAGGTCGTCGCCGGCGCGCCGGCCGGTCATGTTGGCCACGTCGACGCGCCAGCCGTCGAGGTACCGCAGCCACCGCCGCACGATCGAGTCCGGGTCGGTGACGAACCGCTCGCGCAGCCGGGCCGAGTGCCAGTTCAGCTTCGGCAGCGACGGTACCCCGAGCCAGGACTCGTAGCCGCCGTCGGCGCTCATGTAGTACAGGTCCGGCTGGTCGAACCACGGGTGCTCGACCCCGGTGTGGTTCGTGGTCAGGTCGCCGACGAGCCGCATGCCCCGGGTGTGCAGGGCGTCGGCGAGCCGGCGCAGGGCCCGGTCCCCGCCCAGCAGCGGGTCGACGCGGTCGAAGGCGACGGCGTCGTAGCGGTGGCTGGAGCGGGCCGGGCAGAACGGGGTGAGGTACACGGTGTCGGCGCCGAGGTCCTGGATGTGGTCCAGGCGCCGGGCGATGCCGTCGAGGTCGCCGCCGTACCACTGCCGGGACGCGGCGGCCACGTCGACCGGCTCGTCCCACTCGCAGCGCACCGCCCAGTCGGGGGTGGCCGGCGCCGTGGCGGAGCGGGCGAAGCGGTCCGGGAAGATCTGGTACACGATCGCCTCGCGGGTCCACGGGGCCGGGCCCGGGTGCGCGACGAGCCGGAAGTCGGTGTCGTCGGCCACGTCGTGGCCGAAGCGGCCGAGCACGGTGTACCAGTCGCCGTCGACGAGGAACCGGTACCGCGTGACGGGATTGCGCACCAGCACCGAGGCCCGCCACCACAGCTCGCCGCCCCGCCGGTCGCGGACGGCGGCCGTGAAGCGCGGCTCGCCGTCCTCGATGGACCGCACGTGTACGGAACGCACGTCCGCCGACGCCCGCAGCCAGACGTCCACATTGGAGCCGAGCCGCGGGTGCTGGTCCGGCACGTAGAGGGCCGAGCCGTCGTGGTGGACGCTCATCCCTTCACCGCCCCGGTGGTGAGGCCCGACACGATGTACCGCTGCAGCACCTGGAACACCACGACCGTGGGCACCGCGGTGAGCAGCGAGCCGGCGCAGAACATGCCGAAGTTGGCGTTGCGCTGCTCGGCGACCATGCCGTAGAGGCCCACGGCCAGGGTCTTGGCGTCGTCGCTGTGCAGGAAGACGTTGGCCAGCAGCACCTCGTTGATGGTGCCGATGAAGCCGAGCAGCGCGGTGACCGCGAGGATCGGCGTGACCAGCGGCAGGGTGACCCGGAAGAAGATCTGGGCATGGCTGGCCCCGTCGATGACCGCGGACTCGTCGAGCTCCTTGGGCACGGTGTCCAGGAAGCCCTTCATGAGCCAGGTGTTCACGCCGAGGGCGCCGCCGAGGTACAGCAGCATCAGGCCCCACGGCCGGTCGAGCCCGATCGCCGGGTAGTAGTCGCCCACCGCGGCGAAGATGAGGTAGATGGTCACGACCGACAGGAACTGCGGGAACATCTGGATCAGCAGCAGCGAGACGAGCCCGACCCGGCGGCCCTTGAACCGCATCCGGGAGAACGCGTACGCGGCCAGGATCGACAGGAACACCCCGGCCACGGCGGCGATCCCGGCGATGAGGATCGAGTTGAGGTACCAGTGCGGGAAGGCGGTCTTCGAGAACAGGTCCTTCAGGTTGCCCAGCCCCGCGGCCTGCGGGATGAGCTGCGTCGAGCTCAGCGAGCCCAGCGGGTTGAGGGCCGCGGAGACGACGAAGACGATGGGGAAGAGCGAGAAGGCGACGGCGAGCAGCCCGGCCGCGTGCCGCCAGCCCGTCCTACGGGCCCAGGCGATCACGAGTAGACCTCCTCCTGCTTGCGGCTGCGACGGAAGCCGATGACCGAGATGACGGCCACGATCGTGAAGATGTACACCGAGATGGCCGCCGCGAAGCCGAGCTGCGCTCCGGAGCCGCCGAACGCGAGCCGGTACGTGTAGGTGATGAGCAGGTCGGTCGCGCCGATGCTCGAGTTGCCGGCCGGGAACGGCGCGCCCTCGGTGGTGAGGTAGATGGCGTTGAAGTTGTTGAAGTTGAACGCGAACGACGAGATCAGCAGGGGGGTGAGGGCGACCAGCAGCAGCGGCAGGGTGACCCGCCGGAAGCGCTGGGCCGCGGTGGCGCCGTCGATCGCGGCCGCCTCCGACATCTCCCGCGGGATGGCCTGCAGGGCGCCGGTGGCGACCAGGAACATGTACGGGTAGCCCATCCACAGCTGCACCAGGATCACCGCCAGCCGGGCCGTCCACGGGGAGCCGAACCAGTCCACGTGCAGGCCGGTGAGCCGGTTGATGAGCCCGAAGTCCTGGTTGAACAGGTCCCGCCAGACGAGCAGCATCGCGAACGAGGGCATCGCATACGGCAGCACGAGCAGCACGCGGTACCAGGTCCGCCCGCGCATTTTCGCGTTCAGCGCGAGCGCGCAGGCGAGCCCGAGGCCGAACGTCACCAGCACCGACCCGACCGCGAACGCGAGGTTCCACACGAGGGTCCGCAGGAACGGGCCCGCGATGCGCTCGTCGGTGACGACCCGGGCGAAGTTGCTGAAGCCGACGTTGACCTTCCAGCCCTGGGCGAGGTGCTCGCCGTCGTCGGCCACGAACGCGCCGGAGTCCTCGTCGGCCTTCCACTGCCGGCCGGTGCCGCGGTCGGTGATGCAGTCGCAGCCGGCCTCGTAGTAGCGGGTGGCCTGGCCGGTGTAGGCGCGGGTCAGGCCCGAGGCCCGGATCGCGCCGCCGGTCGTCGGCACGGTGAACGCGAGGATCTCGTCGTTGCGCTGGGTGGCCTGGCCGAGGTCGAGCAGCTGGTACCCGTCGGCCGCGGTGATGCGCCCGGCCGCGACGGTGGCGCCGGCGAGCGGGTGCAGGCCGTCGGCGTCGCCGGTGTAGGTCCTGCCGTCGGACGACAGCAGCAGGAACTTGAGGCCGCCGTCGTCGACCGCGACCGACAGGGCGTACTCGACCGAGCCCGGCACCTGCTGCACGGAGGCGCTCTGGATCGCGGTGACCGCCTCCTGCTTGCTGCCCCGGTGCCCGTCGCCGTAGTTGGTGAAGGCGGTGGCGACGGTGTACAGCACCGGGATGATCTGGAAGGCCAGGAGGAACAGCACCCCCGGGACGAGGTACTTCGCCGGGATGGCCCGCGGCGACAGGTAGATCGCGAAGATCAGGCCGGTCACGACGACGAGGACCGTGAGCCATCCCCACGCGTGGGCGTCGGCGAGCGGGAAGGCGGCGTAGACCGCCAGCGCCAGGGCGAGCCCGAGGACCGCGATCTTCACGACGATGCCCCACTGCCAAGTCTGGCTCGGCGCGGCTTCGCGAGGCCGACCCAGACCCGGCAGGGGGTGCGTGTTCCTCATGGCGCTACTTGGCGATCGCGTCGGAGATGGTCTTCGACGCCCCCGCGAGGGTGGACGGCACGTCCGCGCCGCCGACGATCGCCGACTCCGCCTTGCCGAACGGGTCCCAGACCGCGGCCATCGCCGGGATGGCCGGCAGCACGGCGCCGCCCTTGCCCGCCGCGAGCCACTTCTCGATGTCCGGGTCGGTGCCCTTGACCTGGTCCATCGCCGCGTTCAGGGCCGGCGGGCGGGGGTTGGCCTGGTACAGCGCGACCTGCAGTTCCGGCTTGGTGAGGTAGTTCGTGATGAACTCGTTGGCGAGGGCCTTGCTCTTGCCCTTGCTGGCCACGTAGAAGGCCTGCACGCCGACGAACGGTGTCGCGGCCTTGCCGCCGGCGAAGCCGGGCACGGGCGTGATGTCGTACTTGAGGCCGGCCTTCTTGATGTCGGCCACGGCCCACGGCCCGGAGATCAGGAACGGGGTCTTGCCGCCGGTGAAGGTCGGGATCGCGTTGTCGCTGTTGACCGAGCGCGTCAGCGCGCCGGAGCCCTTCTCCCCGAGCGCGGCGATCTTCTTGAACGCCTCCACCGACGCGGGCTTGCCCACGCCGAGGTCCGCCGGGTCGTAGTCGCCGTTGGCCTTGGTACCGAACAGATAGCCGCCGGCCGAGGCGAACAGCGGATAGACGTGGTAGGCGTCCCCGTTCTGCCCCACCTGCAGCGACATGATGTTGGTGACCTTGCCGGCGTCCTTGAGCGCCTTCCCGGCCGCCACGAGGTCCTCGATCGTGGCCGGGGCGGTGGGGGCCAGGTCCGTGTTGCGGATCAGGGCCAGGTTCTCGATGGCGTACGGCACGCCGTAGACCTGGCCGTTGAAGGTCACGGCCTTCATCGCCACGTCGGCGAAGCCGGACTTCTGCGAGTCGGAGAGCTGGATCGGGTCGATGGTGCCGTTCTGCACCAGGTTGCCGATCCAGTCGTGGGCGCCGACGACGATGTCCGGGCCCTTGCCCGACTGCGCGGCGGTGACGAAGTTGGTCTGCAGGTCCTTGGAGACCGCCTGGACCTGTACGTCCACGTGGTTGGCCTTGCCGAACTGCTCGGCGAACGGCTTGAGCGCGGCCGCGCGCTGATCGTCCGCCCAGATGGCGAGCGTCGCGGTCGGCGCCGTGGAAGCGCTTTCGGAGGGTTTCGACGACCCGCAGGCCGTGAGGGTCAACGCGGCGAGGGCGAACACGCCGACGGCGCGCAGGGGCATGCGCATGGGTGCTCCTGTTCAGGGTGCAGCGCGCGCCGGCCGGTGGAGGGCAGGCACGGAGCTTGCGGAAATGGGTGACGGCAAAGGTCCAAGGGGTGTCGATCGATTGCCGGTGGCGCAGACCGTAGCAAGGACTTGCATAGAATGAAAGCCCATCCAAGCGACTTTCAATTTCGCCGCCGCGCCGCTTACTCTCGTCGCATGGCCATGGACGCTCCCCGAGCCCGCCTTGCCGACATCGCCAAGCAGGCGGAGGTCAGCGAGGCCACCGTCTCGCGGGTGCTCAACGACCGGCCCGGGGTCAGCGCCGACACCCGGCACGCCGTGCTCACCGCGCTCGACGTGCTCGGTTACGAGCGACCCGAACGGCTCCGCAAGCGCAGCGCCGGCCTCGTCGGCCTCGTGACGCCGGAGCTGGAAAACCCGATCTTCCCGTTGTTCGCGCAGGTCATCGAGTCGGCGCTGTCCCGGCACGGCTTCACGCCGGTGCTGTGCACGCAGACGCCGGGCGGGGTGACCGAGGACGAGTACATCGAGATGCTGCTCGACCGCGCGGTCGCCGGCATCATCTTCGTCTCCGGCCTGCACGCGGACACGACGGCCGACCACGACCGCTACCGCAAGCTGATCGACCGGCCCCTGCCGATCGTGATGATCACCGGGAACGTCCCCGGCCTCGACGCGCCGTGCATCTCCTGCGACGACGCCCGGGCCAGCGAGCTGGCGGTGGACCATCTCGCCTCGCTGGGGCACACCCGCATCGGCTTCATCTCGGGCCCCGAGCGCTTCACCCCGGTGCAGCGCAAGATCCTCGGGTACCGCGACGCGATGCGGCGCCAGGGCCTCGACGAGGAGATCGAGCTCTCGCTCTTCGGCGTCGAGGGCGGCGCGGCGGCGGCCGGGCGGCTGCTCGACCGCGGCGTGACCGGGCTGGTCTGCGGTTCGGACCTCATGGCGCTCGGCGCCGTGCGGGCCGCGCGGCTGCGCGGGCTGACGGTGCCCGGGGACGTGTCGGTGGTCGGGTACGACGACTCGCCGCTCATCGCGTTCACCGACCCGCCGCTGACCACGCTGCGCCAGCCGGTGCTGGCGATGTCGAACGCGGCGGCGCAGTCGCTGATCGATGCGATAAACGGGCAGCCGTCGCCGCACTCGGAGTTCCTCTTCGCGCCGGAGCTGGTGGTGCGCAGCTCCACCGGGATCGCACCCCGGTAGCCGGCGACGCCGGGCTGCACCCCCGGTAGCAGGCGACGCCGGGTTGCTTCCCGGCCACGCCGCGCGGCCCCTGCGGGGTCGCGTCCCGGCCCACGCCGCGCTGGTGGAACGCGGCCGAAGCCGGGGTCACACCCGGCCGGTGCCGCGCCGGTCCAACGAGGCCGGACCAGCACCGGCGAACGCGGCCCATCGGGTCGCGCTCCGGTCGGCGCCGCGGCGGTGGAACGCGGCCCGACCGGATCGTGCACCCGTGGACGCCGCGCCGGCTCCAACTGCGCCGCGACCCGGGAAGCGGCGCCCCTCCCCCTCTTCCAGCCTCCTGAAGGGCTTCCCATGCCGGATATTTCGGATTTGTCAGGACCGTGGTGGCGCACCGCCGCCATCTACGAGGTGTACGTCCGCAGCTTCGCCGACGGCAACGGCGACGGCGTCGGCGACCTCATCGGCCTGCGCGAACGCCTCCCCCACCTGCGCGACCTCGGCGTCGACGCGGTCTGGCTGACCCCGTTCTTCCGCTCCCCCATGGTCGACGGCGGCTACGACGTGTCCGACTACCGCGACGTCGACCCGAGCTTCGGCACCCTCGCCGACTTCGACGCCATGCTGGCCGCCGCGCACGACCTCGGCCTGCGGGTGATCATCGACGTGGTGCCGAACCACACCTCGAGCGCTCACGCCTGGTTCACGCAAGCCTTGCAAGATCTTCCAGACGGACCGGCCCGCGCGCGGTACCACTTCCGCCCCGCGACCGCCGACGGCACGCCCCCGAACGACTGGGAGTCCGTGTTCGGCGGGCCGGCCTGGACGCAGGCGCCGGACGGCGAGTGGTACCTGCACCTGTTCGACCCGGCCCAGCCGGACCTGAACTGGGACAACGCGGACGTGCGGGTCGAGTTCGAAGGTGTGCTGCGCTTCTGGCTCGACCGCGGCGTCGACGGCTTCCGCATCGACGTGGCGCACGGGATGGTCAAGGCGGCCGGGTACCCCGCGGCCGGGCTGACCGGCCAGATCGGGCTGCTCGGGCGGCGCGTGCTGCCCTACTTCGACCAGGACGGGGTGCACGAGATCCACAAGGCCTGGCGCAAGATCCTGGACTCGTACCCGGGGCAGCGCATGGCCGTCGCCGAGGCATGGGCCTCCACCCCGCAGCGCCTCGCGCAGTACACCGCCCCGGACGAGCTGCACCAGGCGTTCAACTTCGAGTTCCTGCAGGCCGACTGGGACGATCCCAGAGCGGTGCGGGCGAGCATCGACTCGTGCATCCACGCCGCCGGGTCGGTGGGCGCGCCGACGACGTGGGTGCTGTCCAATCACGACGTGCGGCGGCACGCGACCCGCCTCGGCTCCCTCGAGCGGGCCAACGCCGCCGCGCTGCTCATGCTGGCCCTGCCCGGTTCGGTGTACCTCTACCAGGGCGAGGAGCTCGGCCTGCCCGAGGTGCTCGACCTGCCCGCGCAGGCCCGCCAGGACCCGGTGTGGTTCCGGTCCGGCGGCAGCGACCCGGGGCGCGACGGCTGCCGCGTGCCGCTGCCGTGGCAGGCCGGGGCGCCCGCCTTCGGCTTCTCGGCCACCGGCGAGTCCTGGCTGCCGCAGCCGCCGGAGTGGGCCGCGCTCGCCGCCGACCGGTCGTCCACAGTGGAGCTGTACCGCGCCGCGCTGTCGCTGCGCCGCTCGCTCACCGGCGCGCTGCGCTGGCACGAGAGCGCCCCGGGCGTGCTGGACTTCGCCCGCGGCGGGCTGCGCTGCGTCGTGAACCTTTCGGACGGTCCGGTCGCGCTGCCCGAAGTACCCGGTTCCGAGGTCGTCCTGGCGAGCCAACCCATTGACGGCGGTACACTTCCGGCCGACACAGCAGTCTGGATCTTTGCAAGAACTCTCAGCATTTCCTGAGCGTTTCTGCTGGTCAATGACCTTGCGAGAACTGCTCGCGGGCAATTCTTGCAAGGTCCTTGACAGCGGTTTCCGCTGGGCCGAAGCTCAGCGTCACACCCTTCCCGCCGGCTCCGCTACCGCCATTCCGGAGGCCCTCGTGCGCGTGTCCCTCAAACGAACCCTGGCCGCTGTCGGCGGCCTCCTACTGTGTGCGGCGCTGACCGTGCCGCTGCTCACCGGCGACCGCAAGGCCGAGGCCGCCGTCGGCTCCAACGACGTCATCGCCAACCTGTGGCTGTGGCCGTGGACGTCCATCGCCACCGAGTGCACCAACGTGCTCGGCCCGGCCGGCTACGGCGCGGTGCAGGTCGCCCCGCCCGAGGACTCGATCAGCGTCTCCGGCCACCCGTGGTGGGACATCTACCAGCCCGCCGGCTACGACATCAACGGCCGCATGGGCACCCGGACCCAGTTCCAGAGCATGGTGAACGCCTGCCACACCGCCGGCGTCAAGGTCTACGTCGACGCCGTCATCAACCACATGACCGGCGCGAACCAGTCCAGCACGACCGCGTACGGCGGGGCCAGCTTCACCAACAACTACAGCTACCCCAGCGCCGGCTACAGCTCGTCGGACTTCCACTTCTACCCGGCCGACTGCCCGCAGTCGGACAACCAGATCCACGACTACAACAACCAGACCGAGGTCTGGAACTGCCAGCTGGTCGGGCTGTCGGACCTCAAGACCGGCACCGACTACGTGCGCACGAAGATCGCCGGGTACCTCAACGACCTCATCTCGATCGGGGTCGACGGGTTCCGGGTCGACGCGGCCAAGCACATGGCCCAGGCCGACCTCTCGGCGATCAAGGGCAAGCTGACGAACCAGAGTGTGTACTGGGCGCAGGAGGTCATCCCCGGCAGCCCCGGGAACCTGACGCCGGCCGCGTACGAGGGCATCGGCGGCGTGCTCGAGTTCACCTACGCCACCAGCCTCAAGAACCAGTTCAACGGCAGCATCGCCAACCTGCAGACGTTCGGGCCCAGCTGGGGCCTGGAGCCCAGCGCCAAGTCGACCGTGTTCGTGTCCAACCACGACACCGAGCGCAACGGCTCGACGCTGAACTACAAGGCCGGCACCACCGACACCCTCGCCAACGTGTTCATGCTCGCCTGGAACTTCGGCACCCCGAACGTCATGAGCTCGTTCAGCTTCTCCAACAACGACGCCTCGCCGCCGGCCGACGCCAGCGGGTACGTCACCGCCGTCACCTGCGGCAGCGGCTGGGAGTGCCAGCACCGGCAGCGCGCGATCAAGAACATGGTGGGCTTCCACAACGCGACGCGCGCCGACACGACGGTGGGCAACTGGTGGTCGGACGGGTCGAACGCGATCGCCTTCTCCCGCGGTACCAACGGCTGGATCGCCATCGACAACGGCGGCGCCGTCGGGTCGCGCACCTTCAGCACCGGGCTGCCGGCCGGCGTCTACTGCGACGTCATCCACGGCGACTACAACGCCGCGGCGTCGACCTGTTCGGGCCCGACGGTCACGGTGAACGGCAGCGGCCAGGCCACCGTCGGCGTCGCGGCCAAGGACGCG
This sequence comes from Dactylosporangium sp. NPDC049140, assembly GCF_040648435.1. NCBI lineage: Bacteria > Bacillati > Actinomycetota > Actinomycetes > Micromonosporales > Micromonosporaceae > Dactylosporangium > Dactylosporangium sp. NPDC049140. The sequence goes on along the minus strand of NZ_JBEZDS010000050.1, from coordinate 29,348 downwards.
GTCGCCATCCACGTCGGCGCGCGGGTCACCGGCGGCTCGACCGCGACCCCGACGCCGACCGGGACCACCTCCGGCGTCTCCTTCACCGTCGCCGGGGCTCCGACCGGCAACCCGGTCTACCTGGTGGGCTCGGTGTCGCAGCTGGGCGCCTGGAACACCGCGAACGCGATCCCGATGACGGCCAGCGGCGCGAACTGGACGGCGACGGTGCCGCTGCCGGCGAGCACGGCGGTCGAGTACAAGTTCATCACGAAGACCAGCTCGGGCACGGTCACCTGGGAGCCGGGCAGCAACCACACGTACACGGTGCCCGCCTCCGGCACCGGGACCGTCAGCACGACGTGGAACGGCTCCTCGACCACCAGCCCGGCGGTGACGTTCAACGCCAACGTCACCACGACGTTCGGGCAGAACGTGTTCGTGGTCGGCTCGATCCCGGAGCTGGGCTCGTGGAACACCGCGAACGCGATCGCGCTGTCCCCGGCGAACTACCCGATCTGGTCGGCGACGGTGACCCTGCCGGCCAGCACGGCGGTGGAGTACAAGTTCATCAAGAAGAACCCCGACGGCTCGGTCACGTGGGAGAGCGGCGCGAACCGCACCCTGAACACGGGCACGGCGGCGCAGACCGTGAACGCCACCTGGAAGTAGGGACCCGTCCACCGTGGACGGCGGCGGGCTCTCTCCCCGCGCCGTCCACGGTGGACGTTCACGGCTGGTCCTCCGCCGCGAGCACCATCCGGCGCAGCAGCTCCGCCAGGGTCCGCCGGTCCCGTTCGTCCAGCCCCGCCAGCAGCACCCGCTCCCCGCGCGACTCGCCGCCCAGATGCCGCACCAGCGTGTCGTGCCCGGCCGCGGTGAGCCGCACGTGCACCCGGCGCCGGTCGGCCGCGTCGCTCTCGCGCACGATCCAGCCCGCGTCCTCGATGGCGGCGAGCCGCGCCGACAACGCCCCGCGGGTGAGGCCGAGCCGGTCGGCGAGCTGCGACGGGCTGGCCGTGTACGGGGGCCCGTTGCGGCGCAGCATCAGCAGCACCTTGAACTGCCAGTGCTGCAGCCCGCCCGCCTCGAGCACGTCGCGGCGCAGCTGGGCCTGGTGCCGCCCGAGCATGTGCAGGCGCATGAAGATGGCCTCGGCGACCGGGTCGAACCCCGGCAGCTCGCGGGCCCAGACGTCCACGAGCCGGTCGGCATCGTCCTCCACGGCGGCCTCCAAGTAGTTTTCTTGTGGATAGTTTTCCTGATTACTACCGTCGGCGCCATGACAGCAACCGCAACGATCGCCCTCGACGAGCTGCTCGCGGCCGCCCGGGGGCTCGCCCTGGCCGCGCGGTGGGAGCAGGCCACGGGGCTGCTCGACGCCGCGGCCGCCGGGCTGCCGCCGTCCGCCGCCGGCCGCTCCGCGAACGCGCAGCTCGCCCTGGCGGCGGCCGAGATCGCGGTGGACTCCGCGTGGTACAACGGCAACGACGACGGCGCCGCCCTCCTGTCCAAGGTGGACTCCGCGGCCCTCGACCCGCCGCACCGGTGGGACCTCGGCTTCGCGGGGCTGCGGTGCGAGTACCGCAGCCGCCTCGGCCGCCCCGATCCGGCCCTGCGCGAGCGGGGCGAGGGCTTCGTGGCCACGGCGCCGGACGGCAACCGGCGCGGCTGGGCGCACATGTACCTCGGCCTCATCCACGACAACGTGCTCGGGGACCCGGCGGGCGCGCCGCCCCACTACGAGCGGGCCCTGGCCGACTCGGCCGGCGACGACCTGCTGCGGCGCGAGGCGCAGCGGCACCTCGGCGGCCACGCCCGCGAGGCCGGCGACCACGCCGGCGCGCTCCTGCGCTGGCGGGAGGCGACCGCCCTGGGCGCCCGGGCCGGGATGTCCGCGGGCACCCTGTCGCAGCAGATCCTGCTGGCCGTGCTGGCCCGCGACGCCGGCGACGAGCCCGGGGCGGTGGCGCTGGCCACGGAGGTGCTGCGCTGGGCCGAGGCCATCGGCGCGTCGGCGATCGCCGCCCGGGCCGACGGCTTCCTGCGCGGCGCCGAGGTCGGTTAGTGACATCGGTCGATGCCGGTGGTACACCTTCGGAATGGCAGAGCGAGTGCAGGACCAGTGCCGGCTGTTCAACGAGGGCGTCCGCACCGGCGACTGGGGCGCCTACCTGGACCGGTTCGGCGACAACGCCACCCTGCGCATCGAGGGTGACCCCGGCAGCCCGTACACCGGCCGGGACGCGATCGCGGCCGCCTACGCCGCGGCCCCGCCCGAGGACACCCTGAGCGTCACCTCGGTCGAGTCCGACGGCGACCGGGACGTGGCCCGGGTGACCTGGTCGGCCGGGGGCGGCGGCACCCTGCGCGTGCGCTGGTCGGCGGGGCGGATCGCCGAGCTCACGGCGGAGTTCGACGGCCCCGTTTAGGCTGGGTTGATGGAGGATCCGTACCAGCTGTCCCGGTTCGTCGAGGCGCAGGAGCACGTCTACGACCACGCCATCGGCGAGCTCAAGGACGGCAACAAGCGCAGCCACTGGATGTGGTTCGTCTTCCCGCAGATCGAGGGCCTGGGCCGCAGCTCGATGGCGCAGCGGTACGCCCTGGGCTCACTCGACGAGGCGAGGGCGTACCTGCAGCATCCGGTGCTGGGCCCGCGCCTGCTCGAGTGCGCGGACGCGCTGCTGGGCGACGCCGAGCACACCGCCGTGAGCATCTTCGGCGAGCTGGACGCCATGAAGCTGCGCTCGTCGATGACCCTGTTCGCGCACGCCGAGCCGGCCGAGAACCGCTTCGCCCGGGTCCTGGACCGATACTTCGCGGGCGCCGAGGACGCCGAGACGGTGCGCCGCCTCTAGGTTCGGTTCCGGCCCAGGCGCAGCAGCGGCGCGTAGGCGGGCACGTACTCCTGCCCGCTGAGCCCGGCGATGCGGGCCATCACCTCGTCGGTGGCGGCCCGCACCGAGCCGCCGGCCACGTCGACCGGGCGGCCGAAGCGGTACCCGACCCGGCCCTCCGGCACCCGGCGCGGCCAGCGGGCGTCGATCGGCTGCACGGCGTCGGTGCCGACCACCCCGAACGGCACGATCGGCACCCCGGCCTGCCGGGCGAGGCGGACGGCGCCGGTGCGCCCGCGGTACAGCCGCCCGTCGGGCGAGCGGGTCCCCTCGGGGAACACCGCCACCAGCCCCCCGGCGCGCAGCACCGGCACGGCCGCGTCGAACGCGGTGAGCACGGCCCGCCCGCCGGCCCGCTCGACCGGGATCGCCCCGAGCCCGCGGACGAGCACCCGGGCGAGGCGGCGGCCGCGGAAGTACTCGGCCTTGGCCCAGAACGCGATGTGCCGCGGCACGACGGCCCCGAGGAACAGCTGGTCGGCGACGCTGAGGTGGTTGCCGGCGAGGATCGCGCCGCCGGCGGGGAGGTGCTCCAGCCCGTGGACCTCGGGCCGCCACCCGGCGCGCAGGACGCGCCCGGCGGTGGCGCGGGTGAGGCGGTACAGCACGGGGGTCACGCGGCCCCCGGCCCGGCGTAGGCGTCCAGGGCCACGTCGACCAGGTCGGTGACGTCGGCCGCCCCGGTGGCGAGCGGGAGGCTCCCCCACCGCCACAGCTGCACGATGCCGTGCAGGTTCGCCCAGAGCGCCCCGGCCGCCGCCCGCTGGTCGCCCTTCCCCGCCCCGGTCGCCGCGAGGAGCTCGGCCAGCAGCCCGAACAGCGGCAGGCTGGTCTCACGCAGCCCGAGGCGGTCGGAGCGGAGCAGGTCGTGGCGGAACATCAGCTCGTACATGCCGCGGTGCTCCTGGGCGAACGCGACGTAGGCCCGCGCCAGGCCGCCGAGCCGCTCGCGGGGTGAGCCCCCGGCGGGGACCGCCACCAGGCGGGCGGTCAGGCCGGCGAAGCCCTCCCGGGCGATCGCGGACAGCAGCTCGACGTGCGTCGGGAAGTACCGCCGCGGCGCCCCGTGCGAAACCCCGGCCCGGCGGGCGATCTCCCGCAGCGATACGGCCGCCGAGCCCTCCTGCGCCACCAGCTCCACCCCGGCCCGCACCAGCCGTTCACGGAGCCCCTCGTCATCGTGCATAGACACTGTCTACACGATCGCGTAGACAGTGTCTACGGCGCCCCGGTGGCCCGGGCCTCGAGCAGCAGCGCGGTGAACGCCCCGGGCCGCTCGAGGTTCCACAGGTGTCCGGCGCCGGGAATGATGCGCAGCCTTGCCGACGGAGCGCATGTCGGCCGCGCCGTCCGGGCCCTGCTGGGCGCCGGCGATCCGGGCCAGGACGGCCAAGGGCAGCACGGTGGAGATCGCCCGCTGGACCGCGAGGGCCAGCGGCGGGTGGGCCACGCCGCCGGAGAGGATCAGGCGGCGAACGCGGCCGGGTGAGCCCGGCACCCGCGGTTGGTAGAAGCCCCGGCCGGACCCGTGAAAGTTTGGGCAGCTGGCCGGTGAACCGACCGGGGCGTATCGCGGTGCTGGGAAGAGCGTGCCAACCGGTCCTGACGTGGCGCTGAAACGAGCCTGAAGCGGGGCGGCAAATGTGAGCCGCGTCATTCGGGAACGTTCGTTCTTGACCGATCGTTCCTCAAAGCACTACCGTCGTACGCATGGGACGACCGCGGGGATTCGACGAAGAGGCGGTCACCCGCGAGGCGGTGGCGTTGTTCTCCGGGCGGGCCTACGACGGGCTTTCGGTGGACGACCTCGTCACCGGGCTCGGGGTCCACCGCAACAGCCTCTACAAGACCTTCGGCAGCAAGCGCGGGCTGTACCTCACCGCGCTGCGCTGGTACCTGCGCAACGAACTGGAGCCGTTGCTCGTCGCCGGGGCCACGACCGAGGGGCTGCGGACGAGCGACAAGCTCGACCTGCTGCTGCTCGCCGCGGCCGAGCAGGCGCCGCTCGACGGCGAGGTCGGGGCGCTGGTCGGCGGGGCGTTGCGGCGCCTCGACGACGTGCTGGGGCCGGATGCGGCAAACCTGCTACTGGGCCTGCGCCTGCGGGCCCGGATCGACACCGGGGAGTAGACACCATGGCAACCGTGAACATCGACGGCGACACGCTCGTCGTGGAGATCGAGGGGCTCGACAAGCTCTGGGCCCTCAAGAGCCGGCTGGCGATCCCGCTGGCCAACGTGCGCGGCGCGACCGCCGACCCCGGCATCGCCCGCGAGCCCAGGGGCATCCGCGCGCCCGGCGCGTACATCCCGAACGTCATCACCGCCGGCACCTTTCACCTCGACGGCGAGAAGGTGTTCTGGGACGTGCACGACGCGCGCAAGGCCGTCGTCATCGAGCTCGCCGACGAGCGGTACGCGCGGCTGGTCATCGAGGTCGAGGACCCGCGCGCGGTCGTGGCGCTGGTCGAGAAGGCGGTCAGCCGCTAGGGGCTAGCACTTCACCGGCGGCGCCGTGGTCCCGACGCCGGCCGGGACGGCCGAGGGCGACGGCGACGGCGACGGGGACTCCACAGTGGATGGCGACGGCGCCGGCGACGGGCCGCCGTACAGGTGCTGGGTCGTCTGCTGGAAGTCGCTCTGGCCGAACGCCAGGCCGGAGACGAGCGCCTGATGGCCGTACACGTCGGAGATCCGCAGCGCGACCGCCCCGTCGAGGCCGGACGGGCCCGTCCAGGTGTTGTCCTCGCCGTGGCTCAGGGCCGTGAACCCGGCGCCCTGCTGCAGCTCCACAGTGGACAGCGGGTTGCCGTGGTTGTCGACGACCACGCTCAGCGACGAGTACCCCTTGCCGCCCTTGATCTTCACCCGCAGCGGGCCCACCGCGGGGTCGCGGGCGGTCGCGTAGGTGACCGGGATGACCCCGGCGCCCAGCGACCCGATCTTCGCGAACGCGCCCTTGCCCAGGTCGATCTTCCCGGCCGGGCAGCCCGGGCACAGGTCGACCACCTGGACGCGGGTGGTGCCGTTCGGCCCGGTCACGTCGAGCAGGGTGCCGCAGCCCTTCCCGCCGGCGTACTCGGCGCGCCCGACCGCCGCGTAGGCGCCGTCGGCGGGCGTGCCGAGGTTGCACATGCCGTTGCGCCCGGCGGTGTAGTACGACGCGGAGCCACCGGCCGCGCACGCCGCGCTGCCGCCGGCCTGGGTCACCAGCACCACGGCGACGACCGAGGCGACGACGACGGTGGCGGCGGGCACGACCCAGCGAAGGTGACGGCGGTTCACGTTGCGGATCGTACCGTCTGATAATCCATATCCATGGAGTTCCCGTCGTACCTCGGCACGATGCCGATGCACGCGATCACCGAAGTCTATGGCGAGGCCGGGCTGCGCGAGCGGTACCACCTGGAGATCCAGCGCTTCGCCCCGCCCGACCGTGAACGTCTCGCCGCGGCGCTGCGGCTGGCGAGCGAGCTGCACCGCGACGACCGGCGGGTGCGGGAGCCGTACGTCAACCACCTGCTGCGCGTCTCGATCCGCATCATGCACCACTACGAGGTCTCCGACGTCGACGTGATCGCGGCGGCCGTCCTGCACGACACCGCCGAGGACCACCCCGACGAGCTCGCCGGCCACCCGGGCGCGACGAGCGAGCAGGCGGTCGCGGCGCTCGCCGGCCGGTTCGGCGACCGGGTCGCCGGGCTCGTCGCCGCCGTCACCAACCCCGTGTACGACCCGTCATTCGACCGGTACGAGCAGTACCGGGAGCACGTCAGAGCCAGTCTCGAGCGCGAGCCGTGGGCGCGGGTCATCAAGGTCTCCGACTTCACCGACAACGGCGTCGGTGTGATCCACACCACGGGCCCGAAGGTCGAGCGGTCGGCGACGAAATATCGCCCCATGGTCCCCGTGCTGCGCGAACTCGTCGCGCGCCCCGACACCCCGCTGTCCCGGCTCGTGAAGCAGCACATCTTCCGCCAGCTCGACCTCGCCGAGGAGCGCTTCGCGGCCATTCTTGACGGGCGGTGAATGTGCGATGGTATGCACCGTGACGATGGTGGAACTCGCGGTGGGCTGGCTGGCGTCGCACCTGTTCGACCGGGGCCAGGCCCAGGAGGCCGAGCCCGCGGTCGAGGAGCAGCTGCGCGGGCTGGCCGGGCTCGTGCGGGCGAAGCTCGACGACGACCCGGCGCTGCGCACCCTGGAGCGGGAGGCCGCGGCGTCGCCGACGCCGAGCGTGGGCACGCGCCGCCGGGTCATCCAGGCCCTCGAGGACGCCGTCTGGACCGACCCGCACTTCGGCGAGGCCCTCGCCGCCACCGTCCAGCGCCTCCGCCCGGTCATGCCCCGTCCGGCCGACTGACCAGGCCGGACAGCAGCTCCTCCAGGCCCGCCAGGTCCACCGTGGACCGTCCCTTGTAGACCAGCCCGAGCCGGCGCAGCTCCAGCCGGACCGGCCGGGGCAGGAAGCCGTCCCCGGTGGACCGCGGCGGCTCGGCGGCCGCACCGGCCGGGCCGAGCGCCGTCACGTCGTCGAGCAGCTCGCGGTAGGAGCGGTACACCGGCTCCCCCAGCGCGGGCGGCTCCCCGCCGGCCCGCACCGCCGGGAACGGGCTCGGCCGCCCGGCCAGCGCCGCCGCGACCCGCGCCGGGTCCAGCGCCACGATCCGCCCGGCGTCGTCGGTGCGCACCGCGAGCACCTCGGGGCCGTCGGCGCGGCCGATCACCAGGTACCCCAGCGCGAGCAGCACGTCGTCCGGGGCCGGCGGGGCCGGGGCGAGCCCGACCCGCCACGTGCGGCCCGGGAACCGGCCCAGGCACAGCCCCGGCGCGGTCCGCAGGAGCAGCCAGCGCGCGAGCTTCGGGCGCAGCAGGAACGGGGCGGGCACCAGGCCGCGATAGGCGGCCGCGACGGCGTCGAGCACCGGGCGCGGATCGGTGCGGAGCCGGGCCCGCGGGTACCGCTGGGCGAAGCGCTCCACCCCGAGCCGGTCGTCCGGCCAGAGCTCGGCCGCGGCCGCCCACCGCCGCAGCCGGGCACCCGGCGGGTCGGCGACCAGGGCGAGCAGCGCGGGGAGGCCGGCCGGCCCGGGCGCGTACCGCCGGAACATCGAAGGCAGCGAGAACCCGGGCGCGTCGAGCTCCCGCTCCAGGTCCGCGGCCGAGAGCCGCACGGCCCCGAAGTCCGGCCCGGGCCGCACCAGCAGCCCGGCGCCGAAGACCGCCCCGGTGCGCTCCCACAGCCGCACGCACTGCCGCCGCTCGTACTCCGAGACGTCCGCCGCGAGCTCGGCGCGGTACCCGGCGACCGAGCGGGAGTGCGGCACCCCGGCGACGAGCCCGGCCCCGGCCACCCGCAGCACCTCGTCGTCGTTGGCGGGCAGGTCGGCGGCGGCGCTGAAGAGCAGGTCGCGGCGCGCACCGGCGAGCGGCCCGAGGATCCGGCAGCCGACCAGGCGCAGGTGCTCGAGCCCGGGCAGCGGCGGCAGCGCGACGTCGGCGCCGACGAGGGTGAGGCGCCGCAGGCCGGTGCAGCGGGCCAGGGGCCCCAGGTCGCCGGGGCGCACGACCGTCAGCTCGGCGACCGCGGCCAGCTCCGCGTCCGTGGGCGGCCCCACGTGCCCGACGGCCGCGCCCAGGGCCGCCTCCAGGGGTGTCATCGCCGCAGGGTGCCACCGCACCCTGACGGCGCACTGAAATCGGGCTCAGTGGTAGCCGGTGCTGCGCCGGCCCTCCGCGGCCGTGACCGCCAGGTCGAGGTGCCAGTCGCTGACCTGGTCCTCCGGCGGCGGGGTCTTCGGGTAGGCCGCGTGCAGGGCCTCCAGGTACCAGGCCTCGTCGGCCGGGCGCATCAGCAGCCGCAGCCAGGTCACGTTGCGGGCGCGGCGGCACTCCTCGATCGACAGCACCGAGCGCAGCGCCTCGATCGAGTCCTCGCCGGGCAGCACCAGCCGCTGGATCGGGGCGGCCGGCGGCGGCTCGGCCCCGGCGGTGAGCAGCCGCGCGGTGAGCACGTGCGCGACCCGGGTCAGCTCCAGGGCGCGGCGGGCGGCCGTGGTCGGGCCGCGGACCGGGTCCGGGCCGGCGTGCGCGGGGTCGGCGAGGGCCGCGGTGTAGGCGGCGTTCTCCCCCGCGGTCAGCGCCCGCTCGGTGTCCAGCGCCGACCAGGCCTGCACGCACTCGTCGACCACGGGCGGGCCGAGCGGCACCGGGCGGCCGGGGTCGTCGAGCCAGTCGCGCAGCGGCCCCGAGCCGAGCGCGTCCGCGGCCTGGCGCAGGACCGCGCGCAGCAGGCGGCCGTCGGCCGGGTACGCGGCGGCCGGGGCGGCCTTGAGCCGGGCGTTGAGCAATGCGCCGAGTGCGCGGCGGTCGTCGTCGAAGTTGGCGTACCGCTGCAGGCGCTCGATCAGCGGCCGCAGCTCCGGGGCGTCCTCGAGCAGGCCCCGGTAGCGCAGCAGCTCGCCCAGCACGCCGTCGTCGGGCTCGGCCAGGATCCGCAGGCCGATCGCCGCGCCCGCGACCGGGTCGGTGGCGTCGCGCAGCGCCTCGGCGGCCGCGCGCCGCACGGCCAGGGCCGGGTCGCCGAGCAGCGCGGCGACGGCCCGCACGGCCTCCGGATCGCGGCGGCGGTGGGCCAGGCAGGCGACGAGGGCGGCCCGGACTCCGGAATCCGGCTCCTCCCGGGCGGCCGCGGCGAACGGCTCGACCCCGGCGGCGGTGAACCGCAGCAGCATGGCGGCCTCGGCGCGCACCCGCGGGTCGTGGTCGATGCGCATGAGCCGCAGGCAGACGGCGTCGTCGCGGACGTGGGCGGGCACCTGCAGGCCCTCCAGCCGCAGCAGCGGCGAGGGGTCGTTCAGCAGCCGCGCGGCGAACGCGGCGGTGCGGTTGAAGGACAGCACGGCCCGGGCCGCCCGCAGCCGGATCCGGGGCTGCTCGTGGCGTTCGAGGCGCTGGCGCAGCGGCTCGTAGCGGGGGCCGAGGTAGTACAGCAGGGTCGCGATCCGGTCGTCGTCGCAGTTGAGGTCCTCGGCGGCCAGCGCGATCCGCGCGTCGATGCCGTTGCGGCGCGCGAGGATCTCGCCGAGGGCGACAGCGGCGGCGTCGCCGACGTGCTCGACGGTCTCGCCGAGCCCGCCCGCCACCCGGACCTCGGCCGTGTCGCGCAAGGCCACCTCGAGCAGCGGCTCGACCAGCCGGTGGTCCCCGGAGCCGGCGGCCGCGCGCGCCGCGTCGAGCCGGACCACGGCGTTCGGATCGCGCAGCGCGTCGCGCAGCCGGTCATTCAGCGCCATCGTGGTACACCATAGTGGGATGCACCAGCTCCGCATCCGCACCGCCGTGGCCGTGCTGGTCCTCGCCGTCCTGCCCGCGACCGGCTGCAACGGCCGTGAGCGGGTGTGCCGGTCACAGGAGTACCCGGTCAAGGCGGTCGGGAATCGGACAGGCGCCGCGTGCGTGGCCAAGGGCCAGGAGCCGCCGGCCGGGTACGTGCGCTACCCCGCCGGCCAGGAGCCGGTCCACGTGGGCGACGAGTGGTACCGGTACTGGCAGACGAAGGTCGTGGACGAGCACGGCACCATCGTGCCCGAGTGACGCCGCTCAGGCATCGCGGACGGTGTCCGGGCGGGTGGTCCGGCGCAGCACGGGCAGCGCGAGGGCGGTGCACAGCAGCGCGGCCAGGACCCCGCCGCCGGCGACCGCGTAGAGCTCGGCCGGGGGCCACCGCCAGCCGGAGCCCGACCGGCGGGCCGCCACGACCGCGAGCAGCAGGCCGGCCCCGAGCCCGGCGGCCGTGGACGCCGTCATGGTCGCGGCGGTCTCCAGCAGCACCGCGCGCCGCAGCTCCGGCCAGCGCACCCCGGCGGCGCGCAGGAGCGTGAACGGGCGCCGCCGCTCCAGCAGCCCGCCGGCCGTGCCGGCCGCGACCCCGACGGCCCCGGTGACGACCACGAACAGCGCGGCCAGGGCGGCCAGGCGGCCCAGGCCGGCGAAGTACGTCTCCAGGTTGCGGTCGACGGGGTCCCGGTCGCTGTTGATGATCGCGTTCGGCACCAGGTTGGCGACGCGGGTGCGGACGCGGTTCTCGGCGGCCAGGGACCCGTCGGTGGCGATCAGCACGAGGCCGTCGGCCCGGAAGACCGCGCCCGCCGACTGCAGGGGCCCGACCGCCTCCGCCGGCACCCCGCCCGTCACGACCGTGACGACCCCGCTGGGCGGCGTCCGCGGCGGCGGGGCGGCGCACGCGAGGTACGCCAGGCCGGCGGCGGCCAGCCCGGCCACCGCCGCCGAGGAGAACGCGGCCCCCGGGTTGTGCGCGATGCGGCGGACGGCCAGCAGGGTGGCCACGCCCAGCGGCAGCCGCTGCAGCACCCGGCCGACCGCCGCGCCGAGCCGTCGCGCCGGCCGCCGGAGCCGGCGCAGCGACGCGACGCTCGTCAGCATCGCCAGCACCGGCAGGCCGAGCAGCGCGGCGGCGAGCCCCGGCCCCGGCACGGCCAGGTCGCCGAGCCAGAAGTGGCCACCCTGGAACACGACGGTCGCGGCCACCACCCGCCGCCCGGCCTCGTAGAGCCCGAGGCCCAGGACGCTGCCCGCGGCCGCCGCGATCCCGGCCTCGGCGGCGGCGATGCCCGCGACCTGGGCCCGGGTGGCCCCGGCGAGCCGGATCGCGGCGAGGAGCCGCTCCCGCGGCCGCCCGGCGGCCCGGGTGACGATGACGACGAGGAGCACGACGGGCGCGGCGACGAACATCGCGCCGCTCAGCGTGACCCAGGTCAGCGCGGCGGTGATCGCCCAGCCGGTCGGGCGCACCCCGGTGAAGCCGTGCACCCGGCCGACCGAGCGGACCCCGTCGAGCTGCTGCGGGGTGCGGCCGATGATGCCGACGAGCTCGTTGTCATGGGCCAGGCCCGCGGGGCCGATGGTCATCGTGACCCGGCCCGGGAAACGGTCGCCGAGCTCGTCGGCGGCGGTCTCGGCCAGCAGCCGCCGCAGCGCCGGGGACGCGGCGACCTCGCCGGGGCCGGGCGCGCGGTCCAGGCCGGGCGGCACGGGCGGATCGGCGCCGAGCGCGGCGTAGTAGACCCGGGTCATGCGGACGCCGTCGTGGTAGTCGGTGACGGCCAGGAACAGGGCGCCGTCGGCGGACTCGGCGGCCGGGTCGTCGCCGGTCTCCCCGCTCAGCGCGGAGTAGGCGGCGTCGTGCCAGGCGATGCGGTCGTAGCGGGCCTGCAGGGCCGGCGCGGCCGCGAGGCTGAGCAGCAGCAGCGCCAGGCCGAGGCCGGTCCCGGCGGCCGTGAAGGCGAGGCGCGCCAGGCCCTCCCGGCCGCCGTGCAGCGCGATCCGGGCCCCGAGCCGCAGTGCGTTGATCATCGCGTGTCCCCGTCGCGCAGCAGGATCGGGCGGTCCGCGAAGCCGGCGACCCGCGGCTCGTGCGTGACGATCACGACGGCGGTGCCGAGCTCCCGGGCCGTGGCGACGAGGACCTCCATCACGTCGTCGGCGCCGGCGGAGTCCAGCGCGCCGGTGGGCTCGTCGGCGAAGACCAGCCGCGGCCGGGCGACCAGGGCCCGGGCCAGCGCGACCCGCTGGGCCTGGCCGCCGGAGAGCTCGCCGGGCCGGCGCTGCTCCAGCCCGGCGAGGCCGAGACGGTCGAGCCAGGCGCGGGCCTGGGCCAGCGCGGCGGGCCACGGGCGGCCGGCCAGCAGCAGCGGCAGGGCCACGTTCTCCCCCACGGGCAGCTCCGGCACCAGCTGGCCGAACTGGTACACCAGCCCGAACGCGGTGCGCCGCAGCTCGACCCGGCGCCGGTCGCTCAGGCGGTCGAGGCGGGCGCCGGCGAAGTACACCTCGCCGCGGTCGGGGGTGAGCACGCCCGCAAGGCAGTGCAGCAGGGTCGACTTGCCGGACCCGCTCGGCCCCATGACGGCGACGATCTCGCCCTCGGCGACCTCCACGGCGGCGCCGCGCAGCGCGGGCGTCAGCCCGTAGGACTTGTGCAGGTCACGACCGACCAGTATCGGACTCATCGCGGCACTCCTCGGCCAGCGTGGGCAGGCGCGACTCGGCGTGGTCCAGCCACCGCAGGTCCGCCTCGACATGGAAGAGCTGGTAGTCGATGAGCATGGCGTCGCGGGCGGACGCCGCCGTGCGCCGGGCGGCGGTGAGCCGCTGCATCACGGCCAGGTGCCGGGTCCGCTGGGCGTCGAGGTACGCGCCCGCGGGCCGGCCGGACATCAGGGCGAGGGTGACCTTGGTGAACAGGACGGTCTGCAGCTGCGGCTGCGGGTCCTCCGGCTCGGCGAGCCAGGCGCCGAGCCCGGTCACGCCCTCCGGGGTGATCGCGTAGCGGCGGCGTTCGGGCCCGCCCCCGGCCTCGACGCCGAGGGCCGTGACGCGGCCGTCGCGCTCCAGCTGGGCCAGGGTGCGGTACACCTGGCCGAACCGGACCGGCCGCGCGCCGCCGAAGCGCCGGTCGTAGGAATGCTTCAGGTCGTAGCCGTGCCGGCTCGCCCCTTCGAGCAGGCCCAGCAACGCATAGGCGATGGTCACCGCTCAACTATGCACGGTGGGTATACTCGATCGCAATAGTCAGCCGGCCGCGGGTACCGCCTTGACCAGCTTGATCTTGCCGTTGGCCTCCGGGACGATGTGGTCCACCGGCCGGACCTCCACCGTGTAGGCCGGCAGCGCCCCGGCGACCGCGGCCTGGATCCGGGTCGTGAGGTCGTCGGGCACGACCCCGGTCAGCACGACGTGCACGTCGAGGGTCCCGGGCCGCCGTTGCAAGAGCTGCATCCGGTGTACCGCGGGAAAGCGCTCGACCACCTTGGTCAGGAAGTCCGCGTGCAGGCTGCGCCCGTCCGGGCCGACCAGCCGGTCCTCGCTGCGGCCCTGCACCGCGCTCACGATCGGGGTGTGCGCGACGCCGCACGGGCAGTCGTTGGGCCGGATGGTCACGCGGTCGCCGAGGCGGTACCGGATGAGCGGCATGGCCTCGCTGCGCAGCCGGGTGACCAGGACCTCGCCCTCGCCGTCCTCGACCGAGACGGTGCCGTCGTCGTGCTCGACCTCGAGCACGACGTTGCCGGTGCGCAGGTGCAGCGACCCGCGCGGGCAGGTGCGGGCGGCGGTGAACATCTCCACCGAGGCGTACACCTCGTGGCCCTGCGCGCCGAAGTAGCCGAGCACGTTCGCCCGCGCCGCCGGGGTGAGCCGCTCGCCGCCGAAGACGACGGTGTGCACGTGCGGGTACTCGACCCCGCGCCGCTGCAGCTCCTCGACCAGGGTCGCGATCACGTTCGGGAAGCCGAACAGGAACGTCGGGCGGGCGGCGAGGAAGGTCTCCACCTGCTGGTCGAGGCCCCGGGAGGTGTCGATGTGCAGGTTGCGCACGATACCGAGGCGCTCCAGCGGGTGGCGCAGGAACGCGGCGGTGCGGAAGTACCCGATCCGGTCGGTCAGCCGCAGCCCGGAGGCGAGCATGTCCTGCAGGTAGGTGGCCCGCAGGTAGCCCAGGTCCCGCTCGGAGTTGCGGAACGTCACCGGGATGCCCGACGAGCCGCTGGTGCGGGCCGCGCGGGTGTTCGCCGCGGTGAAGCCGTCCGCGAGCAGGTCGGTCTCCGGCAGCTCGTGCACCAGCCGGCGGTCCAGCACCGGCAGCGCGGCCAGGTCCGCCGCCGAGCGGACCCCGTCGACCTGGTCCGGGGTCAGCGCGCGGCGGTAGTGCGGCACGCGCTCGAACGCGTGCCGCACGAGCGTGCGCAGCTGGCGGCTCTGCAGCTCGTGCAGCGCGGCCGCGGGCCGGCGCTCCCGGTTACGGGCGAGCACCAGGTTGGCCGCGACCGGCGCGAGACTGATCGAGGAACGCAGGGCAGACGGCATCAGAACCCCTTCACGAATTCAGCCGCGCAGGACCGCGAGCCAGGACGGCGGCAGGTTGCGGCGCACCTCGACCGCGTCGAAGACCGACGGCTCCTGCGGGCCGCGGGCACGGACCCAGGCCGCCATGAGCGCCAGCCCCTCGGCCAGCGGCACCGGCTCCCCGGTCAGCTCGAAGATCTTGCGGGCCTTGTCATGGCTGGCGTACGCGTCGTGGACCTCCTGCCGCGCGGGCAGGTGCTGCACCGACAGCTCCACGCCCATGGCCGCGGCGGTCTCTCTGGTCAGGGTGTTGACGGTGTACGCGGTGTCGCCGCCGATGTTGAACGTCTCGTTGTAGGCCGCGGGCACCTCGACCGAGCGCGCGATGGCCGGGGCCACGTCGCCGATGTAGCTGAACGCGCGGGTCTGCTCGCCGTCGCCGAACACGGTGAACGGCTCGCCCCGCAGCGCCTGGTTCATGAAGATGCCGATGACGTTGCGGTACCGGTCCCCGATGTTCTGGAACTCGCCGTAGACGTTGTGCGGCCGGAAGACGATATAGGGCAGGCCGAACATCTCGTACGTGACGCGCAGCTCCTGCTCCACGGCGTACTTCGCGATGCCGTAGGGGTCCTCCGGCGCCGGGGTCAGGTCCTCGGTCATCGGCAGCCGGCCCGCGCCGTACACCGCGATCGACGAGGTGAACACGAAGCAGCGCACGGTGCCGGCGTTGACCGCGGCGTTGATCAGGTTGATGCTGCCCAGCACGTTGTTGGTGTAGTTGAACCGCTTGATGAAGTGGCTGAGGCCCTCGGCGGCGTAGGCGGCGAGGTGGAACACGTAGTCGAAGCGGTGCTCGGCGAAGAGCGCGTCGACCAGCGCGGGGTCGCAGATGTTGCCGTGGCGGAACTCCGCGCCGCCGGGCACGTTCTCGCGCACGCCGCCACTGAGGTCGTCGAGCACGACGACGCGGTGGTCGCGGCGCAACAGCTCCCGGGCGAGGTTCGCGCCGATGAAACCGGCGCCGCCGGTGACGAGGGACGTCGGCTGAGCCATTACCGAGCCAACCTTTCCTGGGTAGGAGCGGACCCGCCGGGGCGTACAAGGCCCAGCAGACGGAGCAACGGCATCGTCATCACCGTGGTGACGAGCGCCATGAACACCAGGACCGTGAAGGCCCGCTCGTTGATGACCCCGATCGCGAGGCCGGTCTGCAGCACCACGATCTCGGTGATGCCGCGGGCGTTGAGCAGCACGCCGAGCCCGGCCGACGCCCGCCACGACAGGCCGCCGGCCCGGGCGCACAGCGCGGCGCTGCCGAGCTTGCCGCCGATCGCGACCAGGATGGTGACCGCGCCGGCCACCAGCAGCCCCGCGTCGCCCACGGCGCTGACCACGTCGACCTGCAGCCCGATGGAGGCGAAGAAGACCGGCAGCAGCAGCGCCCGGTTGAGGGTGCCGAGCCGCTCGGGCACGCCGGCGAGGAACCGGGAGCCGCGCGGCAGTACGATCCCGGCCAGGAAGGCGCCGAAGATCGCGTGCACGCCGATGCGGTCGGTCAGCCCGGCGAGGGTGAACACCAGGCACAGCACCGCGACGAGCGGCACGGCGACGGGCGCGCGCACGTCCCGCAGCCGGTCGGCTCCCCGGGCCAGCAGCGGCCGGAGCACCAGCAGCACCAGCAGCGCGAACCCGAGGGCCAGCGGCAGCGCGACGAGCGCGCCGAAGGGGCTGCCGGCCTGGATGACCGCGAGCACGACGGCCAGGGCCGACCAGGCCAGCACGTCGTCGATGCCGGCGCAGACCATGGCCAGCGAGCCCAGCGGCGTCCCGGCCAGCCCGGCATCCTCCACGATGCGCGCCAGCACAGGAAACGCGGTGATGCTGATCGCGGTGCCGAGGAAGATCGCGAACGGGGCCTCACCAATCCCGGCCCCGGCGAAATGCGGGAAGACCGCCGGCACGAGCAGCAGTCCGAGCACGAAGGGGACGGTCATGGTGGCCTGGCTGAGCATGCCGATCGCGGTGCCCTGCCGGCGCAGGATGGCGGTGTCGAACTCGGCGCCGACGGAGAACATGAACAGCACCAGCCCGACCTGGGCCAGCACGGCCAGGTGGCCGCGGACATCGGTGGGCAGCAGCGCGGCCGTCACACCGGGCAGAAACCGGCCCAGCAGCGACGGGCCGATGAGCAGCCCGGCGACGATCTCGCCGACGACGCCGGGCTGGCCCAGGCGCCGCGCCACCCAGCCGCCGGCGTGCGCCAGACCGCCGATGGCCAGCACCGCGAAGAAGAGCCGCAGGTACACCGGCAGCGCCGGATGCCCGCCGCCCTTCGCGGCGCCGCCCCGGCCGTCGCCGAAGCCGTGGTTGTGCCACAGCACGATGGCCAGCGCCGCCACGGGCACGAGGCACACGGCGAGGGACACCACGAGGATGCGCCGTGGATGCCGCACGAGCGGCGCCGGCTCCGCGACGGCCTCGCGCAGTGTGGCGCTCATGCGGACCTCCGGGGCAGGATCAGCAGCAGGACGGCCGCGTGGACGAGGTCGCCGGTCGCCATCGCGGCGATCGCGCCGGGCGCGCCCAGCCACGGCACGAGCACCAGCGCGGCCAGCACGGCCCCGGCCAGCCCGGTCGCCGAGCCGATGGCGGTGCGCCGCAGGGTGTGCCGGTCGCCGTTCTCCAGCAGGAAGTTGACGCTGCCGAGGCCGAAGAAGACCGGCAGGCACGCGAGGTACAGGCCGCCGAGCACCACCGCCGGGCCGCGGTCGTAGCCCCATGCGGCGGTGGCGGTCGCGGCGACCACCCAGGGCGGCCCGGCCAGCGCGAGCAGGCGCAGCCCCCGGGCCGCGCGCCGGGCGGCCGGGCGCTCGGCCCGGGAGCGGTGCAGGGCCAGCGAGACGTGCGGCTGCACGATCCGCAGCAGGTACCCGAACGCGTTGGCCAGCAGGGCCGAGGCGCTCACGGCGAGGTACAGGGGGCCGCTCTGGCCCGCCCGCCCCGTGTGGTCGAGGACGAGGAAGACCGCGCTGACCGTGCCGGCCGCCGCGAGCTCGCCGGCCGACATGAGCACCGCGGTGCCGGCGGCCGGGCGCAGCATGGCCGGCCGGCGCAGGCCGCGCGGTCGGGCCGCGAGGCCGGGCAGCAGCGCGAGGTCGAGGACGGCGACCGCGGTGAGCAGGACGGCGAGCACGCCGGTGGGGCCGAGCCCGAGCAGCGCCCCGCCGGTGGCGGCGGCGACGGCCGCGACGAGCACGCCGTGGTTGGCCACGTCCCGCCAGGGCCGCCCGAGCGCCCGGTGCAGGCCGACGAGCACCTGGTTGAGGCCGAGTCCGACGGCGAGCGCCCCGGCCAGCAGCCACATCGGGGGCTTGCCGGTGGCCAGGCCGTAGCCGCCGATCCCGATCAGGGCGAGCAGGCCGGGCCCGGCGGAGAGCGCCACGAAGACGGCGGTGAGCTCGCCGCGGACCCGCCGCACCCGGGGCAGCAGGGTCAGGGCGCTCTTCTCCACGCCGAACGCGGTGAGGTACAGCACCGCCGTGAAGCCGCCCATGACCAGCGCGTAGCCGGCGAACCCGGCCTCGCCCCAGGCGGCGAGCAGCAGCACGTTGGACAGCACGGTGGCGACCCGGTAGCCGCCCCGCCCGGCCAGCAGCGAGAGGATCAGGCGGCCCCGGATGGCGCCGCGCGGCAGCAGTGACGAGGACGCCGGTGGGGGCCCGGTGGCGGCCGGCGCGCCGGCCGCCGCGAGCTCAGGCCCCAACGGTGTACTCCGACGTGATGAACTTGCCCTTGCCGCCCGCGGTGAGCGGCAGCCGCTCGGCGCGCACGACGTCGAGCTCGAACGGGCCGCCGGCGACGCGGTACATCTCCGCGCGCACGCTGTCGAAGACCGGCTGGAGATCCTCGGTCCCGGCCGAGACGATGTTGATCCGCACCCGGCCCCGCGCGTCCTGCTCGACGAAGCACTCGGCGATGTCGGGGTGGATGGCGGCGAACCAGACGAACGTGTCCGGGTAGAGCCGCCGGCCGTCGGGCAGGATGACGTAGTCGTTGGACCGGCCCTTGGTCAGCCGCATGGTGCGGAACGCGCGCCCGCACCGGCACGGCTTCGGGTCCAGCACCCCGATGTCGCCGAGCTCGTAGCGGATCAGCGGCATGGCCCGCTCCATGTACGGCGTGATGACCAGCCGCCCCTCGGTGCCCGCCGGCACTGGCCGCCCGGCGTCGTCGACGACCTCCACGTGGATGCGGTCCTCGGCCACGTGACGGCCGCCGTGCGGGCACTCGAAGTAGATGTTGAGGATCTCGAAGGCCGAGTACTCGTCGAAGACGGGCACCCCGTAGCCGTCCACGAGCAGCGCCCGGTGCTCGTCGGTGAGCAGCTCCGACTCGGTGAGCACCATCTTGAGCGTGCGGCGCAGGACGGCCATCTCGTCCGGCTCCAGCGCCCGCAGCACCTCGCGCATGTGCACCGGCTGCCCGGCCAGCACGTGCGGGCGGTTGGCCAGCAGCTCGGCCTTGATCTCGGCCATCGGCCGGTGCGACAGGATCGTGTGCCGGCGGAACAGCTTGAGCTTCTCGAAGCCGCGGGTCGGGGCGACGTACGGGCGCACGTGGGTGAGCCGGTCCGTCGGGCGGTACCGGCCGGTCGCCGCGAAGCGCCGGAAGCACGCCGCCATGTGGTAGTCGTGGGTGCGCTGGTCGTGCCGGACGGTCACCCGCTGCCCGGTGCTGCCGCTGGTCTGGAACTGCCGGAAGGGCCGGTCCTGCGACCCCGCGGCCAGCAGGTCGGCAAGCGGCCGCTCGCGCAGCGTCGGCTTGGCGAGCACGGGCAGGTCGGCCAGCTCCGCGAGGTCCCGCAGCGGCGCGTGCTCGTAGCGGGCGTCGTCGCGGTAGTACGGCACGTGCGCCCGGCTGAACGCCAGCATCTCGTTGATCCAGCGCAGCTTGCGCCGGTCGACGGCGGCCCGGGAGGCGTGCTGGCGCACGAGCGTGACCGGGATGTACAGCGCCTCGCGAAGGAACACGGCCGGCGCCTCAGACCTCGACCGAGTCGCGGTCGGCCCGGCCGGCGGGCACGGCCTCGGCCGCGGGGCGCCGGTTGCGCCACGGGTTGAGCCGCTCGAACCAGCGGGTCGGCGCGAGCAGGACGAACAGCACGATCACGACGTGCACCGCGATGAAGACGTACGCCTCGTACTTCGTCGGGTAGTGGCCGAGGAAGACCTTGATGTGCGAGGCCCAGTTCCAGCGCTCCGGGACGGTCGCCCACTCCGGGTCGGTGTGGTGGTTGACCTTCAGGAACGCGAGGTCCTCGGCGCCGGAGACCATGAGCAGCAGCATTGCGTAGGAGACGCGGCGCACGTTGCCGGGCGTGCCGCCGCCGAGCCGGTAGGCGGTGGTCAGCGCGAGGATCAGGAACGGGGTCAGGACCAGGATGTGGTAGTACAGCGTCGGGTGGTCCTCGGCGTAGAAGAAGATCTTCGGCACGAAGAACAGGAAGTACACCGCGAACGAGGCGGGCACGATCAGGCGCACGAGGTTCCGCCGGGCGAACCACTCCACCGGCATGCGGGACACCGCCTCGGTGGCCAGCACGAACGGCAGCAGCTTGAACAGGAAGATGCCGAGGTTCTTGACCTCCCGGTCGTGCGGCAGCACGAACCAGATGATCGCGGCGAGCACGGCCGCCAGGCCGGCCAGCACGATGGCGGCGGCGTTGCGGCGCAGCGCGGAATTCATGACGTGATCTCCTGTGGTGTCTCGTCCGGCTCGATGTCGATGCGCAGTGTCGTGAGCGCGGTGTCGAGGGTGCGCTGCAGCGACTCGCGGGTGTCCGCGGCGACGATGAGGTAGCCGAGCTTGTGCGCGGCCTGGGTGTACGGGTGCACCCGCTGGCCCGGCTCCTTGAACAGCTCGAGCGCGGCGACGTCGGGCAGGGCCCGGACCGCGTCGGCGCCGGCGATGCCGGTCACCACGCCCTCGGTGTCGGCGGTCAGGATGCGCAGCATCACGACCCGCGGCTCGGCGTGCGTGGTGAGCTCCGGCGGGCGGCCGGCGGCGAGGCGGATCGCGGCGGCGACGGTGTTGACGCCGTAGGCGTGGGCGGCCAGCCGGGGCATGCCGTTGCCGCCGAGGCGGGCGCCCAGCTCGACGAAGTACAGCTTCTCGTCCTCGCCGGCGATCACGTCGAGGTTGACCGGGCCGTTGCGGTGCCCGAGCTCGGCCAGCACGGCGGTCACCATGTCCTGCAGCCGGGCCCGCACCCCGCAGGACAGCGACGCCGGCACCAGGTGCGAGACGCTGATCATGTGCGGCATCGGGGTGAGGGTCCGCTCGGTGACGATCGTGAGCTCGGGGCGGCCGTCGCGGGCGAAGCACTCGACGGAGTAGTGGGTCCCGGTGACGAACTCCTCGACGACGATCTCGCCGCTGAACGAGTGCTTGCGGGCGGTGCTGATCGCGCCCGGCAGGTCGGCCGGGTCGGTCACGCAGCGCAGGCCCTTGCTGCCGGAGGCGTCGGCGGGCTTCACCACGAGCGGGTAGCGCATGCCGGCGGCGGCGCGCGCGAGGGCGTCGGGGTCGCTGTCGTGCACGCTGCGGTACCGCGGCAGGCCCAGCTTCTCCACCACGGAAAGGAAGTAGGCCTTGTCCTCGGAGGCGCGCACCGCGTCGGGGGCGGGCTGGAAGGCGGTGCCGTAGTGCCGGCTCAGCGCGGCGACCGAGGCCTGCGCGGCGTCGCTGGCGGGCGAGATCACCGCGGCCACGTCGATGGCGCCGAGCCGCCGGGCGATCGCCTCGGGCTCGCGGGTGGTCAGGCAGAGGAACTCGTCGGCCAGGGGCGCGCCGAGCGCGTCGGGCTTCTGGTCGACGCCGATGATCCGGTACCCGAGGCGGCGGCCCTCGACGTACGCCGGGACCTGGTCCTCCCCGGCCCCCAGGATGATGAGGTTCGCTGTGCTCACAGGTTCGCTCCAGAGGTCAGTCCGTCCCTGGCGCGCTCGCTGCCGTACAGGTCGTCGGCCGGGTCGATCGGGATGTTGCTCTCGCGGACGGTGTATTGCGGCAGCTCGCTGCGCACCCGCAGCGCCGGGATCATGTACCGGGTCAGCAGGCCGAGCCCGGCGAACGCGGCCGTGCCCAGCAGCAGCGACGCCACCGCCAGGCCGGTCGGCCCGATCCAGCCCAGGGCGAGCGCGACCAGCAGGACCGGGGTCGCCACGGCGAACAGCAGCGCGCCGAGGTGCACGATCGCGAGCGGCCGGATCGAGAAGCCGACCCACAGGTCCATGGCGTGCGACACGAGCCGGGCGAGGTTCCACTTCGCGACGCCGGCCGTGCGGGGCTGGTGCGCCGTCGCCACGGCGGTGTAGCGGGCGCCGATGAGCGGGGCGGTGGCGATGAAGTACGGCGAGCGCAGCCGGGTCTCGACGATGCGCCGGGCCACGGAGGTGCGCACGACCCGGAACACGGAGGCGCGCATCGGCACGTGGATGCCGAGGACGCGCTGGGCGACGAGCTGCATGCCGAGCGAGCCCGTCCGGCGCAGCCACGGGTCGCGGCGGTCGACGCGGATGCCGAAGACGATGTCGTACCCCTCGAGGGCCTTCGCGACCAGCGTGTGGATCTCGGCCGGCGGGGACTGCAGGTCGGCGTCGAGCTGGACGGTCCAGCGCTTGGAGGCGTACTTGAACCCGGCCGAGAAGGCGGCCTCGAGGCCGAAGTTGCGGGCGAAGGAGATGTACCGCACGCGCGGGTCGGCGGCGGCGAACGCCTTGATCTTGTCCAGGGTGCCGTCGCGGCTACCGTCGTCGACGAAGAGCATCTCGGCGTCGGGGTAGGCGGCGAGCTCGGCGGCGATCTCGCGGTACGCCCGGTCGATGCACTCCTCCTCGTTGTAACAGGGGATCATCGCCGTGAGCGCACACTGAAAGTCACCCGCCTCGCCGGTGGAGACCGGGACGGCGGCCAGCTCGGTGCCGTTGGACATCATCCGCCTTTCGCTCGCCGGGGTCTGGTGCTGCGCCGGCGCCGCGCCCCGCATCGGGGTCACGGCGCCGGCCGGGAGCGGCGGTCAGTCGAACATCGCTTCCATGGTCTCGTGGGTCTGCGCGGTCAGGTGGGCCGTGGAGGGCCCGCCCCAGCAGGTGTTGAGGATGATGCGGGTCCGGTCCGCGCTGAGCGGGATGGTGCGGTGCAGCGTGGTGTCCGACCGCAGGAAGTACAGCTCGCCGGTCGAGTGCGGCCACGTCTTGATGACGTTGTTGACCAGGTACTCGGTCACCCGCGGGTCGTCCTTGTTCCAGTCGGTGTGTGGCACGGTCTGCAGCATGCCGCCGACCTCCGACTCGGGCGCCTCGATGATCCAGATGACCGTGAAGGGGAAGTCGCCCCAGTGCCAGCCGTGGGTGTCGCCGACCTTGTGCTGGCGGATGATGATGTACTTCTCGCCCTCCCACGGGCAGTCCATGACCTCCTGGGTCGCGATGCGCGACAGGAAGGCCTTCAGCGCCGGGGACTCGTAGATCGCCGGGATCAGCTGGGCGTCCTTGCGGATCGCGGCCTGCCCGACGGTGCTCATGAAGCGCGGCGAGTTGCCGGTCTCCTTCATGTGGATGTCGATGCGCTTCGCGTGGTTGTCCAGGATCTCGTGGACTTCCGTGGTCACCGCGGCGAAGATGTCGCGCGAGACCAGGTTGGCCAGCTTGACGTAGCCCTCGCGGCGGAAGTGCTGGGACAGGGAGCGCACCTTGTTGTCGTCGCCGAACTCATCGGCCAGGTGCTTCTCGATCAGCTCTTCGACGTTGGACGGGGTGACCTCGGTAGTCATCTGCGTTCCTCTCCGGCGCGTCTGCGCTTTGCTTCCGTACGCACCTTGGCAGTCCCGGGGCCCGGGAACATGTCACGTGTTCGGGGGGCACTCCCCCGCCGGGCCCACGACGGGCGTGCCGTGGCGCGGGCACGCGGCCACGCCGAGGCCCGCGGTGCCGTCCGGGCGGACGTCGACGAGCGTCGGGCGCCGCCGGTGCAGCCGGGTCAGGAGCAGCCCCTCGGGCGTGCCGCCGGCGAACAGCGCCCGCCAGCTCAGGTGGGCCCGCCCGCACTCGGCGGACCAGGCCCCGGCCCAGCCCAGGTGCTCGTCGTACAGCAGCGCGGGCCGGCCCGGGTCCGCCCGCGCGGCCGCGAGCGGCAGCACCGGCAGGACCAGCGCGCCCGCCGTGTCCACCGCGCCGGCCAGGCGGGCCAGGTCGTCCGGCGGGCCGAGCAGCGTCGCGGGGCGGGTCGCCGCGAACGCCGCCCGCTGCGGCGGGCGCGGGTCGGGCGCGGTCGGGTCGACGTCGGCCGCCGCGGTGAGCAGCACCCGGTAGGGGCCGCCGGGCAGCCGCAGGTCGAGCAGCGCCGGGCGCAGCTCGAACACGGGCGTGCCGGGCCGGTGCCGGCCGGTGAGGGCGAGCGCGGCGGCCAGGTCGGCGCCGTCCGGCAGCCACGCCGGCGGGTCGGGCTCCCCGCGCCAGGGCGCCCCGAGCGGGAACAGCTCGTGGTAGTGGCGGTCGAGGCGGTCCGCGGGCAGCGGGGCGGCGGTGTCCGGCGCGCCGGCCCGGGCGTCGCGCTCGCGGTAGTAGGGCACCTCGGCGTGGGCGCGGGCGGCGGCCGCGGCGTAGGCGGCGGCGTGCGTGGGGGCGGAGTAGCGGGTCGCGGCCACGGCTCAGCAGAAGGTGTTCTGGTCGTGCAGCAGCCGCCAGCGGCCGCCGGTGCGGGCGAAGACCAGGCTCAGCAGGTACGCCTTCTCGTACGGGACGCCCGCGGCGTCGACGTCGTGGTAGCCGACGCGCAGCACCACGGCCCCGGTGTCGCCGGCCTCGGCGGTGCTGACGACCTCGGTCTCCATGCGCCAGTCCGGGTCGGCGAACCAGTCGCGGTGGAACGCGGCCACGTCCTCCCGCCCGCGCAGCAGCCGGCCGTTGGGCAGCACCACGGTCACGTCGTCGTGCACCGTGTCCAGGTAGGCGGCGAGGTCGCGGCCGCGCACCGCCGCCAGGTGCGCCGTGGTGGCGTCGTCGAGATCCATGCCCCGGTTCCTCTCGGGTGGTCGGTGGTTGGCTACAGCGGCGCCGCGACCGCGTACTGCGGCACGGTGACGCAGCCGAAACGGGCCTTGAGCTCGACGAGCCCCTTGCCGAACTCCAGCCGCGGCACGCCCCGCTCGATCGCGTACTCGATCTCGCGCAGGTACAGGTCCCAGTACAGGCCGCGGCCCGTCGCCGCGCCCGCGGCCGAGCCGGTGACGGTGGTGACGAGGCCGGCGGCGTGCTCGAACGACAGGTCGAAGGACAGCAGCGCGCCGGTGGCCGGGTCGGTGTGCACGAAGTAGCGCACGCCGTCGCGGTGGTTGAGGCGCTCGAAGTACAGCGACGGCAGCGGGACCAGAACCTCGCCCGGCGACAGGTGCTTGAGCCGGGTCAGCTGCTCCAGCCGGGCCGCCTCGACCGGGTCGACGGCCGGCACCCCCGCGCCCACCCGCAGGCCGGAATCCGCGTCGACGTCGGCGTACGTGCGCCGCAGCCGCCGGCGCCGGTCCCGCGGCAGGCCGGCGAAGTACTCCTCCATGCTCTGCCACCGGTTGACCAGGACCGTGTTCGGCGACACGGGCCGGCACAGGCGGGCGGCGGTGCGCATCACCGGCAGGGCCGCGGCCGACACGTTCTGGTACACGACGCCGAGGCAGCGCCGGCCCAGGCGCGCCTTCAGCGCCCGCTCGAACGCGCGGCGGGCCGCGACCCGCCCGGCGTGGTCCAGGTGCGTCGCGAAGAGGAAGCCCTCGTCGAAGCCCATGAGGATGCGGGAGAAGTACACGCCGGGCCGGCCCGGGCCGCCGACCGGGCTGTAGACCGGGTTGCGGCGGCGTGGCGAGCCGAAGTCGCCGCAGAACAGCGCGACCGCCTGGCCGCCGTCGGCGACCACGCCGAGCAGCACCGTGCGCAGCGACGTCCAGGCGACCGCGGCCAGGGCGCCGGCGTCCCAGGCGGCCGGGGCGCCCTCGTCGCGCAGGAACTTGTCCCACTCGGCCGGCACCGCCTCGGTGCGCGGGTCGAACAGCTCAGCCCGCACGCCGCGCCCCGGCCTCGTCGAGGCGCGCGAGCGCCAGGTCCCGCAGCGGGCGTCGGCCGGTGCGGGCGTGCTCGCCCACCGCGGCGACGAGCGCGTCCGCGCCGAACTGGGCGAGCAGGCGGCGCAGGGGCGGGCCGTCGGGCACGGCGAACAGCGCCCGGAGCAGAGCCGCGTGCCGGGCCCGGTCCCAGTTCCCGCCGAGCCCGCCGTCGCGCAAGGGATCCGCGCCGGGTGGGTCCGGGTCGGCGCGCAGCAGCCAGCTCGTGTCGCGGCCCGGCCCGGAGAGCCACGCCAGCGCGTGCCCGACGCGTTCGGCGACCGCGGCCCGGTCCCGGCCGGCGGCCAGCTCGCGGGTCACGAGCTCGGCGTCGTAGCAGGCGGTGTGGAGCCGGCCCAGCACCGTGCGCATCCGCGGCAGCGGCGGCCCGGCGGGCGGCGGGTCGTCAGTGAGCAGCGCCCACAGCGCCCGGCCGCGCACCGAGGCGGGCAGGCCGGCCACGAACCGGTCCCAGCCGTCGTAGGCGGCCAGCAGCGCGGCCCGGTCGAGGCCGACGCGCATGTCGGAGCGGCAGTTCGGCCGGGCGTACAGCCACAGGATCAGCACCGGGGGCAGGGCGCGCAGCAGGTCCCGGGGCAGCAGGCCGCCGGCCCGGGAGCCGGAGATCTTGTGCCGCTGGCCGGACTGGCGCACGAGGCCGTAGGGCACGATGACGGGCTGGCGGGTGCCGAGGAAGCGGTGGTACACGGCGCGGGTGCGGTCCATCGTGCTGCCCGCGCTGCAGTGGTCCTGGCCGGCGGGCTCGCAGTCGATGTGCTCGTGGGTGACGCGCAGCGTCCAGTCCACGGCCCAGGCGGGCTTGACGCACTCCATCGCGCCGGTGGTGACGCAGGCGCCGCACGAGCGGCAGTCGTAGCGGACCCGGCCCGGGTGCAGCTCGTGCAGCACGGTGGTGTTGCGGCCGCACTGCTGGCAGTACACCGCGAAGAGCTTGCGGGGGCCGGAGACGCCGAGGATCGTGGCCAGGCGGGCGGCGCGGCGGATGTAGCGGCGCTGGATGTGCCGGTACTCGCCGCCGGTGTACCGCTCCCACTGGTAGTGCGTGAGCCAGGCCGAGCCGGCCGGGGTGCGCCCGTCGGCGTCGGCCTCCGGCGGGCAGATGCCCAGGTCCTTGAGCTCGCGCAGGTAGGCCCGGCAGATCGCGGTCGAGCGCTCCCGGGCCACCGCGAGGGGGCGCGAGCCGTACCGGGCCAGGACGGGGTCGGCCGCGGCCTGCCGGGGGCGGAACGGGTCGAAGTCGTCGAAGCTGAGCAGGATCGCCGAGCGGCGGCCGGAGCGGACCAGGGCCCGGTGCACGAGGTGCGCGCAGACCGTGTCGCGCAGGTTGCCGATGTGGAACGGGCCGGTCGGCGACATGCTGGTCTGGATCAGGATCCGGTGACCGTGCCGGTGGCGGGCGGCGAGCCGGGCCGCGTAGTCGTAGGCCCA
This sequence comes from Dactylosporangium sp. NPDC049140, assembly GCF_040648435.1. Lineage (NCBI taxonomy): Bacteria > Bacillati > Actinomycetota > Actinomycetes > Micromonosporales > Micromonosporaceae > Dactylosporangium > Dactylosporangium sp. NPDC049140. The sequence goes on along the minus strand of NZ_JBEZDS010000050.1, from coordinate 2,004 downwards.
GTGCGGCGCGGTGCGGTCCTGGGTGAAGAGGTCGGCGTACCCGCCGCGCGCAGTCACCGGCGGCCTACACTGCGCCGATGGGCGCCGCACACGGATTCGAGTTCGAGCACCGTGCCGACGGCACCGTCGTGATCACCCACCACGGGCGCGTGGCCGCGACGCTGCGCGGGGCCCGGGCGGCGCGGTTCCTCGACGAGGTCGGCGCCGGCGACGCCCAGCTGGCGATGGCCCGCTGGACCGGCAACTACCGGCACGGCAACGAGCGGGCGGCGAAGCGCCATCCGCGCAACCGCTGAGCTCACACCGCCACCGCCGCGGGCGGGCGGGCGGCCAGCGCGGCCCGGGTCAGCTCGGCCTTGTTGCCCAGGTTCAGCTTGGCCCGGATGCGCTTGAGGTACGTGTCCACGGTGTGCTTGCTGATGCCGAGCCGCCGGGCGATCTGCTCGTGGGTCAGGCCGGCCGCGACGTTGTCCAGCACCGTCTGCTCGCGCGGGGAGAGCCCGGGCTGCACGACCTGCGGCGCGGGCGGCGCCCCGCCGGCGGCGACGAGCCGGACGGCCTCGACGAAGAGGTGCGGCTGGCTGCTCTTGGGCACGAACGCCCGGGCGCCGGCGGCCATGCACCGGGCGATGTCCGAGCGGCGCTCGTCGCCGGCGGTCAGCACGACCTTGCAGTGCGCGGCCGCGGTGGCGACCTCGGGCACGCAGGGCCCGTCGCCGGTCAGGTGCATGTCCAGCACGAGGACGTCCATCGCGGCCGGGTCGACGTGCCCGGGGGCGGTGGCCGCGGCCACCACGGCGATGTCGCCGGCGGACTCGAAGGCGCCGCGCAGGCCTAACAGGATGATGGGATGGTCGTCGACGATGCCGACACGGATCACTACGGACCTCTTTCGTCAGGGTTCTTCGCTGGAAAAGGGGCCGATCCCGGTCAGATCCACCGCGTGCAGCCCGTCGGGCGGCTGGCCCGTCCAGGGCCCGAGTACCGGCGACATCGCCACGGCCCGCCGCAGCAGGTCGCGCACCGTCGCCAGGGCCTCCTCGACCGCCGGGCTGCGCACGTAGAAGCCGAGATCGATGCGGCCCGGGCCCGCCCTGACGCAGAGGTGCTCGAGCCCGTCGCCGGGCCGCACCACCGACCAGAACACGTCACCCAGGAAGTCGCCGATCGGTTCGCCCGACGACCGCACACCGGAAACCACCAGGGTGAGGGCCACGAGCCGCATCACCCTCGCGGTCTCGTCAGTCCCAACCGAACCCGGACGTCGCGTGGCAGCCATCGCGCCGCACCGCTTTCCAGTCAGTCCTCGAAAAGGTCATCATGGTTCCCCCGTCTTGGTCTTGTCCGTGCGCCGGCATACGCCCGGTCTGGTGACCGAGGGGCCGTGCACGCTGCGGTAGGAGGTGTCTACCAGGGCGGCGGATCTCGCTGGAACACATTGACGCTGGACTGAACCGGCCACGGCCGGAACCGGACACCACCGGCCTGCCGCACATTGATTGCCGCGCATCCATACAGCGCGTTGTGGCAGAACGTATTCCCGCAGGTTTCCATCGTCGGCGGGCGATCCCGCCACAGAATCGCGCGCATTGAATGCGAGTGGACAGCATCTGCCATTATCTTTGCCGATGCCGGGCGGGCGGGCCCGGCGGGCGCGGGAGGCGGCGGGGAACATGCTGGAGGCGTTGGGGCTCGACATGCGGGCGGAGCAGGTCTACCGGGCCATCCTGGCCAACCCGGGGTGGGGCGTGGACGAGCTCGGCCGGCATCTGGTGCTGTCGGAGCAGGAGGTGCGCGACGCGCTCGACCGGCTCTTCGAGCTGACCCTGCTGAGCCCGTCCCGGGAGGAGCCGGGGGCACTGCGGCCGGTGAGCCCCGACGTCGGCCTGACCGCGTTACTGGCCCGGGGGCGGCCGCGGAGGACCCGGCCGCCGGGGGTGGTTGATTGCCGACCGCATGGGGAAAAGACGGCGTCAAAAACATATCAACATAATAAACACCAAG
>NZ_JBEZDS010000049.1:0-87604 GCF_040648435.1 Dactylosporangium sp. NPDC049140 | reverse complement strand
CAGCACTTCGGACAAGCCACTTCCCGGACCCGCTAGAGCCCACTCTAGAACACCGGCCCAGGCCGTCTCTTGACACAGAGGGGTGCCATGAGCGGATGCTGCTTCGGTACTCGCGGTCGCCGTCGTCATCGTGATCGCCTGCTGTGTCGGCGCCGCGGCCAAGGGCAACGTCAAGTCCGGCGACGAGCCGGCGTCGGATTCGACGCCGTGGACGTGCGCGCGGTGGGCGTCCGAGGACACGTCGAGCCGTACGGTGTGGGCGAGTTCGGCGCTGGCCGCGCTCCGCCGCAAGGACGGCCTGCCGGAGCCGACCGACGCGCAGGTGGCCGTGTTCGCCAGCCAGCTGTCGACGGCATGCGAACCGGTCCCCGGGTCGGACCTGGCTGAGATGGCCGCGACGCTGTACGTGATCGGCCGCTAGTCTGGCCGCGAACGGGCGGAGGTCTGGCCGTGCCACCCGCCGTGTCGGCCAAAGGCGACGATCGGCGGCACCCGCCGCCCGGCCCGACGATCCCATTCCGGGTTGCTCAGGTGGACGACCCGGCGGTGACAATCCGCCGCCTCGCCGCCGCCGCAGTTGCACTCCTCGCCCTCGCTGGCTGCGGCGGCCAGCCGACGAAGACCGCGGCGCCCGCAACCGCCCCAGCAGCCACTGCGGCGCCGTCCACTGCCGCACCGTCGCCGACGCCGACGTTGTGCCCGAACGGCAGGCTCCCCAGCGGCGACTGCGCCGGCGGCACGGAGGCGGTGACGTCGATCCCGCCACCCGACCCATACGGGGCGCTTGTCTGCCCGAAAATCCTCAAGGTGATGGGGACGCAAGCTATCTACGAGGACGCCGACGCGATGCTGGCCATCGGACAGGAGGCCGCCGTCACGCGGGACTCCAACATCTCGTTCGCGGGCAACATGTTGGCGGACCGGGCCGAGCTCGCCAAGGCCGCCAAGGGCGGCGCCAACGAATCCTCCACCAAACTGGACATGGGCACCGCGGCCACGAACCTTGCGACGGCGTGCACCAAGGCAGGGTTCAAGGAGTAGATGCACGACAAGCGCCCGCCGCAGCTAATGCAGCCGTCGATTGGCCATGGACTGACCGCGGTGCGCGTGGCCTCGACGGAGGTGTGGGCGTCTGGCCGGCCCGTGGCGCGGGTTCGACTGATGCGTAATAGGCGAACCGGACGTGAGATCGGGCCCCTGCGGGGAAGCAGTGCCGGGCGTCAGTTGCGCCGTGCACCGCCTGCCGTGATGCTGACCTCGCCCTGGAAGCCGCCCTGCCAGGAGTTGACCGTCCGGTAGCTCGCCTGGCATGCGCCGCTGGGCCCCGAGGCGCTCGGGGACGCACTCGCGGGCTCGCGGGCCGCGAGGACGCCGGCGGGGTGCTCGACGGTGACGGGTTGGAGCCGAGCTGGGTGACGAAGTTCCACACCACCTGCTGGGTCCAGGATTTCGCGCCGGGCGCGTACGGGTCGGCGGAGCCGTCCACGGCGTTGGGGGCGTGCGGCCCGTCGAAGGCGCCCCACACCACCGGATAGCCGGCCTTGCACCCCGTGTAGTAAGTGACGACGTGGGTGAGGCTGCCCTGCGCCGGCTCCGGCGGGTTCTGCGGCGTGCAGCCGTTGTTGCCGACGAACCGGTCGCGCATGGACCGTCCGCCCGAGATCGGCAGCGTGGTGTCCCGCAGCCCCCCGCAGGATGTAGCTGCGGTTCTGCCCGCTGCTCGCAACGTGTGTTTGCCGCTGGCGAGCGTCGGCGCCTTCCCGCACCCGGCCGTCGTCGTAGATCAGAGGTCATACGACTGTCAGGTCACGTCTGTCGATGCGCCCGGGCCGAGCGGCCGCCACGGGTGCGTGGGCCGTACGGGTCCGCACTGAAAACTTCCATGGCCATGGGCGGCTACCCACGCGGCAAGCCTCGTCGTGGCGGCCCCGGCGCGCCCCCTGCTCATCGGGGCGATGTCGTTGCTCGGCCACGTGCAGGGCCCCGCAGTGCAGCTCGAGGGCCTCGTCGTGGCGGTCGAGGAGGGGTGAGGGTCGCGCCGAGGTGGTAGCCGTCGGGGAGGGCGCACACCTGCTCGCAGGGAGAGGCGGCCGACCATCCGGTGGGTCGTCGCCGCCAGATCGTCGCCGGCGAGCGCGTCGGCGGCGGCCACCGTGCGGTCCGGCCGGGTCAGTGTGGCGGTGTGCTCGGGCCTGTTCGGCGGTGCTGATGAGCGCGAGGTCGGTGGACCGGTTGGCGAGCGCCCACACCGCGGGTTGCCTCATCGGAGGGCGGCGCCTACGGTCGCCGGGTTCGTAGGGCCGTGCCGCCGCGGACGGCACAGCCCCGCGGTGTCGTCAGGCCGTGCCGGACGGGCTGTACTCGTCATAGGCGTGCGTGCCGCTGTTGGTCGCCCAGACGTGCACCCGCACGACGGTGCCCTCGGGCAGCGAGTAGTTGCACGTCGTGAAGCCGCCGCCGCTGGTGTCCCCGTGGCTCGTGTCGTCCCAGCAGGCCGTGCTGTGGTTGACCCAGTGCATGACCCCGTTGGAGTCCGGCAGCAGCTTCTGGATCTGCGCCCAGGTCCGCCAGCCGTCCGCGTGCCAATCCTGCACCTGGACGATCTCGCCGTACGCGTGGAAGACCCCGTACCCGCCCGACGAGGTGGCGCCGGGCTTCTGCCAGTACGCCCAGAGGTAGTCGGTGCCCGAGGCCGACGCGGACCCCGGCGTGGCGAGCAGGGCCAGCGGCACGGCGGCGCAGGCGGCGAGCGCGGCGGCCTTGATGCGTCTTGCGATCATGCGTACCCCGTTTCCGGTCGATGCGATGGAGATCATTGGCAACGCACGCTACGGCCCGCGCCGCACCCGTCGGCGCCAGCGGGTCGGCCTTGACCAAACATTGACGAAAGCGCACGCATCGGCTCAAGAAATGCTCAAGAGGGCGTGCCGCCCATTTCGCTGTCGAAATTGATGGCTGAGAGTTTCCGGCACTGTCCAACCGAGATGAGGAGAATGACGGTGCGCAAACCTCGCGGAGTGTTCCTGGCGGCCGCCACCGCGGCCGGGTCGCTGCTGGCGCTGGCCGTCCCCGCCGCCGCGTACGCCGCCTACTACGGCTCCGAGACCAACTACGCCGTGTGGACGACGGCCGAACCCGATTCCAACTCCAGCTGCCAGGAGATCATCGGCGGCGTCGTCTGCTTCCAGCCCGCCGGCGACCTGATTTTCGTCAAGGACCGCTCCGCGGAAGGCAACGCGGTCGCGGCCGACTGGTACACCACCTACGCCGGCCCCAGCCGCACCGGCAGCTGCGTGCACAAGCTGACGGCGGACGCCACGCGTTGGGCCGTGTGCAACAAGGACTTCACCGAGGGCAACATCGTCCACATCCGCGCGGCCTACTACGTCGGCGGCGAGCCGCAGGGCAGCTCCGCCTGGCGCGGCGTCTACAACGGCTGATCCGCCGGCGGTTCGCGGCGGCCGCCCGTGGGAGCGGGCGGCCCCGGCCCGGGTAACGACGATCGACATAGGCTGCCACGATGGATCCCGAGAGCCTCCAGGCGCGCGCCATCTCCGTCGCCGAGTTGTACGACCGTTACAACGTTGCCGCCTGGCGCGGGGCGTGGGACACCGACCCTGCCCGGCCCGCGGACGGCCGCCCCTCGGGTGAGGGAGCGGCCGTCATCCAGCACCGCGGTGTCGGGCGTCAGACCAGCTTGCGGATGTCGCCGAAGGCTCGGTAGAAGCCGCCTCGGGCGGATTCGCGGACGGACGAGACCACGTAGCGGGCGCCCGGCTCGCGGATACCCTTCGGGAACTGGACCTGCCAGTCGCGGTGGTAGCCCTCGCTCACCACGCGGATGCGCAGGCGGGAGCCCTCCTGGACGCACTCGACGACGATGCCGTGGCCCGCAGCGTGATCGCAAGCTGCGACGCGAAGCTCGAGCGTTACCGCGCGGCGTTGGAGGCGGGCGCCGATCCGGCCGTCGTCACCGAGTGGATTAAGACCACCCAGACTGAGCGGGCACACGCCGAACAAGACATTCGCAGCCACACGGCCACGCCGCGTCCCGGGATGACGGTCGAGCAGGTCACCGACCTCGTGGACAGTCTCGGCGACCTCACAATGGCCCTGCGGGAAGCAACTCCGGAGGACAAGGCAGCGGTGTACCGGGAGCTCGGCCTCCGGCTCACCTTCCACCCCGACAAACAAATGGTGCACGCTCAGGTCGATCCGAGCGTGCACCGTTGGGAAAAGGTTTGTGTCGAAGGTCCGAGTTGGACCCCAACTACATGATTGTCCTTCGTGAGGAACTCCTATTGATCTGAGTCGGACGGAGTAGGCGGCGGGGCGAAGCCACTGTACGAAGTCGAACTTGCCCTGGCGGCCGGCGAATACGTGCACTCATCTGGCTCTCCTCAAGGTCAAGGGGTTGGGAGCTGGAGCACGGTGCCGAGATCCAGCGCCCAGGGAGGCCAGTAGGACCATCCCCGCGTGCCCAGCGAGCACGGGGGGATGGTCCGTAGCACTGAACACCCTCTCTGTACCACCCCGCGTGCGCGGGGAGGACGTGTGCTCAACCAGCCCGTGTCGACGGCGGCCTGAGACTGGTTCTGGCCCCCTTTGGTTGATCGAATCTGACCCTCTGCTGTTCAGGTGGTGTGGAGGACGCGCTTGCGGAGGAGGTCGAAGTTGGCGCGGCCGAACATTTGGCGTTTCAGCATCTTGATCCGGTTGACGTGGCCTTCGACGGGGCCGGAGTTGTGGGGCAGGGTGAGGCCGTTGCGGACGGCGTCGTAGTCGCGTTGCAGGCCGGCGGCGAACGAGTGCAGGTCGGGTTGGTCGTCGTGGGTGACGGCGTTGATCCAGGCGTCGAGTTCCTGGCCGCGGCGCTGGGTGAGGATCACGGCGAACGCAGTGACGTGCGCGGCGAGGCGGTTCAGATGAGGACAGCGGTCGCGGACGGCGGCAAGGCCGGCCTGGTCGTCGGGTTCCATGCGTTGCGGGTGGCGTAGCAGCCAGTTGACCACGTGGCGGACCTTGGGCGGCCGTGGTGCCGTAGGCGGGGCTGCGGTGAGGGCTCGCAGCGCTCGGACGTAGTCACGTAGCACGCTGTAGCTGCCCGGGTAGCCCATGCCGCGGAGCTCGTGGAAGAACGCTTTGGCGTCGGTGCCGCCGGAGGCCCATCGTTGGTGGATGTGCTCGAGGTAGGGGTCCAGGATGCTGGCCCGGGCGCCGGTGCGAGCTGTCGCGATGAGGTCTTCGATGTCGGTGGCCCGGGCGTAGCGGCGGACGGTTTCCCGGGCGAGGCCGAGGTCGCGGACGATGGCTTTGATGCTGCGGCCTTCGTCCAGAAGCCGCTGGACCTGCTCAAATCGGTCGCGGGTGCGTTGAGCCAGGCGGCTGTCTCGCGTGGCGGCTGCAGCGTGAGCCGCGACGGCCTCCGCATCGGGCGTCGGCTGCGGCGTTGCCGGCTGCGGTGGCGGGTTGAGGCAGCGCTGGTGGCGGGCGACGGCCTTTTCGACGTGTTGGGCGAGGTTGTGCCACAGATGCCACCGGTCAGCGACCTGGATGGCGTCCGGAGCGCCACGGCGGGCCGCTTCGGCGTAGGCGCCTGCCCGATCGCGGCAGATCACCTGCGCGCCTGGATTCGCCTGCAGCCAGGCGGTGAGCGTGTCCGTCTCCCGGTCTGGCAGCACGTCGACCGGGGTGCGGGTACTCAGGTCTATCAGGATCGTGCCGTAACGGTGCCCGCGCCGCAGCGCGAAGTCGTCGACGCCAAGGACAGTCACCGCGCCGGTCTGGTGATCCGGGATCGCGCGGACCAGCCGAAGCAGCGTGTTGCGTCCGACCTGGAGCCCGAGACTGCTGGCGAGCCGGGCGGCCGGCCGCCCGGCGAGGGCCAGCCCGAGCGTCTGCAGGACGTGCCGGGCTGGCAAGGTCCGCCGGCCGTAGCGGTGTGTCAGCCCATCGACCTGCTCAGCGAATCTCGTCACCGTGCACTCAGCCTGCTGACAGACGAAGATCCGCATCCGCAGCAACAACTCGACCTGCCGCCCACCGATCACGACATCATCGACCCGCCGCCGGTACCGGCGGTGCACCCGCCGCGTCAAGTGACCACAGCCCGGACAACGGGCCGACGCCCGCGCCGGCCTACCCCAGACCTGCACCCTGCTGCTCGCAGCCTCAACTCGCTCCACCACCAGCCCTGCGAGATGCGGCAACAGCACGATGAGCGATCCGTCAGCGCACCGGCAGGACCGTACACAGTGGACACGAGCCACTGCGCAGCGGCACCCATCGATCAACTAAAGAGGGCCAGAACCAGTTCTAATCCGCCGTTGACAGCCCGACCTGTTCGTGAACCGGGGACCATCCCCGCATGCGCGGGGAGCACGGCAGCACCGTCCAGGGCCCCACCCTCGGGCTGGGACCATCCCCGCATGCACAGGGAGCACGTGCTGCGTTGCGCGGCAACCCATCCCCGCCCCGGACCATCTCCGCGTGCTCGGGGAGCACGCCACGACCGCGTTCACCGCCGCCGGGCTGCTGGGGCCATCCCCGCGTGCGCTGGGAGCACACCGGCGGGGATGACGGGGACGTGGCGTACTCCCCGCGTGTGCGGGGAGTACGGCCAGATGTTCGCGACAGCCACCGTCTAGAACGGGCCATCCCCGCGTGCGCGGGCAACACGCGTCCGGCGGACGCATCGAGTCATGTCTGTTCGGACCATCCCCGCCTGCGCGGGGAGCACCTGGTGTCCGCGGAGCAACGCGCCACAAAGCGGGGACCACCCCCACGTGCGTGGGGAGCACCCTGGCGTCGACACGTGTCAACCGTCGTTGACACGGGCTGCCATCGACGTCGCAGGGACCATCCCCGCGTGCGCGGGGAGCACGCGATCATCGCGCTGACCGAGGCGGTGGACTGGGGACCATCCCCGCGTACGCGGGGAGCACCAGGTAGGTCGTCCACGCGCGCTTCGTCAGGGTGGACCATCCCCGCGTGCGCGGGGAGCACGCCGCGAAGGCGCCGCGGCCAGAGCAGGACGGGGGATCATCCCCGCGTGCGCGGGGAGCGCGACGAAGTCGCGCTGCCGCTTCGAGACGACCGCCGGACCATCCCCGCGTGCGCGGGGAGCACGTCGCCGACACGTACAAGCTCAAAGACGCCCCGGGACCATCCCCGCGTGCGCGGGGAGCACGCCTTGGCGGCGGGCTCGTAGTAGATCCGGCCCGGACCATCCCCGCGTGCGCGGGGAGCACAGCATCACGGTCTTGCCGCCACCGCGGATGCCGGGACCATCCCCGCGTGCGCGGGGAGCACGGTGACCGCATGACCGCCGTGACGTGGTGGACGGGACCATCCCCGCGTGCGCGGGGAGCACGTCCTCGGTTCGGCCGAGTTCCCGCTCCAGCCCGGACCATCCCCGCGTGCGCGGGGAGCACCCACCATTGATCACCAGGGCCGCCGCGGCGACCGGACCATCCCCGCGTGCGCGGGGAGGACCCGGGCGGACACGATACCGGGCTCGCTTGTCCAGGACCATCCCCGCGTGCGCGGGGAGCACAAGTTGTCGGCGTCGCGTGAAAACTGGCTCTGGCGCACTTAGCGGATGCTGTTGGTGATCTTGGGGTTAGTCGTCGGTCATGGCGCGGAAGAGTTGCTGAAGACGGCTCCGTGGTCGTCGTCGCGGGTCTGGCCGGTGTTGGGCGAGTCGGATGATGTTGGTGCCGGCGGCGGTGAGGACGTGTTGGACGTGGGTCTTCGCGAGTCCGCGGTAACGGCAGTGGCGTAAACCGTGTGCGCGGACGGTTTCTGACACGGTGGCCTCGCATCCGGCGCGCAGGTCGTAGCGCCGTTTCCACTCAGGAGTCTGCTGTAGCGCTCGAGTCCGGGTCTGGATTTCCTGCAACGGCTCGGGCAGCAGGAGCAGGTGCCGGCCTTTGCCATCAACGTTTCCCGTGCACTGCTGCCGGACCGTGCAGGCGCGGCAGTCCGCCCGTCGGAACAACACCGACAGCCGCGGCTTGCCGTCCGCCACCGTAGGCTTCCACCGCGGGCTGACCGTCCCTTGTGGACATGTGACAGTCTCGGCTCGCCAGTCGACGTGGAAGTCTTCCTTGGCGAAGCCAGGTCGTTCAACGGCACGCGGATCCTCGCGGACCGGCCCGACAATCGTTATCCCATGAGCCGTCGACGCCCGGTGCACCGTTTCGGGCGTGACGTAGCCGCTCTCCAGCAGGTGCTCCGCCGGCGCCATCTGCTGCCCGACCAGCGCGGTGTGGATCGCGTCGACGACACCGACGTCCTGTTCCGGGGCCGGCGTTGTCACGACGTGCACGATGATGTTCGGCCGGTCCTCGTCGCAGGTCTCGGTCTGATGATCCTTACACCCGACCCATTCGACCTTTCCCGGCTTGTGACTGAACCGGGCCTGCGGATCATGCGGCGACACCACCTCCACACTCGACCACGGCACTCGAGCAGGCTCCGCATCATCGTCGGCCGCCGTGGTGCCGGAACGCCGCCGCGCCGTGCCTTCCCGGCTCGTGCGAGCTCGGGACAGCTTCGCCTCCCGCCAGCGCAGCTGTCCGGACTCGTCGTACCAGTACTGCTGGACCCAGACCTGACGCAACACCTCGACAGCGGCCACCCCCGGGACGGCTGCGGGGGCACTCGGGCCGTAGACAGCCTGCAACAGAGCAATGCCGTCAGCGCCAACCTGTTCCACATACTGCCGCACAGCAGCCGCACCGTCGGCTGCCGCTCGTGCCGCGCCGACCGGCCATAGCGCTCGGCCCACTCCAACGGTATAACACTGGCCAGCCACACCTCATCCAGCTTCGCCAGGGCCTCCAGCGCGGCGCGCACCGTCTCTGCGACCAACTCCACCCGGCTGAGCCGACGAACCGCAGCGAGCACATGCGTGGAGTCCGTACGCTGCCGGCCCCGCGTCCGCACCAATCCCGCCTCCGCAAGCCGATCCACCATCACCGCGAGCAACCGGTCAGCCCGGTCGCCCTCGGCAAGCCGATCCCGGAACTCGCTGAGCACCGAATGATCGAACCCTGGCTCGGTCAACTCCATCCCCAACGCGTACTTCCAGTCGATGCGACACGCCACCGCCCGCGCCGCCTGCCGATCGGTGAGGTTCTCCGCATACTGCAACACCGACACCAGCGCCAACCGAGCCGGCGACACCCCACGACGGCCGTCCGCCGAAAACCAACCGACGAAGTCCTCGTCGACGAACAGGTCCTGCAACCGATCCCGCATCAATATCGCCGGCGTGCCCTTCGGGTTCGCCGCCCACGCCACCCGAGCCGTCTCCACCGGCACAGCCGAACCCGAACTCCGACCCATCGACATCCCGCCATCTCAGCGTCGAGGACCCTCCGGCTCCGGCAGCGACGCACCCAAACCGATCAAGCCAATAAGATCACCAACAGCATCCGGAAAATGTGCCAGAGCCAGTTCTAAACCGTCGTTGACACAAGTCCTCGGACAGCTCTTTGAGGCCGTGCGCCGGACCATCCCCGCGTGCGCGGGGAACACTCGGCGAGGGCGGTGTCGCGTTCGCCGAGCGCCGGACCATCCCCGCGTGCGCGGGGAGCACGCGCTGATCTGCCCGTTCGTCAACGCCGCCGAGGGACCATCCCCGCGTGCGCGGGGAGCACACCTTGGTCCAGGTGCGGACCGGGTCGCCGTCTGGACCATCCCCGCGTGCGCGGGGAGCACACGGTGACGGAGAGGGTGGCGATGTCCGGGTTCGGACCATCCCCGCGTGCGCGGGGAGCACGGCACCGTCAAGGAGATGCCTGCCTTCAGCGTCGGACCATCCCCGCGTGCGCGGGGAGCACCTGCCGCCGGCCGCTGAGCATTACGTGCTCACCGGACCATCCCCGCGTGCGCGGGGAGCACGCCGTGGCAGTGGCACCGCCGACGATCGCCCAGGGACCATCCCCGCGTGCGCGGGGAGCACATCTCCGCGATCACGCTGGTGCAGATCCCCGCCGGACCATCCCCGCGTGCGCGGGGAGCACGGGCGCGAGCTCCGCCGTGAGCTCACGGACAAGGGACCATCCCCGCGTGCGCGGGAGCACAGCCGGCCCCTCGCCCGCCTTGTCGTGATCCACGGACCATCCCCGCGTGCGCGGGGAGCACAGACGCGCGTCCACCGCCTGCTCGTAGGCAGCCGGACCATCCCCGCGTGCGCGGGGAGCACACGTGACGCAAGAGCCGGTGGGCTGGTCATCCAGGACCATCCCCGCGTGCGCGGGGAGCACGTCTGCGTCAGCTTCGCCGTAACGCCGTTGTCTGGACCATCCCCGCGTGCGCGGGGAGCACGAAAAGGGCTTCCTGTACCTCGACGAGCACACGGGACCATCCCCGCGTGCGCGGGGAGCACGCCTCCGACTTACCGGCCTTCACCAGCAGGGACGGACCATCCCCGCGTGCGCGGGGAGCACTCCTGCACGTCGACGTTCAGCGACGCCAGCGCAGGACCATCCCCGCGTGCGCGGGAGCACGACACCGAGATCGGCGACCCGAACGAGACGCTGTTCCAGGACCATCCCCGCGTGCGCGGGGAGCACCACCGGCAGCTGCACAACCTGCACGGCGCCTGGGGACCATCCCCGCGTGCGCGGGGAGCACGACGCGACGATCGAGATCAGCGACGCGGACAGCGGACCATCCCCGCGTGCGCGGGGAGCACTCGAGGAGCACCCGGTACAGGAGGAGCGCCTGGGGACCATCCCCGCGTGCGCGGGGAGCACCCGCTGAGCACCCGTCGAGCACTGTAGCCATCGGGACCATCCCCGCGTGCGCGGGGAGCACCACGTCCACCCTTGCCGAGACCACCGACCCCGAGGACCATCCCCGCGTGCGCGGGGAGCACTCTGAAGGGTGGCGAGTGATGGCTAAGCGGACTGGGACCATCCCCGCGTGCGCGGGGAGCACGATGTGTTCGGCAAGGATGCCGGCCAGGTCAAAGGACCATCCCCGCGTGCGCGGGGAGCACCCGTCGGTCGATCCCGGCTCGGTCGTCGTCGGGGGACCATCCCCGCGTGCGCGGGGAGCACTCGCCGGGGTGCTGCGTGGCAACGCTGTCGACGGGACCATCCCCGCGTGCGCGGGGAGCACATGCAGCCGTACAACGACAGACCGGCGCTGTTGGGACCATCCCCGCGTGCGCGGGGAGCACTGCCCCGGGCCGTTCCAGCCGGCCCGCGTGATCGGACCATCCCCGCGTGCGCGGGGAGCACACCTTGAACGGGCCCCGCTGCCGAAGGCCGATAGGACCATCCCCGCGTGCGCGGGGAGCACCCGCTGGTATAGGTGGCGAGCCCACCCGACGTGGGACCATCCCCGCGTGCGCGGGGAGCACCACGACGGGCAGCACGAGGGCCGCGTCGGCGCCGGACCATCCCCGCGTGCGCGGGGAGCACACGAGACAGGGAGCCCGGTGGGTGTCGTTCACCGGACCATCCCCGCGTGCGCGGGGAGCACTACCCGTACCGTTGTCGCCGTTCTTGCCGCCCCGGGACCATCCCCGCGTGCGCGGGGAGCACTCTCCCTGATCGGGCACTGCATACCAGGTACCGGGACCATCCCCGCGTGCGCGGGGAGCACCGTGGCGGCGGCCTCGCCGCGCTGGGCAACGTCGGACCATCCCCGCGTGCGCGGGGAGCACTGGCGGGGGAGTGTGGTGACGAGCAGCAGCGCCGGACCATCCCCGCGTGCGCGGGGAGCACTACCAGGGCAAGAGCATCACGGGCACCGTCAGCGGACCATCCCCGCGTGCGCGGGGAGCACTACGTCTCGCACCCGCAGACACGGCACACGATCGGACCATCCCCGCGTGCGCGGGGAGCACTACGTCTCGCACCCGCAGACACGGCACACGATCGGACCATCCCCGCGTGCGCGGGGAGCACAGGTCCGCGACTGGATCCACGTCTCCGATGTGAGGACCATCCCCGCGTGCGCGGGGAGCACACGAGGTCGCGGATGCGGTACGCCTTGCCGTTCGGACCATCCCCGCGTGCGCGGGGAGCACGAGCTCCGGTTGCCCATGATCGGGTGCCGGAACGGACCATCCCCGCGTGCGCGGGGAGCACATCGATGTTGAGGGCCAGTCCCGGGTTGGTGGCGGACCATCCCCGCGTGCGCGGGGAGCACCTGCCGACACGCATGAAGACACCGTTGCCGCACGGACCATCCCCGCGTGCGCGGGGAGCACCGTACAGGCCCTGGTCGGACGTCGCCAGGTCCAGGACCATCCCCGCGTGCGCGGGGAGCACGACATCCAGACCCTCATCGCGTCACTCCGCGCAGGACCATCCCCGCGTGCGCGGGGAGCACGATTCCGCGAACGCGGCTGCCCCACCGGAATCCGGACCATCCCCGCGTGCGCGGGGAGCACCTTCCCGAACACCTCGCCGAGGTCTCGCAGCCCGGACCATCCCCGCGTGCGCGGGGAGCACGGAGCCCCCCAGCGCGAGGGTCACCCCCCACCCGGACCATCCCCGCGTGCGCGGGGAGCACGACTTCACGTCGATCCGGATCGCGCCGGCAGCAGGACCATCCCCGCGTGCGCGGGGAGCACGATCCTCATGACCGCTGCGAGAGCTTGTGCCTGGGACCATCCCCGCGTGCGCGGGGAGCACGTCCTCGCCTCCCGCGCCTCGTCGGGCCTGCACGGACCATCCCCGCGTGCGCGGGGAGCACTACGAGCCGGTGTTCGCGAAGTCCGGGACGAGGTGGACCATCCCCGCGTGCGCGGGGAGCACGAGCAGGCGGCGATGCTCATCGGCGCGGGCGCGGGACCATCCCCGCGTGCGCGGGGAGCACCGACCACTCCGCATCGAACCCGAGGTCGGCCAGGGACCATCCCCGCGTGCGCGGGGAGCACAGGGTGCCCACGTCCCCGGTCTGGAGGGTGGGAGGACCATCCCCGCGTGCGCGGGGAGCACGGCGGGCGGCGCTCGAACGCCTGCTCCAGCTCCGGACCATCCCCGCGTGCGCGGGGAGCACACGCGCTCCAGGGCCCCGGCGATCTGCGACGTCGGACCATCCCCGCGTGCGCGGGGAGCACGTGCCCTCGGCCGGCGGCCGCACCCGCAGGTAGGGACCATCCCCGCGTGCGCGGGGAGCACGTCGGCGGCGACGATCCACCCGTCGAGGCGCAGGGACCATCCCCGCGTGCGCGGGGAGCACGGGAACGGCTCCAGCGCGAGCACCCCGAGCTGAGGACCATCCCCGCGTGCGCGGGGAGCACAAGAGGGCTAAGTTACTTCACAGTATGTATAACGGACCGTCCCCGCGTGCGCGGGGAGCACCCGGCGACCCCGCAGTACACCCTGCCCGCCACCGGACCATCCCCGCGTGCGCGGGGAGCACAGGCGCAGGCGAATAAGCTCCTCGACGCATCGCGGACATCCCCGCGTGCGCGGGGAGCACGTGGTAGCCCGGTAGATCGCCGACCGGAGCGCCGGACCATCCCCGCGTGCGCGGGGAGCACGGACGCTCACACCGATGGGCCGTCCAGCGACGGGGACCATCCCCGCGTGCGCGGGGAGCACTACGGGTACGCGCTGCGGGACGGGATGACCACCGGACCATCCCCGCGTGCGCGGGGAGCACACGATCGTGCCGAGCATCGCCGGCGTGATCAGGGGACCATCCCCGCGTGCGCGGGGAGCACGACGGCGAGACGGTCGGCGCCCGCTTCCTCCGGGGACCATCCCCGCGTGCGCGGGGAGCACTCCGGCGGACCGGCCGGCCTCCAGCCAACGACCGGACCATCCCCGCGTGCGCGGGGAGCACATCAACGTCGGCAATCTGGTCGGCACGCGCAACGGACCATCCCCGCGTGCGCGGGGAGCACGCCACCAGACGAGACAGACCCAGCGACGGAACCGGACCATCCCCGCGTGCGCGGGGAGCACCACTGCCAACCGATGGCGCGGGTAGTGCGTCATCGGACCATCCCCGCGTGCGCGGGGAGCACGATCCAGGTGAACCAGCGGCCGCCGGCGAACTCGGACCATCCCCGCGTGCGCGGGGAGCACGATCCAGGTGAACCAGCGGCCGCCGGCGAACTCGGACCATCCCCGCGTGCGCGGGGAGCACTCACCGTGAAGGGTGCTCCCGCAACCGTCACAGGGACCATCCCCGCGTGCGCGGGGAGCACCCCCGGTCCTTTCCGTTGCTCTGCTGTGTGCGCGGACCATCCCCGCGTGCGCGGGGAGCACTCCCTGGAGCTGGGCGACCCGCTGGCCCTGGCCGGACCATCCCCGTGTGCGCGGGGAGCACTACCAGCGGCTGCTGAAGTCGCAGGCGTCGAACGGACCATCCCCGCGTGCGCGGGGAGCACGCCACCACACGGCCAGCAGCCGCGTGAGAGCGGGGACCATCCCCGCGTGCGCGGGGAGCACGACATCCATTCGGGTTTCCCCCGTGGTAGCCAGGGACCATCCCCGCGTGCGCGGGGAGCACGTCCGCCAGCCGTCCACCTCGGACGCAGCAGCCGGACCATCCCCGCGTGCGCGGGGAGCACTGACGTGCTTGTGAGGAGCGCGCGTGTCCGACCGGACCATCCCCGCGTGCGCGGGGAGCACACTGTGCCGGTCAGCCTGCCTACGAACCCCGTGGGACCATCCCCGCGTGCGCGGGGAGCACCACCCCGGATGAACTCGGCTCGACTACCAGGGAGGACCATCCCCGCGTGCGCGGGGAGCACAACGGTGTCGAGATCTCGATGGTGCACGATGAGGGACCATCCCCGCGTGCGCGGGGAGCACCTCACCGCAGTTCGTCCATGGGTGGCCGTACCCGGACCATCCCCGCGTGCGCGGGGAGCACTCCGTAATCGTCGTCTAGCGCGTCGGGCCATCCGGACCATCCCCGCGTGCGCGGGGAGCACGACTTCTCGGCGATCTTCGGCGGCGCCGGCTACGGACCATCCCCGCGTGCGCGGGGAGCACGAGTAGGAGCAGGCCCACGTCCCCGACGACCTGGGACCATCCCCGCGTGCGCGGGGAGCACGCTCGCCGGGCGCGCCGCCAGCCTGCGCCGCTGCGGACCATCCCCGCGTGCGCGGGGAGCACGTTTTCGAAGCCGAGGATCAGCACGCCGATGGCGGACCATCCCCGCGTGCGCGGGGAGCACATCCTGGACGGCAAAGGGGCGTACGGCCCCAGCGGACCATCCCCGCGTGCGCGGGGAGCACTCGCGGCCGAGGTTCCCGATCGCGGGGCCGAGCGGACCATCCCCGCGTGCGCGGGGAGCACGCGGCGGTCCAGGCGATCACCCAGTGCCGCAGGGGACCATCCCCGCGTGCGCGGGGAGCACATCGGCGCGGACTGTGGCGGCGAGCACCCGGAGGGACCATCCCCGCGTGCGCGGGGAGCACTACAACTCCCTGATCTGCCTGGCCAGTTTGAGCGGACCATCCCCGCGTGCGCGGGGAGCACTTGATGAGGTGGAGGTCGTACTCCGGCTTGTACGGACCATCCCCGCGTGCGCGGGGAGCACCCCCCTCTTCAACCAACCGCGACCTTGGGTGTAGGACCATCCCCGCGTGCGCGGGGAGCACACCGCCAGCAGCCAAATTGGAGATTGCCTGGAAGGACCATCCCCGCGTGCGCGGGGAGCACTTAGGGGAACGATGATGGGCCTAGCACGGGAACGGACCATCCCCGCGTGCGCGGGGAGCACGACGGCATCCACGCCAGCATCACCGCACACGGCGGACCATCCCCGCGTGCGCGGGGAGCACATCAGGGTGGCGTCGCCGGGTGTGGTGGTGTTGGGACCATCCCCGCGTGCGCGGGGAGCACGGTCTCCCCTTCCTGGTATGGCGTCCATCCGCCGGACCATCCCCGCGTGCGCGGGGAGCACTACTGGCCCTCATCGCTGCCGTCATCGGCGGCCGGACCATCCCCGCGTGCGCGGGGAGCACACGGGCGCAGGCGAAAGCTTCGCCTGTACGACCGGACCATCCCCGCGTGCGCGGGGAGCACGTTGGCGGCCCAATGGGACGCGTACGTCACCGAGGACCATCCCCGCGTGCGCGGGGAGCACCCGAGCCAGAGAATGCCGTTCTTCCGCTTGTCCGGACCATCCCCGCGTGCGCGGGGAGCACCTCGTGCGCACGGCCGAGGTGATCCGCGACGAGGGACCATCCCCGCGTGCGCGGGGAGCACTGCTGGGTGGTGGGCCGACGGGGGCCGCGGGGGGGACCATCCCCGCGTGCGCGGGGAGCACCAGCCCGTCTGAGCTGCTGCTCATCCCTGTCCCGGACCATCCCCGCGTGCGCGGGGAGCACCGAGGGTGGCTTCCTCGTGCCCGAGGAGTTCCGGGACCATCCCCGCGTGCGCGGGGAGCACTCGGTGCGGCGGCCGGTGTCGTGATCGGGGGCGGGACCATCCCCGCGTGCGCGGGGAGCACTCGAACAGCGGGCCGTACGCCTGCGTGCGAACGGGACCATCCCCGCGTGCGCGGGGAGCACCGCGACAGTCTTGTCATCCGCGACACCCGTCACGGACCATCCCCGCGTGCGCGGGGAGCACGCTTCTTCCGGAATTGAACCGGTCGGTGCTGACGGACCATCCCCGCGTGCGCGGGGAGCACACCTGCCAGGCCCCCTCGAAGTGGTAGCCGAACGGACCATCCCCGCGTGCGCGGGGAGCACTTGGTGGCAAGGATGGGCGTGAAGCTCTCGACGGGACCATCCCCACGTGCGCGGGGAGCACTGCCGCCACGGTCACCACGACGACCGGCACCGGGGACCATCCCCGCGTGCGCGGGGAGCACGCCGGGGCGAGAGCGGCGGCGGACAGATCGTCAGGACCATCCCCGCGTGCGCGGGGAGCACGTCGAGGCAGGCCTGGCCGCGTTGCGCCGCGACGGACCATTCCCGCGTGCGCGGGGAGCACGCCGTGTCGTTGCTGAACTGGAGCCAGGCGGCCGGACCATCCCCGCGTGCGCGGGGAGCACGACTCTCGCTCGGCGACCAGCCCCG
Organism: Dactylosporangium sp. NPDC049140; assembly: GCF_040648435.1. Taxonomy (NCBI): domain Bacteria; kingdom Bacillati; phylum Actinomycetota; class Actinomycetes; order Micromonosporales; family Micromonosporaceae; genus Dactylosporangium; species Dactylosporangium sp. NPDC049140. The sequence goes on along the minus strand of NZ_JBEZDS010000049.1, from coordinate 70,587 downwards.
ACACGTGCGGACCATCCCCGCGTGCGCGGGGAGCACGGCGCCGGTACCAGCGTCACCCTCGACATCGTGGGACCATCCCCGCGTGCGCGGGGAGCACGCATCCGCAACCCCCCGAGCACATCCGGATACCGGACCATCCCCGCGTGCGCGGGGAGCACAGTTGCCAAGCGGATGAGGAGCGCCGGCTTCAGGGACCATCCCCGCGTGCGCGGGGAGCACTTCACCTCGCCGTGCCGCGTGGACGGCTTCAGGGGACCATCCCCGCGTACGCGGGGAGCACTCCAGGGCCGTCTCACGCCGGACCGCAGACTCCGGACCATCCCCGCGTGCGCGGGGAGCACTTCGTGCTGGTCGACGTCGACCCCACCGGCGTGGGACCATCCCCGCGTGCGCGGGGAGCACCCGGACCGGGCGAAGGACAGGCTGGCCGACGCCGGACCATCCCCGCGTGCGCGGGGAGCACCCGGCAGGTTCATCGGTCGCTGTTACCAGCCCCGGACCATCCCCGCGTGCGCGGGGAGCACATGGCCTGGCTGAGGCCCCGCATGTTCATCCAGGGACCATCCCCGCGTGCGCGGGGAGCACGACAGCGCCAACCAGAAGCGCGCCGAGTTGGTGGGACCATCCCCGCGTGCGCGGGGAGCACGGCCTCGGGCGCCGCCGTCCCGGCGGCCTCAGCGGACCATCCCCGCGTGCGCGGGGAGCACTTCCCCGACCAGGACCCGATGGCCGTCGTCCGGGGACCATCCCCGCGTGCGCGGGGAGCACAAGATGCGGGCAATGGACTGGAGCGTCTCATCGGGACCATCCCCGCGTGCGCGGGGAGCACGTGTCGCACCAGGCGTTGACCAGCGCCGTCGAGGGACCATCCCCGCGTGCGCGGGGAGCACTCGCCTGCGTAGTCCAGCGCCCCGCAGCGGTACGGACCATCCCCGCGTGCGCGGGGAGCACACTTCCTGACCTGCGCGGCTGGAGATCAAGAGTGGCGATTTTGTTCACTTGCTCGCGCGATCCATCATACGGGCTGGGTGTGCGGAGCAGACATTGTCGGACCCTATGGGAACTCAGCTCAGCGTCTGTTGGTTGGCGCTGCTTCGAGGATGCCGGAGCTGAGCCCGCTCTCGATTTCGTGTGCGAGGCCTGCGCCGGTTGCCGCTGCGAGTTCGAGGGTGGTGCGGAATTCGGCCAGACGCCGAAATGTGTCGCCGTACTCGCGTTGGGCCTGGAGCGTCAGCACTGGGATGGTCAGGCGTCGCAGGTCAGAGCGGAATGTTCCGCTGCCTGAACTCGACGGTCGGCCGCTGTTGCGCGGGTTGTCATTGTGGGCGAGGAACCCGGCGACGAACCACGGGTCGAAGCGTGCCGGGTCGATGCGGAGTACCTGCATGTCGGGGGAGAGTTCGGTGCCGGCTTGCTGGCCGGTGGCGACGCGCGGGATGGACGGGTGGCCGACGGTTGGGATGAGGATGTCGCCGGCTTGTAGCTCGACGCGTCGCAGGATTGCCATGGTGCCGGACCGGACGAGGTCGCCAAGGCTGACCTGGGGAGTCGAGCGCACGGATGCGGTGGTGGCCGGTCGTACCGCGGGCAGCGCGTGGCGGACCTGGTCGAGGAGTCGTTGGAGGTTGGTGATGGCGGCGATGGTGTGGTCTGGGTCGCCGCCTGGTCCGCTTGCCGGTGGCAGGTAGCGCTGTGGCGTGAGGTCGACGTGGTCGTGGAGGATGTCGATGGCGGGGACGCTGCGGTATACGCCCGCAGCCTCGGCGGGCTCGCCGGACCGGTGCTGGTGCCATGCGGCGGTGACCAGGTCGAGGGGGCGTTCGGTGCCGGAGGCGTCGATGAACAGGATCCGGTCGGCCGGTGGCTCGTCGGCGTGGGGCTGGGTGAGGGCCCAGATGTGCAGGCCGACGCCGGCCGGTGGCATGAGGCCGGGCTTGAGTGCGACGACGGCGCGGAGTACGCCGCGGCGGATGAGTTCGGCGCGGATGCGTCGGCCGGCGGGGCGGAGCGCGGCGGCGGGCGGCATGAGCGCGGCGGCGGTGCCGCCTGGCGCAAGGTGTGCCAGGGCGTGCTGGATCCAGGCCAGTTCGGGTTCGGTGCGCGGTGGTAGTCCGTACACCCAGCGTGGGTCGTAGGCGAGCCGGTCGTGTCCCCAGTCGTGGATGCCGAACGGGAAATTTGCTGCGATCACGTCGGCGCGCAGGTCGGGGTAGGCGTCGTTGAGCAGGCTGTCGCCGACGTGGAGGACGGGTGGTGGGGTGTTGCGGCCGGCCTCGATGGCGCGGCGGTGTACGAACTGCAGTCGCAGGTGGGCGATGAGGGCGTATTGGGGCTTGATCTCCTGGGCGAGGCATGTGATCGCAGTGCCGGTGCGTACTGCCCGGTCGGCGGCCATGCGCAGGATGGATCCGGTGCCGCAGGTGAAGTCGAACGTCACCGTGCCCTCGCCGGTGAGGGCGAGCATGGCTTCGGCGACGGCGTCAGGTGTGCTGGCCAGGCCGGACATCGACTGCGCCGAGGTGACGTACTTGGTGTGGAGGAACTCGAAGGCGGTCTCTGGGTCTTGTTCCTGGGCCAGCAGGTGGATGGTGTTGAGGATCGTTGTCAGCTGCGGGGTCCATTGCGCCGGCAGGAGCTCGTCGACGGTGGCGGCGAGGCCGCGGTCGATGCTGCGCAGCCGGGTGGTGAGTTGCTTCGGGGTGAGCAGGCCGAGGGCGGGTTTCGTGGCGTGGGCGAGCAGGTAGGCGCCGGCGATGCCGAGGGCGTCGCCGATCTGGGCCGCGGGCTGGTAGCTCTCGATGTGTCGCCATGCCCATTGTTCGGTGCCGGCCTGGTGCAGTTTGCCTTGCTCGCGGAGCCATTTCTCGACGGCGCGGGCGCTGAAGGTGGGGCTGGCCGGGGTGCCGCCGACCGGGGTGGGGAAGTCGCCGTAGCGGCGGCGCCAGTTGCTGACCGCCGCCCGGCCGACGCCGGCGAGTGATGCGATGCCGCTGGCGGTCAGGGTGGCGTCGCCGATGGCGGTGTTCTCCTCCTGCTGCACGAGTTAACATTATCAGATGCTTGTGGCCTATGTTCACAGTGCTCTACGCTGAGGCGTATCCACAACGGTTCACATGGGGGAGGGGTTATGGCGCGCCGCGGTCGCAGCACCACGATCGGCAAGTTCGCCAAGCTCGCGCAGGCTCGCCAGGCATCGGAGATCCGTGTCCTCGGCGAGCTGCTGCGCAGGGAGCAGCGCGAGGCGCCGACCACCGTCACCACCGTTGACACCATTTCGCCCGACGACTGAAGGAGGACCATGAACACGCTTGTTCGTACCCACCACGCTTCCCGCCCCGGCGCCGTCGTTCGAGCCGGTCGCGTATCTGTGTGACGGTGTGCGCCGGTTCGGCGGCCGGTTCCGCGACCGGGTGCCGTATCGGCGGGTGCGGCTTGACCCTGTGCTGGGTCGAGCGATCGCCGATGCGTACGCCGCGGCGCCGGACCGCGACGCGCAGGCCGACGCGGTCTACGCTGCCTTCTGCCGGGACACGGTCCAGCAGTACCACTTCCTGATCGGCCGTATCGAGTACGGCGGCCTCGGGGTTGCGGTCCGGATCGTCGATGAGGATCCGTATGCGGATGCTGCGGCGTTGCTGGACGATCTCCGCTGTCGGCGGTTGCGGGTGTTCGCCAGCGCCGCCAGTGGGAACCCGCATCCGTACCTCAGTGACGGCGAGAACGACATGTTCCGCGCCGTGCACGACGCGTTCGGTCACGCGGCCAGCGGCCGCGGCTTCGACCCGCACGGGGAGGAAGCGGCCTGGCTCAAGCACCGCACCATGTACTCGCCGCTGGCCCGCCGTGCACTGACCACGGAGGTGCGCGGGCAGACGTGCGCTCTGGTGTTTCGTGGTGAAGGGTTTCCGCCGCAGAAGGCGGTGCTGCTGCCTCGCCGGTTCAGTGACCCGCGGTCGGTGCGGATCGACCGCGGGTCCCGCCCCGTGTCAGCCCGGGCCACCGCGGTGGGCCTGCAGCCGCTGCAGTTCCGCCTGCACCTGCAGCAGGCTGGCGTGGTCGGCGCCGACCACGCCGAGCTGCCGCTGTGACAGGCCGTCCAGCAGCCGCACTGCGCGCTCGTGTTCGCCGAGCAGCACGTGGGCGCCGGCGGCACGAATCCAGCAGTCGACGGCAGCGGCATGGGCCGGCCCGTGCTCGCCTTCGTGGGCGGTGGCGAGCCTGCGCCAGGTTCGGACGGCGGCCCGGTATGCGCCTCCCGCCTCGAGCCGTTCCGCGGTCGCGACCGTGCTTTCGTCGTCCGGTTCGGTCGTCCTGGCGTGGGGAATCGGGGCGTCTGGCAGGCGTGTCGGGTGTCGTCCCACGACGGCGGCGTAGGCCCGGACCGGGTCGGCGCCCTCGGTGACCACGCCGGGCAGCGGCGGGAGGTCGACGGCATGCGGAGCGAGCGCGTCGTACACGTCGAGCGCGCTGCTGGGCCGGTCCTCGGGCCGTTCGGCCAGCAACGCGCCGATGAGGGCGTCGAGCTCCGCTGGGGTGTCGGGTCGCAGCGCGGCGGGGCGGGGCGGTGCCTGGCTGAGTTGGTGGCGGACGGTGGCGAGCGTGGAGCCTGCATCGAACGGTGCGCGTCGGGCGAGCAGGTGATACAGGATGCCGCCGAGGCCGTATAGGTCGGTGCGGTGGTCGATCGGTTCGCCGAGCACCTGCTCGGGTGCCATGTATCCGACGGTGCCGAGACTCTGGTCGCTGCGGGTGATCCGGGAGTAGCGCGCGTCGTCGTGGATGGTGGCCAGGCCGAAGTCGAGGACCTTGACGGCGCCGCTGCGCTCGAGCATGACGTTGGCGGGCTTGAGGTCGCGGTGCACGAGGTTGTGCCGTTCGGCGGCGATGAGTACGGCGGCGATCTGGGCGCCGATGGCATAGACCCAGCCGATCGGCACGGGGTCCACCTCGGCTGTCAGGTCGGCCAGTGTCGGGCCGTTGATTTTTTCCAGGATGAGATACGGGCGGCCGTCGTGCATGTCGAAGTCGTGGATGGTCGGCACCCCGGGGTGGATCAGGCGGGCTGTCAGCAACGCCTCGCGTGTGAAGCGGCGCAGCAGGTCGGCGTCCATGCCGGCCGGGCCGACCTTCACGATCACCTCCCGGTCCAGCACGGTGTCGCGGGCCGTCCACACATCGGCCATGCCACGGTGCGGCAGGCGAGGGTGCTCCACGAGATACCGCTGCTTGAGGTGCAGACCGACCATCACGGCAGTCAGCCTATCGAGCGGTGGGGCGAAAGCCGGAGTCGATGAGCTGTTCGGGTGAACCCCCATCGGTCACCCGTGCGTGAATGGCCGCCATGATGGCATTGCTTGTAGTCATAGTTCACAACTATGCTGGCCCCGGTCCAACACGTCAATGGGGAGGGGTGCGATGGCGGAACTGGCTATTGATACGGATTTTCTGCGCCGCTACGGCAGCCTGCCCAAGGCGGTGCAGCGTGCGGTGGTTGCGGCCATCAGCAAGTTCGACCAGCACACCCACGCCGGGCTGCATCTGGAGAAGCTGGCCGGGGCCCGCGACCCGAACGTGCGGACCATCCGGATCTCCGACTTCTGGCGCGGGATCGTCGTCGCGCTCGGCAACGCCAAGTACCTGCTCACCGAGGTACTCCCGCACGACGACGCCAACACCTACGCGACCACCCGCGTCTTCTCGGTCAACCCCGCCGTCGGCGTCCTGGAGGTGCGCGACGCTGCCGGCATCGAAGCCTTTGCGCAGGCGCTGCCGGAGGATCCGATGCCCGACGGGCTCTTCAACCACGTATCCACGGCCGAGCTGACGCGTCTCGGTGTCGACCCCGGTTTGGTACCGCTGCTGCGCCGGATCGACACCGACGGACAGCTGGACGGCCTGTGCCCATTCCTGCCTCGAGTACAGGCCGACGTCCTGCGTGGGCTGGCATCCGGGATGCCCGCCGCGGAGGTCTTCGAGGAACTCGCCGAGCGGATCATCGGCGGTCGCGACGCCGCCGATGTCGACGTCGACGACCTGGAGGCCGCGGCGCGGCGCACCCCCGACCGCATCACGTTCGTCTCCGGACCGGTCGAGCTCGCCGCCATCCTGGCCCACCCGTTCGCGCTGTGGCGTACGTTCTTGCACCCGACGCAGCACGACGCGGCCTACCGCGAGGTCTACAGCGGCCCGGCGCTGATCACCGGCAGTGCCGGCACCGGCAAGACCGTCACCGGCCTGCACCGGGCTGTGCACCTCGCCCGCCGGCTGCCGGCCGACGGGTCGAAGCTCCTGCTCACCACGTTCACGCGGGCCCTCGCCAAAGCGCTGGAACGCCAGCTCGGCCTCCTCGCCGACGAACCCGCGGTCCGCGCCCGGATCGACGTCATCAGCGTCGACCGGCTCGCACACGAGATCGTCGCCCGGACCGGAAAGATCACAGTGCCGGCCGAGGACGCGCTGAGCAGGTTGTGGGAGGAAGCGGCGGCGAACGGTCCCACGTACCACAACCGGGCCGGTCGGCTCACCCGGTTCGGCGGGACGTTCCTGCGCCGCGAATGGGAGCAGGTCGTCCTCGCCCGGCAGCTACGCACCATGGAGGCCTATCGTGAGGTGGCCCGCGCCGGACGCGGTGGCGGGCTGCGCGCCGAGCAGCGGGACCAGGTGTGGGCCGCGATCCAGGGCGTCGTCGCGCAACTGGCGAAGCGCGGTATGCGCACCTACACGCAGCTCGCCGACGAGGCCGCCGCGATCGCCGGCGCCGCACCGGCGCCGTACCGGCACATCGTGGTGGACGAGGCGCAGGATCTGCATCCGGCGCAGTGGCGGCTGCTGCGGGCGCTGGTCGCGCCCGGCCCCAACGACCTGTTCCTGCTGGCCGATCCTAACCAGCGCATCTACGACAACCGGGTGTCGCTGGCACAGCTCGGCATCCAGGTCCGTGGCCGCACCCGGCGGCTCACCGTCAACTACCGCACCACCCACGAGATCCTCGGCTACTCCGTCGGCATCCTCAGCGGACAGTCCGTGGTCGGCCTGGACGGCGAGCCGGACACACTGCACGGCTACCACTCGGTCACGCACGGTGCCGCGCCGGCGCTGGCCGGCCACCCAGACCGCACCGTCGAACTGGATGCGCTCGTCGAGTCCGTCGGCACGTGGCTGGAGCAGGGGGTGGAACCCCATGCGATCGGCGTCGCGGCGCGCACCGGGCAGCTGGTCAACACGATCACGCGGACGCTGCGGGAGGCGTACATCGATGTCGCCGACGACCGGCAGGGCACCGACGGTGTCCGGGTCGCCACCATGCATGGCATGAAGGGCCTGGAGTTCCAGTGCCTGGCCGTGGTCGGCCTCGACGCCGGCGTCCTGCCGGCCCCCAACGCCGTCACGTCCGCGGCCGAGGACGCGCACGCGCATCAGCAGGATCTGCAACGCGAGCGGTGCCTGCTGTTCGTGGCGATGACCCGGGCCCGCGATGTGCTGTATCTGTCGCACAGCGGCACGCCGAGCGTCCTGCTGCCGGCCGTCGGGGTGGCGCCGTGACGTTGGATGCAGCGGCCCGGTCGGTGTGGGGCAAGACCGACCGCACCGGGCAGTCGCCCGTCGGCTGGCTGCCGCTGTGGCGGCACCTCGCCGACACCGCCGACGTGGCCGGGCAGCTCTGGGACCACTGGCTCAGCCGAGCGGTGCGCCGCCGGATCGCCGACGAGCTGCCCGGCGGCGACCGCGACGGCCGCACCCTCGCCGTGTGGCTGGCCGGCGTTCACGACGTCGGCAAGGCCACGCCCGCGTTCGCGATCCAGGCGCCTCTGCTGGCCGAACGGATGCGCGACCACGGCCTGACCTACCACAGTGGACAGATCACCGCCGACCGGCGGCTCGCCCCGCACGCCACCGCCGGGCATCTCGTCCTCGCCGACTGGCTCTCCCAGCAGGGCTGGGACGACCCCCACCCGTACGCGGTCGTCGTCGGCGGGCATCACGGCGTGCCACCGACGGATGAGCAGCTGCGGCAGCTGCAGCTGCGCCCGTATCTGCTCGGCGACCCGGCGTGGCACGACGTGCAGCAGGAGCTGCTCGCCTGGGCCGGGGAGCGGTCCGGGGCCGCCAATCGGCTGGACGGCTGGCGCGACGCCCCGCTGTCCCAGCCGGTGCAGGCGGCACTCACCGGGCTCGTCATCGTCGCGGACTGGATCGCCAGCAACGAGGAGTTCTTCCCCTACGTCGTGGACGGTACCGACGCGGCCCGGCTCGTCTCCGGCTGGGAGCTACTCGACCTGCCCGAGCCGTGGACACCGGCAACGCCGCCGGCCGACGTCGACGCGCTGTTCGCCGCCCGGTTCGATCTGCCGCCCGGCGCTACGCCGCGGCCGGTGCAGCGCACCGTCGCAGAGCTGGCCGAGACCATGCCGGCCCCCGGCATGATGATCGTCGAGGCGGCCATGGGGGAAGGCAAGACCGAGGCGGCACTCGCCGCGGTCGAAATCCTCGCCCGGCGCACCGGCGTCGCCGGCTGCTACCTGGCGCTGCCGACCCGGGCGACCAGCGACGCCATGTTCGGCCGGATGCTGTCCTGGCTGCGCCGGCTGCCCGACGCGCAACCCGGCCGGGGCGCACTGGACGTGCGGCTCGCCCACGGCAAGGCCGCGCTGAACCCCGAGTTCGACCGGCTACGCCGCACGCCGCTGCCCAGCAGCATCGGCGAGGACGACGGCGGCGCCGACATCGCGGTCCACACCTGGCTGGCCGGCGCGAAACGGACCATGCTGTCGAGCTTCGTCGTCGGCACCGTCGACCAGCTCCTCTTCGCCGCGCTGCGCGGCCGGCACCTGGTCCTGCGCCACCTCGGCCTCGCAGGGAAGGTCGTCGTCATCGACGAGGCGCACGCCTACGACGTGTTCATGGGGCGGTTCCTCGACCGGGCATTGGAGTGGCTCGGCAGCTACGGGGTGCCGGTCGTGGTGCTGTCGGCGACGCTGCCCGCCGCCCGCCGCGCCGAGCTGCTCGAGGCGTACGACCGCGGCCGGCTCGGGCCGGCGCCACGGCGGACCTGGCGCGACCGGGGCAAGCCCGTCGTCGACCCGTACGCGGCGGCACGCGCCGACCTGCGCTACCCGCTCGTCACCGTCTCCGCAGCGGACCGTGGCACCGTCGCGACCAGCTGCGCCGAGTCCGGCCGCGGCCTCGACGTCCAGCTGCAGCGGCTCGACGACGACCCGGCCACCCTCGCCGAACTGCTGCGCGAGCGGCTCGCCGGCGGCGGCTGCGCCCTCGTGGTCCGCAACACCGTCGCCCGGGTCCAGGACACCGCTGCAGCGCTGCGCGCCGCACTCGGCTCCGATACACCGGTGGCCGTCGCCCACTCCCGGTTCATGGCCGTCGACCGTGCCGCGAAAGACCGCTGGCTGCGCGACACGTTCGGCCCGCCCGGCGCGGCGACCCGCCCCGACCGGTACGTCGTCGTGGCCAGCCAGGTCGCCGAGCAGTCCCTCGACATCGACTTCGACCTGCTCGTCACCGACCTCGCCCCGGTCGACCTGATCCTGCAACGCATCGGCCGGCTCCACCGCCACCCGCGACCAGGCCGCCCCGAACGGGTCGCCACCCCGGCATGCTTCGTCACCGGCGCCGACTGGACACAGGAGCCGCCGCAGCCGGTCGCCGGCTCCCGCCGCGTCTACAGCCCCGCGGCGCTGCTGCGCGCCGCCGCCGTGCTGCTGCCGCACCTCGACGGGAAGCCACTGCGCCTACCGGCCGACATTGCCCCACTCACCCAGGCCGCCTACGGCGACGCCCCGGTCGGCCCGGCATCCTGGCAGCCGGCGATGACCTACGCCGACGAGCGGCAACGCGAAGAGACCGCGGCCAAGACGGCCAAGGCCGACAGCTTCCGGCTCGCCGAGCTCGGCGAGCCCGGTGCATCCCTCATCAACTGGCTGACCGGCGGCGTCGGCGACACCGATGAACGGGTCGCCCAGGGGCACGTCCGCGACACTGACGGCGAGTCACTTGAGGTACTGCTCCTGGTGCGCACCACGGACGGGCTGGTCCTGCCGCCGTGGATCGACGGCGGTGGCACCGCGGTCCCCGTCGCCGCTGAGCCGCGGTGGCCGCTGCCCCGGCAGATCGCCCGCTGCACGCTGCCGCTACCCCGGATGATGACCGCGCCCGAGGTCATCGACGACGTCATCGCCGACCTGGAGCAGCGCATGGATTTGCGCGCCTGGCAGGGCAGCGCCTGGCTGGCCGGCGAGCTCGCCCTCGACATCGACGCCGACGGCAACGCCCGCGTCGGCGACTTCATCCTGCACTACCACCGCGACGACGGGCTGCGGGTCACCCGCGCCACCTGAGTCGCCCAACCCCGAGGGAGGTGTCACCGTGGAACTCGCCGGGTTCTCACTGCTCGACGAACCCTGGATTCCGGTCCTGGACATCGACGGCCGACGCAACGACGTCAGCCTGCTGGACCTGTTCGAACGCGCCGGCCAGCTGCGCATGATCGCCTGCGAGCTGCCGAGCCAAAACTTCGCGATCCTGCGCCTGGCCCTCGCGGTGCTGCACCGCGCCACCGACGGCCCGCCCGGTGAGGCGGCCTGGCGGACGCTGTGGCGGGACACGCAACTACCACTGGGGGACCTCAACGGCTACCTCGACGAGGTTCGCGACCGGTTCGACCTGCTGCATCCGACCCAGCCGTTCTACCAGGTCGCCGACCTGCGCGCGGCAAACGATGGCCAGTTCGGCTTGGAACGGATCATCGCCGACGTACCTAGCGGCCTGCAGTACCTGACCTCCCGCGCCGGTCCTGGCCTGGAGTCGGTGACACCGGCCGAGGCGGCGCGATGGCTGGTGCACGGCCAGGCCTACGACCCGTCCGGCATCAAAACCGGCGCGGTCGGCGACCCTCGGGTCAAGGGTGGGCGCGGTTACCCGATCGGCCTAGGATCGGTAGGCGCCCTTGGCGGCGTGCATCTCGAAGGCGCCACCCTGCGCGAGACACTGCTGCTGAACCTGGTGCCCGTGGTGCCCGGCTGGCTGCCGTCCGACGAGCGGGACCAGCCGGTGTGGGAACGCGACCCGCACACCGCAACCGAGGAGGCCGCGGCAACCCGCGGCCCGTACGGGATACTCGGCCTGTACACGTGGCAGTCCCGGCGGATCCGGCTCTTCGGCGACCGCACCCGGATCACCGGCGCCATGATCTCCAACGGCGATCCGCTGGACTGGCAGGACCGCCACCAGGTCGAGCCGATGAGCGTGTGGGGGCGCAGCGGCCCCCGGGAGAAACAGCAGAAACGCGTCCCGGTGTACCTGCCGCGGCCGCACGACCACACCCGAGCCCTGTGGCGCGGCTTGCAGACGCTCCTGCCACCACCGGCGGAGGGCAAGGAGCCGCCGCAGCGGCTGTCGCCGACAGTCCTGCGCTGGGCGGCCCACCTGGCCGTCGCCAGGATTGTTGGCGAGGACGTGCAGGTGCGCCCACGCGCCACCACTGTCGTCTACGGCACGAAGGCAGCGGTCGTTGCGGACGTGTTCAGCGATGCACTGACCATGAATGTGCTGGTGCTCGTCGACGGATCACCGCAGCGCACCACCGCCGTGGACGCCGCCGCCGACGCAGAAGCCGCGGTCCGGGTGCTCGGCCAGCTCGCCGCGAACCTGGTCCGCGCCGCCGGCGGCGACGCCGACAGCGGCGCCCCGGCACGGGCCACCGAACGCGGGTACGCCGTGCTCGACCGAGCCTTCCGCGACTGGCTGTCCAGACTCGGCGCTGGCAGCGACCTGACGGCCGAACGGGCGGCGTGGCAGCGGAGGGTGCGGCGCGCGGTTGCCCGCCTCGGCGAGGACCTGGTGCGGGAGGCCGGTCCGAAGGCCTGGGTCGGGCGGATGCGGGCCGGGCGGGACGGCAGCCCGGTGCACTACTCCAGCTACCAGGCCGAAGCATGGTTCCGGACCGGGCTGGCCAAGGCACTGCCGATGGCCTCTGACGACACCCAGCAGATCCAGGAGGTACCACAATGACGACCGCGACGGCCGATCAGGCCCGCAGAGTGCCGCCCCGCCGCCGGCGCGAGCTCGGCGAGCACGTCGCCCGGACGGTCGGGACGCTGCAGGCGCAGGTGCTCAGCGACCCGCCCCGGCCGGATGCGGTGGCCGCCCTGGCCAGGCTGCGCCGCGGGATCGGCCAGGCGCCCGGCTTCGACTACACCCTCGAGGCGTATCTGTGGGTGCCGGAGGCGCTGCTGTCCCGCCGGCCCGCGGACCGGGCCGACGACGCCGAGCAGGCCGTCCACGACGCTGTCACTCTCTACGCGCTGCACCAGCAGTCGCGCCGGGAACGCATGCACGTCGGCGGCCAGGGCCTCGGCTTCGCCGTTGCCGGGCTCGTGCGGGCCTCCGACGGCCCCGACGGGGTCCGCCGCCGGTTCGCGGCGCTGGGCACCGCCAGCACCTACGCCGAGAGCATCTACCACCTGCGCGGCCTGATCACCATGCTGCGCACCCACCAGCTGCCGCTGGACTACGGCCTGCTCGCCGACGACCTGTGCGCGCTGCGCCGGCCGAAGGGCCGCACCGACACCCAGGCGATGTGGGGCCGGGAGTTCATCCGCAACCGCCCCGGCACGGCCGAGGGCACCGAGTCCACCACCGACACCTCCGAGGAGAGCCAGGCATGAACCGCATCTTCATCGACGTGTACGCGCTGCAGACCGTGCCGCCGAGCAACCTGAACCGGGACGACACCGGCTCGCCGAAGACCGCCGTCTACGGCGGGGTGCGCCGGGCCCGGGTCTCCAGCCAGTCGTGGAAGCGCGCCACCCGCCTCGCATTCGACGGTGTGCTTGACGACTCGCAGCTGGGGGAGCGCACCAAGCGGGTCGGTGAGTCGCTCGCCGAGCGCATCCGCCGGCTCGACCCGCAGCTGGACGCCTCCGCCCTCGCCACCGAGGTGTTCGCCGCGTCCGGGCTGGCCAAGGCCGAGAAGAAGAAGGGCGAGGCCAAAGATATCGAGTCCGGCTACCTGCTGTTTCTCAGCCACCGCCAGCTCGACAACCTCGCCGCCGCCGCGGTGCAGGCCGCGCAGGCCGGCGCCGCGCTGGACAAGGCGCAGTTCAAGGCCCTCGCCAACACCGAGCACTCGGTCGACATCGCCATGTTCGGCCGGATGGTCGCCGACATGCCCGACATCAACGTCGACGCAGCCTGCCAGGTCGCCCACGCGATCAGCGTCCACGCCGTCGACAACGAATACGACTACTTCACCGCCGTCGACGACCGCAAGGCCGACGCCGCGGAGACCGGCGCCGGCATGATCGGCACCGTCGAGTTCAACTCCTGCACCTTGTACCGCTACGCCACCATCAACGTCGCCGCGCTGCACGAGACACTCGGCGACGCCGCGGCCACCCGCGCCGCCGTGGAGGCGTTCCTCACCGCGTTCTCTCGCAGCGTCCCGACCGGCAAGCAGAACACCTTCGCGCACCGGACCCTTCCCGACGCCGTGGTGGTCCGCGCCCGTGACACGCAGCCGATCAACATGGTCGGCGCGTTCGAGCAGCCGATCGAGGAGACCGAGGCCGCCGGCCGGGTCAAGCTCGCCGCCGACGCGCTCGCCTCCCACATCGGCGCGGTCGAGCACGCCTACGGCGAAACGCCGACCGGCAGCTGGGTCACCCAGGTCGGCGAGCAGACCGCGGCGCTGGCCGACCTTGGCATGGCGGTGCCGTTCCCGCAGCTGGTCACCGGTGTCGGCGAGCACGTCGCCGCAGCCCTCGGCCGGTCGGCATGACCGTGCTGGTGCTGCGGCTCGCCGCGCCGATGCAGGCGTGGGGCGCCTCCAGCCGCTTCGCCCGCCGCGGCACCGAAGTCGCCCCGACGAAGAGCGGTGTCATCGGCCTGCTCGCCGCGGCCCGCGGCATCCGCCGCACCGACCCGCTGACCGAGCTGCTCGGTCTGGAGTTCGGCGTCCGCCTGGACCAGCCGGGCCAGGTGCTGCGCGACTTCCAGACCGCCCGCAGCCTCGACGGCCGGATCAGCGCGCCGCTGACCGAACGCTTCTACCTCGCCGACGCCGCCTTCGTGGCGGTCGTCGGCGGGGAACGGGAACTGCTGCACGGGTTGGACGAGGCGCTGCACCGGCCGCATTTCCCGCTGTATCTCGGCCGGCGGTCCTGCCCGCCGGTCGGCCCGATCACCTGCGGCGTCCACGAACAGAGCGTCGACGAGGCGCTGACCACCTGGCCGTGGATCGCCGCGGACCGGCACCGCCGACGCGCCGCCCGCACCGTCCGCCTCGAAATCATCCGTGACGCGCGGCCCGGCGACCCGACCGCCGAGACGGTGCACGACATGCCGGTCAGCTTCGACCCGGCCCACCGCCAGCACGCCTGGCGCGCCGTCCACCGCAGCCACATCGACGTCGACAACGACCTGGTGGAACGTGCCGCGGTCGCCGAGCACGACCCGCTGAGCCTGCTGGGAGGCTGACTATGTACCTCACCCGGTGCACCATCGACCCGGCCCGCCGCGGAGCCCGCAAGCTCCTCGGCTCGCCGCAGGCCATGCACGCCGCCGTCCGGGCCGCGTTCGCCGCCCCCGAAGACTACGAACGCCCCGGCGCGCGAGCACTGTGGCGGCTGGACACCACCGCCGGCGGGACCGTCCACCTGTATCTCGTGAGCCCCGGCGCTCCGGACCTCGCCCACCTGGTCGAACAGGCCGGCGGGCGGGACACCGCCGAGGCGTGGACCACCCGCCCCTACGACGGCCTGCTCACCTCGCTCCAGCCCGGGCAGCGGTGGGCGTTCCGGCTCACCGCCAACCCCAGCCACAGCGGCCGCAAAACCCCGGAGTCCAAGGACACCCAACGCTTCGGCCGGCTCCGCGCCGGGGAACAGGTCCAGTGGCTGCTCGACCGGACGGCCCGCTGCGGGTTCACCGTCGCCGCCCAGCGCGACGGCGCACCGAACCTCGCCCTGCACCGCCGGCAGACCCTGACGTTCAAACGCGGCATGCACACGGTCAGCCTCACCACCGCCACCTACGACGGTGTCCTCGAGGTCGCCGACGCCGCCGCGTTCCGGCAGGCACTCACCGGCGGCATCGGCCACGGCAAAGCCTACGGCTGCGGGCTGCTCACCATCGCCCCGGTCGGCTGACCCGGACCAGCGATGCAGATCCCCGGGGTACCGCCGGCCGACCTTCCCGCCCTCACCCGGGCCGAGGACCGGATCAGCTTCATCTACCTCGAACGCAGCGTCATCCACCGCGACAGCAACGCCATCACCGCCACCGACGACCGGGGCGTCGTGCACATCCCGGCCGCATCCATCGGAGTCCTGCTGCTGGGACCCGGGACCAGCATCACGCACCAGGCCATCGCCCTGCTCGCCGACCACGGCGCCACCGCCGTCTGGGTCGGCGAGCGGGGCGTGCGCTACTACGCCCACGGCCGCTCCCTCGCCGCATCCACCCGGCTGCTCGTCGCGCAGGCCGCCGCGGTCAGCCACCGCGGACGCCGCCTCGCCGTAGCCCGCAGCATGTATGCGATGCGGTTCCCCGGCGAAGACACCACCGGGCTGACCATGCAGCAGCTGCGCGGCAAGGAAGGCGCACGCGTCCGCCGGATCTACCGCGAGCACGCCGCCCGCACCGGCGTGGCGTGGAACCAGCGGCAGTACGACCAAGCCGACTTCACCGCCGGTGACCCGGTCAACCAGGCCCTGTCCGCCGCGCATGCCTGTTTGTACGGCATCGTCCACGCCGTCATAGTCGCCGTCGGCGCCGCCCCCGGCCTTGGCTTCGTCCACACCGGACACGAGCGCGCATTCGTGTACGACATCGCCGACCTCTATAAGGCCGACATCACCATCCCCGTGGCCTTCGACGTGGCCGCCAGCAACTCGACCGACATCGGTGCCGACACCCGCCGAGCTGTCCGCGACCGCATCCACGACGGCGCCATCCTCAGCCGCTGCGTCCACGACATCCGCGCCCTGCTACTCCAGCCACACCCGACCGGCGAGATCGACGACGAAGAAACGTCGATCGGCCTCTGGGACGATCACGGATTCGACGTCCCGGCAGGCCGCAACTACGCCGGCGGAGAGGACATCGACTTCTGATGACCGTCATCATCCTCACCGCCTGCCCCGCCGGGCTACGCGGCCACCTCACCCAATGGCTCCTCGAACTATCCGCCGGCGTCTACGTCGGGCATGTCAGCACCCGCGTCCGACGCAGACTCTGGGCACGCGTCATCGACATGGCCGGCCCCGGCCGCGCCATCATGGTGTTCCAGACCAACGGCGAACAGCGGCTCAGGTTCGAGGTACACGACCACCACTGGACCCCGGTCGACCTCGACGGCATCACCCTCATCCGACGACCCAGCGCACCAGTATTCAACGCCGCACTGCCGAAAGGCTGGAGCAACGCATCACGCCGTCGACGGTTCGGCCGCCGGACACGCGGATCTGGCCAATCGTCGATACCGAGTGAAGAGAATTGACGATCTGGATCTTCAGGGCCGCAGGTCAACAAGTGTGCTCCCCGCGCACGCGGGGATGGTCCCTCCCGGTTGAGCCTGCCGATCTCGCCGCGGACGTGCTCCCCGCGCACGCGGGGATGGTCCAACACCAGGCCGCTGCACAGGTAGGCATCCGACGTGCTCCCCGCGCACGCGGGGATGGTCCGGGGAGCCCGCCGGCCAATCCCGGCGGGCTCTTGTGCTCCCCGCGCACGCGGGGATGGTCCCAGGGCGACGGCGAACCGCACGCCGCCGCTCGCGTGCTCCCCGCGCACGCGGGGATGGTCCCACCAGCTCGGCGCGCTTCTGGTTGGCGCTGTCGTGCTCCCCGCGCACGCGGGGATGGTCCTTGTCCGACGGCCGGCAGTTGTTCTTCACGGTCGTGCTCCCCGCGCACGCGGGGATGGTCCGGCGCCACCGAGGCCGGGCCGGCCGCCGCCGACGTGCTCCCCGCGCACGCGGGGATGGTCCCTGGTGGTTTGCGCTCTACTCGAACGCAGCCACGTGCTCCCCGCGCACGCGGGGATGGTCCGGATGAGGAGGCGGCCAAGTGAGCCAGCTCGGCGTGCTCCCCGCGCACGCGGGGATGGTCCGCAGTGACCCTGGCCGCCGCCCTGGCCCGTCCCGTGCTCCCCGCGCACGCGGGGATGGTCCTGCCCGTTCCACGGGGTGATCCATGGCAACTGAGTGCTCCCCGCGCACGCGGGGATGGTCCCTGGATCCGCGGCCCGTCGAGGAGGCTGAAGTCGTGCTCCCCGCGCACGCGGGGATGGTCCGTGCTCATCGACGGGATCGGGGCGGATGCCGCGTGCTCCCCGCGCACGCGGGGATGGTCCGTTGATCGATACATCGGTGACGAGAGGCATGGCGTGCTCCCCGCGCACGCGGGGATGGTCCGGCGACGAACAGCCTCGACAACATGGCGGCAAAGTGCTCCCCGCGCACGCGGGGATGGTCCCATGTCCGCCGGCAGCCGCGCCATCGCCCGCGGGTGCTCCCCGCGCACGCGGGGATGGTCCGCTGTATCGGCTCGGCGTGGGCCGCCAGCCGTTGTGCTCCCCGCGCACGCGGGGATGGTCCTGGGACTGTGAGCTTCACGCCGAATTGGCCGAACGTGCTCCCCGCGCACGCGGGGATGGTCCCTCCACCGTGCCGGTCGCCGCCTGCGCAGTGTCGTGCTCCCCGCGCACGCGGGGATGGTCCTTAGCGACCGCGGTTCATCATCTGGTCGGCGGCGTGCTCCCCGCGCACGCGGGGATGGTCCAGAGATCACGATCACCGTGTCGGAGGAGACGCTGTGCTCCCCGCGCACGCGGGGATGGTCCTGTCAGCGGGGCCACCCTCACCAACCCCGGGGTGTGCTCCCCGCGCACGCGGGGATGGTCCCTTGCAGTGCAGGTTGCCGTCGGCGTCGGTCTCGTGCTCCCCGCGCACGCGGGGATGGTCCTTCGATGAACCACGGGTTCACGTCCTGGGCGCCGTGCTCCCCGCGCACGCGGGGATGGTCCGGCCGTGATCGTCCGGAAGTTCCGGGCGGGTGTGTGCTCCCCGCGCACGCGGGGATGGTCCCTGGCAGCAGTCGTTTATTGACGCGGTCATTAAGTGCTCCCCGCGCACGCGGGGATGGTCCGCAGGTCGTCCAGAACTTGCTGGGCCAGACGGTGTGCTCCCCGCGCACGCGGGGATGGTCCGCAGCCGCTGCCCGTGACGATGTGACCGTGAACGTGCTCCCCGCGCACGCGGGGATGGTCCGTTAGCGGCCAAAGCCCCAAAATGCATCCAGGAGTGCTCCCCGCGCACGCGGGGATGGTCCCACCATGGCCCCGTCGTTGGCGCTAGCCGTCTCGTGCTCCCCGCGCACGCGGGGATGGTCCCGACACGGACGCAACCAGCGAGGTCGCGTTCGGGTGCTCCCCGCGCACGCGGGGATGGTCCCTGGAGGCACCACTCCGGTTAGCGGGAGCCGATGTGCTCCCCGCGCACGCGGGGATGGTCCTGAGCCTCGCGTTCCGCGCGGCCGGCCGAACAAGTGCTCCCCGCGCACGCGGGGATGGTCCGAACGCGGCGGCGCGCGGACTGCCCGTAACCGAGTGCTCCCCGCGCACGCGGGGATGGTCCATTCTTCGGTTCCGGTGCCTCGGGAGTAGCGCCGTGCTCCCCGCGCACGCGGGGATGGTCCGGCCAGCGGCTCGGCCGCGGCCGTCTCGTCCGCGTGCTCCCCGCGCACGCGGGGATGGTCCGGAGAGGTGCTTTCCCTGCCCCGCCATCATCACCGTGCTCCCCGCGCACGCGGGGATGGTCCCTCCGAGATGATCGTCTGCCCGGAACCGGCGGTGTGCTCCCCGCGCACGCGGGGATGGTCCCGAGTTCACCCCGACGAGCGCCAAGGGATTCGGGTGCTCCCCGCGCACGCGGGGATGGTCCGGGTGCAGCCAGGCCCTAGATCAGGACCGCCTCGTGCTCCCCGCGCACGCGGGGATGGTCCGTCCATCAGCACCGGAAAGTCCGCCGCGTACGCGTGCTCCCCGCGCACGCGGGGATGGTCCTGAACAAGTGCGCCACGTGCGGCGCGGACCTCAGTGCTCCCCGCGCACGCGGGGATGGTCCCTTGACCACCCAATGACCCAGCAGGATCAGTACGGTGCTCCCCGCGCACGCGGGGATGGTCCTGGACGCCCGCCGGTCCGGCCACAGCGATCTACGTGCTCCCCGCGCACGCGGGGATGGTCCGGTCCGCACCATCAACCAGAAGCTCAACGACATGTGCTCCCCGCGCACGCGGGGATGGTCCCTGTCGAGGGTGCCCGGGCTCGCCGGCGATGTGGTGCTCCCCGCGCACGCGGGGATGGTCCCTACTCGAATACGTTCGCGGAGACGACCCTGACGTGCTCCCCGCGCACGCGGGGATGGTCCCAAGGAGAGGGAGAAAACGAAATGGTGTCTTTCGTGCTCCCCGCGCACGCGGGGATGGTCCGCGCGGCCAGGGCCTGCTCTTCGCCCTTGCCGCGTGCTCCCCGCGCACGCGGGGATGGTCCGCCGCCGAACCCCGGCCGGAAGATGAGCGATCCGTGCTCCCCGCGCACGCGGGGATGGTCCACGGCGCATCGCCGCCGTCCTGCGCGACGGCACGTGCTCCCCGCGCACGCGGGGATGGTCCGTCGAAGGGCCACGAGTACGGGCCGGACACCGAGTGCTCCCCGCGCACGCGGGGATGGTCCCGACGCCGGTTTGCGGGTCGGGCGGTAGTCGACGTGCTCCCCGCGCACGCGGGGATGGTCCCATGACCGGGCGGCGGCCGGCGGCGGCGCAGAAGTGCTCCCCGCGCACGCGGGGATGGTCCCCCGATCTCCGACATCCTGATCTGCTACGACCCGTGCTCCCCGCGCACGCGGGGATGGTCCGACCTCGCCGAGCAGCAGGTACAAGCCGTCCTCGTGCTCCCCGCGCACGCGGGGATGGTCCGGAGAAGAGCAGTGAGCGACTACCAGCCCGTCGTGCTCCCCGCGCACGCGGGGATGGTCCGCCCCTTCAGCGCAAGACGCCGCTCGTGGCGAAGTGCTCCCCGCGCACGCGGGGATGGTCCGGCGTCGCTTGCCGTGTTGGTGCCGGGCCGCATGTGCTCCCCGCGCACGCGGGGATGGTCCATCGACCCGCTGGCCGAGCTGCAGATAATGCGCGTGCTCCCCGCGCACGCGGGGATGGTCCTCACCTCATCGGCGGTTGTCGCCTTGCGCATCTGTGCTCCCCGCGCACGCGGGGATGGTCCGACTGAGGACAAGGGTACTGGCAATAGCATTGCGTGCTCCCCGCGCACGCGGGGATGGTCCTCAGTCCGGGTCGACGCCCGCGGCGCGGAGCACGTGCTCCCCGCGCACGCGGGGATGGTCCGAACCTCGCGGCCGCGCGGGCGTACTGCAGCGCGTGCTCCCCGCGCACGCGGGGATGGTCCGGTGATGGGCCGGAAGCGGCGCGACGGCAGCACGTGCTCCCCGCGCACGCGGGGATGGTCCGTACCGCCAATCCATGGTGCTCCGCAGGTGCACGTGCTCCCCGCGCACGCGGGGATGGTCCGGCGGCGATGAGGAAGCACACCAGCGCGGCGATGTGCTCCCCGCGCACGCGGGGATGGTCCTTGCTGCTGGATCGCGGCGTCCCGGCCGCCGGCGTGCTCCCCGCGCACGCGGGGATGGTCCCCGTTCGAGGAAGCTCCACTCCTCGGTGTGGCTGTGCTCCCCGCGCACGTGGGGATGGTCCGAGGTCAAGACTCCGATGATCGCCATGAAAGCCGTGCTCCCCGCGCACGCGGGGATGGTCCCGCGTCCAGCGCCGACGCGTTCGCCAAGACGTTGTGCTCCCCGCGCACGCGGGGATGGTCCGTTCGTCGCGGGCACGCTCGACGATGAAGGCTAGTGCTCCCCGCGCACGCGGGGATGGTCCTGGGCGCCAGGAAGACCGGCTTCGAAGAACTCGGTGCTCCCCGCGCACGCGGGGATGGTCCTCACCGGGCAGGTACAGGTAGGCGCGGTCCTCGGTGCTCCCCGCGCACGCGGGGATGGTCCGGTGTGGGAGTACACCGACGGGACCGAGGAGCCGTGCTCCCCGCGCACGCGGGGATGGTCCGGACTACCCGCTGTGGAACAACCGGGACATCTTGTGCTCCCCGCGCACGCGGGGATGGTCCGGCTTCAATCTCGTTCGCCATGTTGACCAAGACGTGCTCCCCGCGCACGCGGGGATGGTCCCGACTTCTACACCAGCACCCTGTTCGTCGAGACGTGCTCCCCGCGCACGCGAGGATGGTCCGGCAGCGAGGACAACTCCACAGCGGGACAGGGAGTGCTCCCCGCGCACGCGGGGATGGTCCGGTCTTCCGCCCGGTCGTCCGGGTGCAAGTCCAGTGCTCCCCGCGCACGCGGGGATGGTCCGGAGCCACGGCCTCTCTGACCGGTGCGGGTGCGGTGCTCCCCGCGCACGCGGGGATGGTCCCAACCCGGACTGCCCACGCCCGGACGTATGCGAGTGCTCCCCGCGCACGCGGGGATGGTCCCAACCCGGACTGCCCACGCCCGGACGTATGCGAGTGCTCCCCGCGCACGCGGGGATGGTCCCAACCCGGACTGCCCACGCCCGGACGTATGCGAGTGCTCCCCGCGCACGCGGGGATGGTCCGACTGACCGCCGGTCGCCTGGGCGGTGTAGGACGTGCTCCCCGCGCACGCGGGGATGGTCCCGGGCTTTGACCTTGATCGGGTTGTTACCGATCGTGCTCCCCGCGCACGCGGGGATGGTCCGACGCCACAGTCGGGTCTGGGGCTGCTGACGGCGTGCTCCCCGCGCACGCGGGGATGGTCCGTCGGGCGCCCTTGCCTGCGGTCAACAGCGCCTGTGCTCCCCGCGCACGCGGGGATGGTCCGCGCGCCACGATGCGCATCGCGGCGGCAAGGCGGTGCTCCCCGCGCACGCGGGGATGGTCCGCAGACCGGGCCCCGGTGGCTCTACCGGTACGTGTGCTCCCCGCGCACGCGGGGATGGTCCACACACGCAGAGCCTCAATCGAGGTACCGAAGCGTGCTCCGCGCGCACGCGGGGACGGTCCATACACAATGGCCTGGTTGGCTGCTGGCACACCAGTGCTCCCCGCGCACGCGGGGATGGCCCAGTCCCGGGAAAGGTTGCTGGGGTGGTTAAGAGTTCCTAACAAAGATGGTCAATGACACAACGGGTGTCCCTTGTAGACGATCGTTTACCGTGCTGAGCTGTGCGGCGTGGTGAGCAGCCGCCGTGGATCGTGCCCGATGGGTTGTGGGAGCGGATCGAGCCACTGCTGCCCAGACATGTCCCACGCGATTCGCGGCGTCCCGGTCGGAATCGGGTCCCGGATCGGCAGGTGTTGTGCGGGATCTTGTTCGTGCTGCATACCGGCATCCAGTGGGAGTTCCTGCCCCAGGAGCTTGGGTTCGGATCCGGGATGACGTGCTGGCGGCGCCTGGAGGAGTGGAAATAGTCGGCAATGATGTGGCCGCCGTGCCGTTGCACGCGGCTGGTCGCGTCGGCGAGTTGGTCGGTGTGGAGGGCTCGGGCGGCACGGCGCTCTGTCGTGGCCGCCAGTCCGTAGAAGGCAAAGTCCATGATCGCTCCTGCGTAGTGGGTCGGCGTGCGGTCTGTGGTTGGTGTGCGTTGGAGGGGGAAGGCGACGTCAGGTATCCGCCTTCTCGGGCTCGGGACGATTGGGTGAGGATGCGCTGCGATGCATCGGCGGCCGTGAGCATCGTTCACGTGCTGCGACGAGGATCTTGAGCATTGCGCGTGCGGCGGATGGCGTGATCACGGGCGGCTCATCTGGGGGAATGAGCATTAGGCCCCGTGGGTGAGACGTCGACCTGTCGGTGCGAGTGCCGATGTGCGGGCGTGGTTCGGTCGCGTCGTCGTCGGCAGTTGCGGCGTCGTGAGCGGAAGGCTTGTTCACGCCCACCCATGGCCCAACTGGGTCGCCCAACTCGGCACCTGCGGCTTGAGCGGGGCCCAACCGGACTCAACCAACCCAACCAGCAGGGGCCAACGGACCCAACTGGCATGGTCAGTGGACCCAACTGGCAGGAGGCGCGGCTCGGCAGGTAGCGCTCCGATCCCAAGGGGTATGGGTCGGAGGTACGAGCTGCCGAGTTGGCCCGGCGCTTACACGCTCTCGGCGGTGATCACCGGGATCGGTAGGGGAGGGGGCGGGGTGCCACGGGTTCGAGTCCCGACCGGCCCAACGAAGGTGGACAGGCGCGAACCGCATTCCGATCCGCGGTTCGCGCTTCTGCGTGCAGGATCGAGGGCCTGTCCGCCCTGCTGAGCGGGATGCGGACTACTGGTGTCGCGGTCTCGCGGTCGATGCGTACCTCGGCGAGCAGGGCTTCGCACATCGCCTTGCGTTCGGCCGCGCTGCCCGTCTCGATGATCTCAGCGATGCGGTCGCGGATCTCCACGAGGTGGGTGCCGTCAGGTTCGTCTGCGTCGACGTCGAGGAGGAAGGTCAACTCGTCACGGCGGTGGCGCAGCTGTCGGATCTGCTCGGAGATCTTTTCGATCCGTTCGGCGACGGTGTCGCGCTCGATCCTGTTTTCCTCATAGTCGGTGAGGTACCTGTCGACCACTGATTCCTTCGCGGCTAGTTGATCTTCAATGGTTGTCAGCTCATGCTCGTAGCCGCCTCGCGCGCGATGGTGCTGCGCCCGCGCTGCCGTGATCGCATCCAATGCTTCGGTGAGGTGGTTGGTGTAGAAATCGCGAAGGATGTCGAGGACCAGACTGTCGAGGGCGTCGGCGTGGATGCGGGGGGCGGCGCAGTGGTCGACGCCGTAGCGGCTGCGGGTCCAGCAGGTGCAGTAGCGGTAGGTGCGGCTGCGTCCACCGGCGTTGGTGCCGACGTAGCGGCGAGTGCACGCGGGGTAGGTGATTTTGCCGGTGAGGTGGTAGTCGGAGGGGCTGGACGCCTTCGTCGGTACTTCGCCGCGCTGCGCGAGGATCTCCTCCGCCAGGTCGAAAGGTGGTCGGATCGACCGTCGCTTCGTGGGCATCGGTCGCGATGACCTCGCGGAAGTGGACTTCGCCGAGGTGGACCCGGTTGATGAGAATGTCGGCGACCGTCTTGTGGCTCCACGGCCGCGCGGGGCCCTGCCCGGTGGCCTTGCGTTGTGCGCCGCGGCGGAGTTGTCCCTGCCGGTTGAGGTACGTCGCGATCGCGCGCGTACCCATCCGCCGTCGCGTGTAGAGGCGAAAGATCTCCTGGACGATGCTGATCTCGTCGTCGATGGCACTAGGGTGTCATCGGTTTCACGGGCGAAGCCGTATGGCACCTGCCCGAGCGTCCACTGACCCTTGGCCGCCTTCCGTTCCATGCCGTTGACGACCCGGTCGGCGATCATCTCGCGCTCGAACTCGGCGAACACGGCGAACATCTGGACCATCATCCGGCCGGCGGGGGTGGCGGTGTCGAACGGTTCGGTGGCCGAGCGGAACGCGACGTGGGCGTGGTCGAGTTCGTCGACGAGGTAGGACAGGTCGCGGATGCGGCGGGTGAACCGGTCAACGCGGTAGACCAGCAGGATGTCGAACTGCCCGGAGCGGGCGTCGGCGAGCGCCTGGCGCAGGCCGGGGCGGTCCAGGTTGGCGCCGGAGGCGTCGTCGGAGTACACGGCGACCAGCCGCCAGCCGGGTTGCGAGACGACGTAGGCGTCCAGCTTGGTCTGCTGGGCTTCCAGGCTGAAGGGTTGGTGCTCCTCGTCGGTGGAGCGGCGGATGTAGATGGCCACCCGCAGGCCGCTGTCGGCGGCCTGCGCGACGGCACGGGTGGTGGCGCGACGCGCCATGACGGTGGTCCTCTTCTTCCCTCAGCCGCGCTCGGACGGCCCGACACGCGGTCCAATGCGCGCGGCGGTGACGACGGCGAGCGCGTGCGAAGCCGTCGAGTGCGGCGTCTTGGGCGGCCTCGAACCCGGCGACGACGGTCAGCATCGCCAGCAGCAGCCGGTCGGTCGGGTGGGACGTGTCCACCGCGCCGTCCGCGGTGCGCAGGGCCACGCCGGCCCGGTCCAGGTCGGCCAGGACTGCGGCGACTGGGCCCACCATGCGGCCGAGCACGGTGGGCCCAGTCGTGCGACGAGCAGGACGTCGAACTGCCCGGTGCGGGCGTCGGCGACCGCCTGCCGCAACGCCGGCCCGGTGCGGCGGGCGTTGCTGCCGTAGTCGTGGTAGTCGGCGATCGGGTACCAGTCGGGTTGGCTGAGCAGGAACTGCCGCAGCTGGATCTCCTGGCCGATCGAAGAGGAGGCGTGCAGGTCGCGGGTGTGCGTGTGCAGCGCGACCCGGGACGGGCGGTGGGCACAGATGATGAATGTGGGCAAGGTGGTCTCCAATGCGCTGGAACCTGCGGCTGGCTGCCGCCAACCGTGGTATCTGGAAGGCGTCGGAGATGCAGCGCCTGCTCGCCGACCACGGTTTGGTGATCTCCGCCGGGAAGATGTCCGGCCTGTGGTCCGGGCAGCCGGTCACGGTCAAGCTGACGGACCTGGACGTCATCTGCGTGGTGCTCGGCTGTGAGGTCGGCGGCCTGCTCATCCCCGAGCCGGACACGGTGGCCAAGCCGATCGACGCCGGCCAGACGGCCCGTGCCGCCGCTGGCGCCGCCGGGTTGACGGTGGTGCCACGCCGCCGCGACGGGCGTTCCCTGCCACCGGCCTGACCCGTGGTCGCACGCCAGAGCGACGGCAGCATCGTGCGCCGCGCCGTCACCAGTTGCGCCTCGTGCCTGGCTTGGGGCCTGACCTACGCGCAGGGCGTGTGCCTGGCCTGCTACAACTTCGCCGCACCCCGGCACGCCCAACTTCCCGGCGAGTGCGCCGCGTGCCACCGGTGGGAGCGGCTCAAGCATGGGTACTGCCGGCTGTGCTGGTGTCAGGCCCGCGCCGACCGCGCAGTCCTCGCGGAGACCGCCCGGTCGGCGGTGCTGCTGGCTCCCTATCTGCGCAACATCCGCCACTACCAGCTGTTCCTGGCTGACCTGGACCGGCGGCGGGCCAAGCCACGCACCATCGAGCGCCGCCGCGGCGCCAAAGGTCGGCCGCTCAAGCCGCCGCCCGCGCCGGTGACCCGGCCGGTCACCGGCTGGATCCAGCCGCCGCTGTTCGACGCCGGCCCACGCGTCTACCGCTACAGCCGTATCGACCTGCGCAGCGGACCCGCGCCGGACAACCCGTGGCTGGCGTGGGCGCTGCACGTGGCCCACAGCACCGGGGAGGCCCGCGGCTGGCGTCCGGAGATCCGCCGCGCGATACAGCGGGTCCTGGTGATGCTGCTGGCCAACCACGTCGAAGGCGAGCAGATCCGGGTCAGCGACTTCCAACGCATCCTCGCGCGGCAGTCCACCAACCTCGACCTGGTGGTGGAGATCCTGTCCACGATGGGTGTCGTCGTCGGCGACCGTCCCGCCCCGCTGGAATCGTGGCTGGACACCAAAATCGCCATCCTCGCCCCGGCGATCGGCCGCGACGTGCTGCAGTGGGCCCGCGTCCTGCGCGATGGTGGGCCACGCACCCGCGCCCGCCATCCCGAGACTGTCCGTGGCTACGTCGCCGCCGTCGTGCCGGCCCTGGCCGGCTGGTCGACCCGCCACCACCTGCGCGAGATCGTCCGCGACGACGTGATCGCCTACCTGGCGACGGTGTCTGGCCACGCCCGCCAGACCGCGACGAGCGCGCTGCGGTCCCTGTTCGGTTGGGCCAAACGCACCAACCTGATCTTCCGCAACCCGACCGCCAGAATCAGCAACCCGCACGTCCCGGACGGCATCTGGCAGCCGCTGCGCCCGGACGAGCTCGCCGAAGCCGTGGCTGCCGCGATCACGCCGCAGGCCCGGCTGTTCCTCGTTCTCGCCGCGGTGCATGCGGCGCGGCCAAGCCAGATCCGAGCCCTGCACCTCGACGACGTCGATCTCCCAGCGCGGCGCATCACCATCAGCGGTCACGACCGGCCACTGGACGACCTGACCTACCAGGTACTCATCGGCTGGCTCGAGCACCGGCGCAGCCGCTGGCCCAATACCGCCAACCCGCATCTGCTGGTCAGCAAGGAAACCGCGCTGCACCACGGCCCGGTCAGCCACGCGCTGATCTTGAATCTGCGGCGACTGGCCGGAAACCTCGAACGCCTGCGCATCGACCGCCAACTCGACGAAGCCATCGTCACCGGCGGCGATCCACTGCACCTCGCTGCCGTCTTCGGCATCAGCGAAGGCACCGCGATCCGCTACGCGACTAACGCCCGAATTCTCCTGCGGGGACCTACCGAGCCGAACCGGTGAACGGTTGTAACCCGTCACTGGGCCGAGAGGCCGTCGTCGCCGGGCTACTGTTCTTCGGTGACCATGCGACGGCGCACGTTCCGCACCGCCGACGGACAACGAGTCGAGGGTGTCTGGCGACACATCTTCACCCGCAACGGCGACACCTACTACCTGGCCGACCTGATCGTCTACGCCGACGGCGCGATCGACTGCGGGGTCGGAGGATTGACCGACGTGGCGGGATTGCGCGGATACCTGCAGTCCGGCCGGGTCGCGACCACGTTGCAGGACGGTGCGCGTGGCTCGGCGCACGACGTCGCCGGTTGGCGATTCGCCGAGCCCGACGCCTGGATCGACCCCGACATGCTGCTCGGCGAGGTCGCCGACGAGCTTGACTTCCTCAACGGCCGCCCAGACTCCTCTGAGCGTTGTCTGGTCGCCGTCCAGACCTACCTGGCCGACCCGACCGAAGACAATCGACTCGCCGTCCGCGACCGCTACCTCGCCATCCCCGAGCACCTGCGCATCTACGCGCTCGGCGACATGGATGCCAGGGACTGGCCCCTGCGAGTCCTGGTCACCCCGGTAGATGCCCACCTCGACGCGGACCCGGATGAGGAGGTGGTAACCGCCGACGTGCTCGCCACGGCCATCGAGTACTTCCGTGACCGGAGTCTCGCAGCCGCCGTGCGGGAAACGCGTACGCCGGCCGACGGCGCCGAACACGCACAGGCGGCCACCCTGACGATCTACCGCGGACGGCAGGAGCATCCGGGCACCGAGGTGCTCCAGAACGGCTGGCGGGCCACCATCACCATCAACGGCCGGGACTATCCATCTGTCACGCACGCATACTGGGCCCTGTCCACCAGCGATCCCGGTTGGCACGACCGGATCGCCGCAGCCCCAAAGGGCGACGACGCCGCCGCGCTCGCCGAGCAGGCACCTCGTCGTGCTGGCTGGCCCGCCGCCCGCCTCGCCGTCATGGCGGTACTGCTGCGCGCCAAATACCTCCAGCACCCCCAGATGGCGCAGACCCTGCTCGCCACCGGCGACGCTCGAATCATCTACGCCGACCTCGGCTCGGCCTACTGGGTCGCCAGCAGGAATCAGGGCACGAACTGGATCGGCAGACTGCTGGAGGTCATTCGCTCCGAACTCGCCGTCGCAGAAGCTGGCATACCACTGCCCGCAACTCATGACGCCAGCCCGTCGGCTTCGCCGTGAACCGAAGCGTCCACATGCGACAATGAGCGCCGTGACCGCTTCGGATCCCGTTGAGAACACTTGGGTTCACCGGAACTCGCGGAAGACGTCGGGGCCTGGAAGACGGCAATGTCGTCATGCTGGATGAGGCTGACTGGGATGTTCTTGCGGCGGCTGGCTCGAGCCACATGGAGTTGGAAGAACGAGTGCCGGGCCGCGAGGCGGCCGTCGCGGACCGCGGCGTGGACGGCGCGGCGGCAGGCGATGAGTTCCAGGCCGGCGGCGAGACCGGCCTGGATGGTCTGGCCGGGCAGGTCGACCAGGACGTGGTCGCGCCGCCACGGCCGGGTCACCACGGCGATGACCCCGCCGGGTTTGAGCAGCGGACGGCAGCCGGCCAGCACGGCGGTGATGCCGTCGAGCAGCCCGGCGCGTCCCCGGTAGGCCAGGTTGGCTGGGTTTGACGCTGCGGAGGCGGTCGCTTGGCTGCTGGCGTCGAGGCGGTGGGGTTGGCGGCTGTAGGTGTTGTGGAAGCGGGTCAGCGGCCCGCGGCGGTGCTCGACCCGCCCGTGCATGGTCTTGCCGTACGGCGGTGAGGTGAGCACGAGGCTGATCTGGCCATGCAGCTCGCCGGACACGCCGCGGGGCAGGGTGGTGGCGTCGCCGCGCAGGACCCGGCCGTGTCCGGTGCCGCCCTGGCGGCGGGCGAGGTCGATGTTGGCCCGGGCGAGGGCGACCCAGCCGGGCTCGTACTCCATGCCGAGGGCGTTGCGGCCGGCGTGGATGGCCTCGACCAGGGTGGTGCCGGTGCCAGCGAGGGGGTCGAAGACCAGGTCGCCGGGCTTGGTGTAGTCGTTGATGAGGGCGGTGGCCAGGTCAGGTGCCATCCGGGCCGGGTGCGCCCCGGACCCGGCGACATACCGGCCGTGGCGCTGCTGGGCGAGGCTGCGCTGCCCGACAAGGATCACCGACAGCAGCGGCACCAGCGACGCCGGTAGCGTGTCGCCGCAGCCGGGCGACATACCGGCGCCGATGACGGCGGGTCCGGCGGCCTGCGTAGTCGTGTGTTCAGCCACGGCGGCCGCCCCGCACGACGAACACGAACAGGTCCAGGTGGACCTTGATATGGGCGGCGGCGCGCAGCATGCCCGGGTCGGCCGGCCGGGCCCGCCAGGTGATCTGCTGCCCGACGATCGGTGCGGTGATTGCGACGATGTGCTGCAGCCAGCCCAGACCGGCCTGGTGCGCGGCCGGGATCAGCGCGCTGCTGTGCTGCGCGAACGTCTGCTGCGGGGACAGTCCGGCCAGGGCGACGATGGTGCAGCCGCCCGGACCCATCAGCCACCGGCAGGCGGCAAACATGGCGATCAGGCCGTCGCGGTGTAGCCCGTCGGGCCGGTCGGCTGGGGGCCAGGGCAGCACGATCAACGCGACGGTGCCGGCGGCGTGCTCGAGGTCGTTGAGCCGGTCGGGGTGGGTCACGCTGCGGTAGACGCGGCCGCCGGCGCCGGCGGCGCCGGCGAGGGCCGGGTCGTCGCCGATCGACACGATGGTGTCGCCGGGACGGGTGTGGACGCCGACCAGCAGCGCGGCCAGGCGGGGGCTCAGCGCGTCGGGGCGGCGGTGGCCCCAGCCGGCGTCGACGTCGGCGACGCGCCATACCGCGATCGGCACCGGCGGGTCGCCGGGGACGACGTCGATGTCGCCGCTGGCGATCAGGTTGGACAACGCCAGCGGGTCGTCCACGTCATCCGCGGCCCCAGCAGCGACCGAGGCATCTGCGGGGTCGGGCAGGTCATGGTGCGCGGTGGCGGGGTGGTGCGTGATGCTCGGGTCGCGACGGTCGGGGTCGCGGTCGGAGTTGTCGGGGACGTTCGTGATGGGCGGGTGCGGTTCCCGCGTGGGGGGGCTCGTGTTCACGCCCACCCAAGGCCCAACTGGCCGCCGTCCCGCAGCCCTCGACCGGACAGGTCCGCCCAACCGGCACCCAACCGGACCACCGGCCGCCCAACCGCGTCCCAGAGCAGCGCCCAACCCGGTTGGGTGCCAGCGGGCGGCCCGAGCCAACCGAGTTGGGTGCCGCACGTGCCGGACGTTGGTCGGCTACCCAACCACGCCGCCGACCCGACGCACCCCCACCCAACGGACCTCTGCCACACGCCGGACTTGCCCAACTGGCGCGCGAACGGTGGGACCGGCCCCATGCCCGTGGCGGTCCTAGACGCCGAACACCCGGCCACCCGACCTCCGCCCCGGGTCCCGGTCGCCGGACCCGCGGCGCGCTCGGATCGAGCGCAGCGTCACAGACGAGCGGCGCGCGGCCCGAGACCCGGCGCGGGGCGCAGCGAGCGGTACCGATGCGGCGCCTGATGGCGCCGACTCCGGCACCCGTACGCCCGCCCGCTCCCACCGGTACAGGTACCGGTCGTATGCCCGGTCACCGGTTCACGCGCCCGGACCGGTACCGGCGCGCACCGCCCGGTACGGGTGCCCGGTGCCGGGTGCCGCCCGGTGACCGGGCAGGCCGACCGTACCGATACCGGGCGCCAGCCTGTTCGCGTCCGCCGGTACCGGACCGGTTGGTAATCGAACCGGCTGCCCGATCGAGGTCGCACCGATGCGACCACAATCGATCTCCGCAACCGTCGGGCGGCTGGTCATCCGCCCGCTGGGCGGTGCGCTGCCGCCGGGTCCGCCCGACGGCCGGGCCGGCCGTCCGCCCTCCACGCGCAGACTCCTCATCGTGAACAGGCCAGACGTCGTGATCGGCGGCGCGATGCGGGCCGCCGCGTGGACGTGCTGCGCGGCGCCGGCCATCACGGCCGCCCGGCCTCCCCGGCCGCCCGGCCTCCCCGGCCGCCCGGCCTCCCCGGCCGCCCGGCCTCCCCGGCCGTCGCTGTGCGTTGCCGAGGGCGAAGGCGCGGGCACTGCGGTGCGGCCATGCCTCGACCGGTACACCGCTGACGGACCGGTGACCGCTGGGGCACGGGACCGGTGCCGCCGGTATCCGGCGGGTGCCTCGCGTACCGCACCGGTCACCGCGCATCGGTCGCCGGCCGGTACCGGTCGGGTCCGTGTGCCGGTGAGCACCCTCCGGTACCGCCCGGTTGCGCCGACCCGCTGCACCGGTACGGGGCTCTCGGGATCACCGGTGACTGGACGCGGTGCCGCCCCGCTGTCCGGATGACCGGACCGTCGCGTCACCACACCGTGGACAAGGTGACGCGGCTCGGCTAATCGCGTCGCGCCGGACCCGGGGCCGCTGCGCATCGCCGAGCAAGCCGTCGCCGCAACGACGATCACGACGCGGGGAGCCGCGATGTTCCTGCTGCGTGTCGTTGCCGGTGTCTCGAGACGCTGGTCGGCATGATCCGTCATGCGCGGAACCCAGTTGGGACGGGCCCGCCCAACGGACCCAACAAACCCCCACTGAGCTGCGAAGTCGTCCACCACTGCGCCGGCTGAACGGATGCCGGTGCAGTATCTCCGGGACGGCGGTGGTCGGCTCGGTGATGCGGGCGTTGAGCTGGGCCAAACCGCCCAACCCGAGGCCGGGCACGGCTTGCCCCGGGCATGATCCGGTTGGGTGTTGGCTGGTTGGCCGACGCGTTGGGTGGCCGTGCGCCCATGGACGGCGTCCCCGCCCTCGACCCGGCTGCTCCTGCGGCCGGGCGGGCATCTCGCCTGACACGGGAGCACACCACATGCCCACGCAAACGTCCCGGCCGGCGGCTGGCCCGCAGTCCGGTCGGACCCGTCGGATGCGGCACCAGTCCTGGCCGAGCACGCCGCTCGACGCCGCGCAGCGCGCGTTCGATCTGCTGGTCTGCCCGCCGGCGCCGCTCGCCTTCGACGGGCGCGCCTTCCCCGGCCTGCCCAACCGGATCTTGTCCCTGGATGCGTTGAAGCAGCTGCTCATCGACGACACGACGCCCCGTTCGGTGCGGGACGAGGTGTGGCGGGAGCTGGTGGTGCGAGCCCGCCGGGACGGCCCGGCCTGGGTGATCGCCGCGGTCGGCATCGCCATGCCGGGGCTGCGCCGCACGGCCGGCAGGCTCGGCAAGGGCTGGCACGGGGATTCCAGCGACCGCGACAGCGAACTGCTGACCGGGTTCGTGGACCGGCTGCACAGCGTCGATCTGCGCGACACCCGCATCGCCGGGAAACTCATCGACGCCGGCGTCCGGGCGGTCAAGGCCGCCCGGGACCGGGAAGCGGAGTCTGACGCGATCCGGGTGCGGACCACCTGGTCGATGCCGCCGCAGCAGCCGTGGGACCACCCGGACTGGGTGCTGACCCGGGCGGTGGCCCAGGCGGTCATCGACCCGGACGAGTACCTGCTGATCGCTGCCACCCGCCTGGACCAGGTCGCGCTGGCCACAGTGGCCGACAAGCTCGGCCTCAGCGTGGCCTTGGCGGCGGCATGGCGGCGCAAGGCCGAACGGCGCCTGGCCGACGCGATCCGCGGCGGCGAGCTCGACTGGGTACCCCTGGTGCCATTGACCCACGGCAGCCCGGACCCGCAGGCCCTCGGTGAGACGTCCGGGATTGCCCCGTCCGCCGGTGACGACGACGTGGTCCCGGTTGCCGCAGGTTCGGCGAACCGGTGAGTGGGGGCACGCCATGACGGCGACATCCACGAGCAACACCGGTGCGTCGGCGCCCCCGGCCGGAGTACCGCGCCGTGGGCAGCCGGGGCCCTTTCCGGTCATCGTGGTGCGGCCGGCCACCGCCCCGGTCCCGGCCTACCTGCGCCAGCACCGGCGGTGCCGGCGCGGCGCCAACCTGCTGGCCGCCGCCCGGACCGGCCAGTGCCACGCGGTGCGCACGGTCAGGCCCAGCCCCGACGACATCTGGCTCGACCTTGACGACCCGCGCGACTACCTGCTCGTCCTGCCCGACCGGCAGGTCGTGGAGAACCTCATCCGGCAGGCTCCGGTGGTCGTGGCGCCGCCGCCCGGCGGCCGGGACCGGCAGGCCCGCCCCATCGTGGTGCTGCTGCACGGGCCACGCTGGAGCCTGGTCCTGCGCCGCGGGCACCCGTACCCGGTCGGTGTGGGTGCTCCTGGCGAGGCCGGCCCCTGCGCGTTGCGGTTGCACGGCACGCGTGAGCTCAGCGTCGACCGGGACGGGATGACCCGCGACGTCTATCGCCTCCTGACCGGTGACGCCGGCTGAGACCGACCGCCCACCCGCAGGATCACTGCGGCCGCGCCAAAGCCAGCGGGGCGACGACTCCATCCGGAGTCGTCGCCCCGCTGCTGTGCTGATCGACTGCTACCCAACGGCGCATACCAGGTGAGCACGTCCCACGGCGCCGGGTGCCTGCGACGCCACCGACGTTCTCGCAGCACCGCCGGTCGAGGCCGACTGGCCGCCGGTAAAGATCGAGTTGGGTCAGTTGGCCGCCGGTTGGGTGCCCCGGCCGGCGCGAGTGCTGTGTTGGGTACCCAACCGCAGCCCTTGGTGGGCAAGGAATCGCCACCGCCCCTCGGACAGTTCCCGGGCGGGTCCCGTGGTTCCCTGCGCCACCACAGGGCGTGCGCGGCGCCGGCTAGCCAGACGGCCGTGGTCACCACTCGCCGCTGATCGCACCCGCGCAGGAGTAAGGCTCCCACGGCTTGTCCCGTGCCGCCCTGCGGTGACGCCTCCCATCCGCTCGACGCGAACGCCCCAGCCCGCTGGGGCGGGAGGTGTGAGGCACCCATGCACCGCAACCCCAACGTCCGTCACGGCATCCGGCGGGCTGCGACCATCGTCGCGGCCACCCTCGCAGCCCTGCTGGCCGCGGCCACCCCCGCGTCGGCCGCCGACGGCATCCCTCTTGCCGTCAACGATCTGCCCACGGTCATCAGCAACCTGACGACCTGGATCACCGGCATCATCGCCGCCGTCGCCACGCTGTTCCTGACCATCGGCGGTGCCCAGTACCTGATGGCCGGCGGCGACCCCGCCCAGGTCGAACGGGCCAAAGGCTCGCTCAAAAGCGCGGGGATCGGCTACGCCCTGGCCCTGCTGGCCCCGATCATCCTGACCATCCTGAACAACATCCTGGTCGGCTGACATGGTCACCGGGCTGCTCAACGGGGCGTTCGCCTGGATCGCCGAAGCGATCCAGGCCATCCTCAGCACGCTGTGGGGGCTGCTGGCGAGCACCGCCTTCACCACGCCGGACGTCAGCACGCTGCCCCAGGTCACCGCCGTCACTGGCAAGGCCATGGTGATTGTCAACGCCTGCTTCATCCTGGCGATCATGACCGCGGGGATCGCGGTAATGACCAACGGGACCGTGCAGTCCCGCTACGGCGTCGGGGAACTGCTGCCCCGGCTGGTGATCGGCTGGATCGCGGCGAACTTCGCCGTCCCGTTGTGCCAGAACGTCATCCAGCTCGCCAACGCGTTCACCGAGGCACTCACCGGCGACGGCGTGACCGCGCAGGGCTCCCTCGTGCGGCTGGCGCAGGTCACCTTCGACTCACTGAACAACCCACCCAGCGCGGTCCTCGCCGTCATCATCGGCTTGATCATCGCGGTGCTGACCGGGATGCTGCTGCTCACCTGCATCGTGCGGATGGGCGTGCTGATCGTCCTGGTCGGTGTCAGCCCCCTCGCCCTCGCCTGCCACGCCACCCCGTTCACCGACGGCGTCGCGAAGCTGTGGTGGCGCTCCATCCTGGCCACCGTCGCCACGGTCGTGCTGCAGGCCCTCGCCCTGCACACCGCCCTGTCGGTGTTCCTCAGCCCGGACGCGAACGCGCCGCAGCTGGGTCTGCCACACGACGCGACGGGCACCTTCAACCTGTTCATCGTCATGTGCCTGCTGTGGGCTGTTGTCAAGATCCCCGGTCTGATGCGCCGGTTCGTCACCGGCGGTGGCGGCCGGAACCCGGCCGGGATGCTCGTGCGGATGGTGCTGATCCAGCAGCTGACCAGTGTGCTGCGGCTGCCGATACGGCGCGGTGGTGGCGCACGGACGGCAGCCGGAGTCGGTGGCGCCGGCCGGGGTGGCCGCCCCGGCGGGGGCTTCGGCAGCGGGGGGTCCCGTGGTGCTGGCGGCGGCCGGACGTGGATGCCCTTCATGCTCGGCGGCCGCGCTGGTGCTGGCGGTGCTGGTGGCCGGTTGCCGTCACAGGCTGGCGCGGGACTGGGCCGCGTGGGTGTGGCGTGGCCGACCGGACGGCCGGTCCGGCCGTACACCACGCAGGACATCGCGTCCGGTGTCGATGTGGCCTGGCGGGCCGTGCCCAAACGGCCCACGCCCGCATCCGGGGCGGTGCCGGCGCGCTCGTCACGGCCGCCGATCCGGGCGGCCGGTGTGGTGCCCCCACCGCCGCCGGCCGGACCCCGTCCGGTGCTTCCGGCCGGGGTCAACCCGGCCACGGCGATGCCGCAGACCCAGCCGGTGCGCCAGCCGGTCCGGCCGGTACCCCGCCGCCGCGTCCGCAGCCAGTGGCACCGCCCAACCCGCACCTGACAACCGATCACCACCCGAGTCGGGGAGATGGCATATGCCGTCCCCCCGAACGGGGTGGCACGCCAGCCGCTCAGAGCGGCGCCAATCGAGCCGTCTCCCCAAGGAGTCCATTGTGGATGCTGAAGAAGTGCATGCCCGGGTACCCGCAGACATCGAGGCGCCCGATCGGATCGTCTGGGGCCTGACCGCCCGGCAGGTCGCCATCATCGGCGCCGCCGCGGCGCTGGGCTACCTGATCCTGCGCACCATCGGCCATGTCCTGCCGCTGCCGGTGGTGGCGATCATGCTCATCCCGCTCGCCGGTGTCGCCGTGGCCCTCGCGTTGGGCCGCCGCGACGGCCTGCCCCTGGATGCGTGGCTGTGGGCGGCGATCGTCAACCGGCGCACCCCCCGCCGCGCCGTTCCGGCCACCGCCGGTGTCGTGCCGGTGCCAGCCTGGGCGCCCCAGGTCGAGGCGGACGGGCCGCCGCCGGCCGTGCTGCGGCTGCCGGCGCGTGGCATCGCCGACAACGGGGTCATCGACCTCGGCGACGGCACCGCGACCGCGCTGGTCGCCGCGACCACCGTCAACGTGGGCCTGCGCACCGCCGCCGAGCAGGCTGCCCTGGTCGGCTCGTACGCCCGGTGGCTCAACTCCCTGACCGGGCCGGTGCAGGTGGTGGTCTCCGCCCAGCGCGTCGACCTGACCAGCCACGCCATCCGCGTCGCCGACGCCGCCGAGACCCTGCCGCACCCCGCGCTCGCCGACGCCGCGCTGGACTACAGCGACTTCCTGCTCGACGTCGCCGCCCGCCGGGACCCGCTGTGGCGCACCGTCACCGTCGCGCACACCGCCACCGGCGAGCGCGGCGCCGCCACCGAGGCGATCCGCCGCGCCGAACACACCGCCGCCGCCCTGGCCACCCTTGGCGCGCAGACCCGGGTCCTGGACGGCGGCACCGCCACCGCGGTGCTGACCGCCGCGGTCGACCCCTACCAGGACACCGACGCGTCCTGGCCGCGCACCCCCGCGCACGCCCCGATCACTGCCCCCGGCCTCGACGAGGAGCTCGGCGCATGAACCGCAGCAAGCACAAGACCACCGAAGCCACCTCGAACGGCGCCGTCAAGCGGAGGCACCGTGTTTCGTGCGAGGGCGACGACGCCGCGGTGCTGACCGCGGCGATCGGCCCGGCCGCGGTGGAGTCCACCCCACGCTGGCTGCGGGTCGGTGACGGCTACACCGCCGTGCTGATCATCACCGGCTATCCGCCCGAGGTCGGCCTGGCCTGGCTGGACGCCCTCCTGGCCTGGCCCGGCCGGATCGACGTCGTGCAGCACATCGAACCGATCCCGGCCGCGACCGCCGCCAGCCGCCTGCGGCGCCAACGCGCACGCCTCGAGTCCAACCGGCGCCTCGACTTCGACAAAGGCCGCCTCGGCGACCCGGTCACCGACGCCGCCGCCGAAGACGCCGCCGACCTCGCCGAGCGTGTGGCCCGCGGCGCCGCCCGGCTGTTCGGGGTCGGGCACTACCTCTGCGTCCACGCCCCCACCGAAGACGACCTGGTCGAGGCGGTCGCCGACGTCCGGGCCGCTGCCGCATCGGTGATGCTGGACACCCAGCCGGCGACCTGGCGGCAGCTGCAGGGCTGGATCAGCACCCTGCCCCTGGGCGTGGACGCAGTGCGGATGCGGCGGGTGTTCGACACCGACGCCCTCGCCGCCGCGTTCCCCCTCGCCAGCGCCGACCTGCCGGCGCCGCTGCCCGGCGACGGCGTCCCGGCCGGCGGGGTGCTGTACGGGCTCAACAGCGCCTCCAACGGCGTCGTGTGGTGGGACCGCTGGTCCTGCGACAACCACAACAGCGTGGTCCTGGCCCGCTCCGGGGCCGGCAAGTCGTACCTGGTGAAACTGGAGACGCTGCGCTCGCTCTACGACGGCGTCCAGGTCGCCATCATCGACCCGGAGGACGAGTACCTGCGGCTGTGCGACGCCGTCGGCGGCACCGCCATCCAGCTCGGCGCCCCTGGTATCCGCATCAACCCCCTGGACATCCCGGCCGGCGACCGGCGTCCGGACGCGCTGACCCGGCGGGCGCTGTTCCTGCACACCCTCATCGCCGTCCTGCTGGGCCAGCAGCCCCCACCGGAGGAACGAGCGGCCCTCGACCGGGCCATCATGGCGACCTACGCGCAGGCCGGGATCAGCAACGACCCGAACACCTGGACCCGGCCGGCGCCGCTGCTGCGCGACCTGGCCGCCACCCTGCACGACGCCGACATCTCGGGGGCGCAGACCCTCGCCGCCCGGCTCGCACCGTGGACCGACGGCAGCTTCAACGAGCTCTTCGACGGGCCGACGACCTTCCATCCACGCGGCCACCTCGTCGTCTGGTCGACCCGGCAGCTCGCCGACGAACTGCGCGCCCCCGGCATGCTCCTGGCCCTCGACGCGATCTGGCGCGACGTCGACCTCCCCGCCGGGACCACGGACCGGCGCGGGGGACGCCCGGCGCAGCCGCGCCGCCTCGTCGTCGTCGACGAAGCCTGGACCCTGCTCCGGGAGGGCGAAGGCGCCAAGTTCCTGTACCGCCTGGCCAAGGCCGCCCGGAAACGGCGGGCCGGGGTCGCCGTGGTCACCCAGGACGCCGCCGACCTGCTCGGCTCCGACCTGGGCCAGGCGGTCATCGCCAACGCCGCCACCCAGATCCTGATGCGGCAGGCCCCGCAGGCCATCGACCTGATCGCCGAGACGTTCGCCCTGACCGGTGGCGAGGCCCGGATGCTCCTGGCCGCCGGCCGCGGCGAAGCCCTCCTCCTCGCCGGCGCGCACCGGGTCGCCTTCACCACCGTCGCGTCCACCCGTGAGCACCAGCTCTGCGCCGGGCTGGCCGACCTCATCGACGACCCCGACCTGTAACCGCACGCCGTACCGCGGTGCTGTCATCTGTCCACATCGGACCTCCTCCCGGAGTACCCATGCCTCCCACACCGGCACCGTCGCGGTCGGTGGACCCCACCACGGTCCCCGCCGTCCCGCACTCCCATCTGCTCGACCTGATCCAGACCGCCGCCGGCTGGACCGCGCACCGGCCGTGGCTCGCCGCGGTGGCCGCCGCGCTCATCGTGGCGGCCGTCGTCACCACCGCGCGGGTCCGCACCCTGCGACACCAGCGCTTCGCCCGGCACGCCCAGCAGGTCCTGATCACCCCGCCGCCGCAGGTCGACCCGGCGGGTGCGACCGCCTGGTGGGCCAACCTGTACGAGCTGCTCGCCCCGTCACGGTGGCGGCGCCTCATCTACGGCACCCCGCACGTGGCGATGGAGTACCGGTGGACCGGCCGGGCACTCACCATCCAGGTGTGGCTGCCCGGTACCGTCCCGGCCGGGCCGGTCGCCGCCGCGGTCCGCGCCGCCTGGCCCGGCGCGTCGGCGACCATCACCGAGGCCACCGACCCGGTCCCCGTGCCGAGCACCGGCAACCGGGTCCTCGACGTCGGCGGCGCCCTCGCGCCGGCGCTGCCCACCTGGTATCCCCTGCAGACCGACCACGACACCGACCCCACCCGGGCCCTCGTCGCGGCCGGCGCCGGCCTGTCCAGCGGGGAACGCGCCTGTGTGCAGATCCTCGCTCGACCGGCCGCACCCCGCCGGGTGCAGCAGGCCCGGCGGGCCGCCGCCGCCCTCCGCACCGGCCGTCCACCCAGCAGCGTGCTGGACCCGGCGGCGTGGCTACGCGGTGGCCTGCACCTGGTCACCGAACTCATCACCCCCGCCCGGACCTACACCGCCCGCGGGGGCGGGTCCGGGCGGTCGGTGACCGCGGACCCGATCCGCGACCACGACGCCCGGCCGGGACTGGACAAGACGCTGCAGCCGCAGTGGGAGACCGGCATCCGCTACGCGGTCGCCGCCCCACCCAGCCGCGGCACCGGCCGCAGCAGCACGCCCGACACCAACCCGCAGGCGGCGGACTCCGAGGTGATCCGCCGGCGACTGGCCACCGCCGCCCACGCGCTCGCCTCGTCCTACGGCATCTACACCGGCCGCAACAGGCTGCGCCGGCGCAACCTGGCCCACCCGGCCGCCGTCCTCGCGCAGCGACGCTTCACCCGCGGCTTCCTGCTCTGCGCCGACGAGCTCACCACGCTCGCCGCGCTGCCCACCGACGTCGCCGTCCCCGGCCTCGACCGGGCCCGCGCCAAGGCCGTCCCCGCCCCCGTCACAGTGCCCACCGGCGGCCGGGGCACCAAAGTGCTGGGCCGGGCCGAGGTCGGCGGGCACTCGGTGGCGCTCCGCGTCGCCGACGCGCGGGAACACATCCACATGCTCGGCGCCACCGGCTCCGGCAAGTCCACCGAGATGACCCACATGGTCATCGACGACGTCAACGCCCACCGCGGCGTCGTCGTCATCGACCCCAAAGGCGACCTCGCCCAGGACATCCTCGACCGGCTTCCGGCATCGGTCGCCGACCGGCTCGTCCTCATCGACCCCGACCAGGAACGCGGCGCCACCCTCAACCCCCTGACCGGCGGCGACGACGACCTCGTCGTCGACAACATCGTCAGCATCTTCTCCAAGATCTTCCAGCGGCACTGGGGCCCGCGCATCGACGACGTGCTGCGCGTCGCGTGCCTGACCCTGATGCGCAAAGCCAACGCCACCCTGACCCTCGTGCCGCCGCTACTCAACGACAAGCAGTTCCGGGCCGCGTTCACCGTCGACCTCGACGACCCCGAAGGGCTCAAGGGCTTCTGGGAGTGGTACGAGGCCACCCCACCACCCCTGCGGGCGCAGGTCATCGGCCCGGTCCTCGCCAGGCTCCGGGCCTTTCTGTTGCGCGACTTCGTCCGCGACACCATCGGCGTCGCCACCTCGAGCTTCGACATGGCCACCGTGTTGGACGGCGGCATCCTCATCGCCCGCCTGCCCAAAGGCCAACTCGGTGAAGAGACCGCGAAACTCATGGGCAGCCTGATCCTCGCCTCCGTGTGGCAGGCTGCCACCGCCCGCGCCCGCATCCCCGAAGACCGGCGCCGCGACGCCTCCGTGTACATCGATGAGGCGCACAACGTGCTGAACCTGGCCGGGTCGGTCGGGGACATGCTCGCCGAGGCCCGCGGCTACCACCTGTCGCTGATCCTGGCCCACCAGAACCTCAGCCAGCTGCCCCGCGACACCCAACTCGCGCTCTCGGCGAACGCCCGCAACAAGGTGTACTTCAACTGCAGCCCGGAAGACGCGCATCAACTGGCCCGGCACACCCTGCCGGAGCTCGACGAACACGACCTGTCCCACCTCGACGCGTACACCACCGCCAGCCGGCTCGTCGTCGCCAACCGCGAGACCGCGGCCTTCACGATGCTGACCCGGCCGCCGCTGCCGATCCTCGGCGAAACCACGGCCCTGCGGCAGGCCGTCGCCCGCACCGACACCGGCGAGCCGACCGGGGTGGAACAACTCGCCCGCCGGCCGCGCGGCAAACGCACCGCACGGCGCGCCGCCTGACACGGCAGGGTGCCAGGACCGGCACACCCCCGGGCGTACCCCCGGGCGAACCCCGCACCGCCGCAGCGGTGATCAACCGTGCCCAACGGCACCCAACCACCCTGGTAGGACCCTATGACCGACGACCCGCGCCAACCGCGGAATATCCCTACGGGGGATATCCCCCGACCGGGGGTGACCCGCGCCCGGCCGGCGGCTACCCCCCGCCGGTCGACCACCCGGCAATCCACGCTCTCTGATGATCTCCTCGCCGTCTCCTGGCGTCTCGAACCCCGCGACTACGTCCTGGCCCACCTCCTCGACCAGCACCGGTTCCTCACCACCGACCAGATCGCCGCGGTCCTGTACCGCTCACCCCGCACCTGCCGCAACCGGCTCAACGTCCTGCGCCAGATCGGATTCGTCGACTGGTTCATGCCCGTCCACCCGAGCACCGGGCGGCTACCGGTGCATTGGGTACCCGGCCGGCTCTCCGCCCGGTACGTGGCCCTGTACCACGGCCGTCCGGCGCCCAGCAGCCGGGCGCTACGCGAGACCCGCGACCGGTACCCGTCCGCGGCGACCCGGGTCGGGCACCTCGCCCACGCCGACGGCGTCAACCAGTTCTTCATCGACCTGCTCGCCTACAGCCGCCACCACCCCACAGCGCGGCTGACCCGCTGGTGGTCAGCCGGGCGCACCTACGCCAAGGTCGACCACAACACCCGCCCGGACGCGCACGGCGTGTGGACCGAAGACGGGCACGAGGTGGCGTTCTTCCTCGAGCACGACACCGGCAGCGAGTCGCACCCGGCCCGGGCCGAGAAACTGACCGGGTACCGCACCCTGCAGGACAAGGGCCCCACCTGGCCGGTGC
The DNA here is from genome assembly GCF_040648435.1 of Dactylosporangium sp. NPDC049140. NCBI lineage: Bacteria > Bacillati > Actinomycetota > Actinomycetes > Micromonosporales > Micromonosporaceae > Dactylosporangium > Dactylosporangium sp. NPDC049140. Next base: position 28,203 of record NZ_JBEZDS010000049.1, on the reverse strand, counting down.
TGTTCTGGCTGCCCAGCACCACCATCGAGGCGAACCTGCACCGGCACCTCACCGGCCTGGCCGGCGGCACCCTCGGCGTGCGCATCGCGACCGCGGCCCGCGACCACGCCGCCGAGCACGGCGGCCCGGCCGGCCCGGTGTGGAGGGTGGTCGGCAACGGCCGCCGCCGGCTACGCCTGGCTGAGCTGCCCGGCCGGCCCGGCCCGGAGGGACCGTTCCACCCCGGGCCGCCCGAGCCCGACGAAGACCCGCTGTACCTGCTGCGCGGCGACACCCCGCCCACCGCGGTCTGACCACTGCATTCGAGGGCTCGGGCTTCACCTAGTTCACTACGCGAGGGAGACCGTTTGGTCCAACCTGAGCCGTACTACACCGACGAGACGGTGACGCTGTACCACGGCGACTGTCTCGACCTCTTGCCGTTGCTGCGCGCTGACGCGATCGTCGCTGATCCGCCGTATCAGCAGACCGCGCTGCCGTGGGACCGCTGGCCCACCGGCTGGCTGAGCGCCGCCGCCGAGTGCACGAGCTCGCTGTGGTGTTTTCTGCCGCTGCGGCAGTTCGCCGTGCCGCCGTTGCGCGGCGCCGAGTTCGCCGCTGCCGGCTGGCGGCTGTCCCAGGACCTCGAACCGGACCTCGACACCGAGCACGACCATTGGACCTGGGCGAAACACAACGGGTCCGGGTTCGCCACCGACCGGTTCCGCCGGGTCCACGAAACCATGACCCACTGGTACCGCGGCCGATGGTCAGCGGTCCACCACGACGTGCCCCGCGTCGCCGGCCAACCACGGCCCAACGCCGGCATCGCCCACCGGCCGCGGCCCGCCCACACCAGTCCCATCGGATCGGTCGGCTACACCTACGGACCGACCCGCCTCGCCAGGTCCGTCATCTCCGCCCGGTCCGAGCATCGCACCGGCATCCACCCCACCCAGAAGCCGGTCGCGGTCCTCGAGCTGCTCATCCGATACGCCTGCCCGCCGGGCGGCGTCGTCGTCGACCCGTTCGCCGGGTCCGGCTCGACGGGCATCGCCGCCCGCGCCGCCGGCCGCCGCGCAGTGCTCATCGAGACCGACGAACGCTCCTGCGAGCGTGCCGCGCACTGGCTGGCGACCGGCTAGCCGTTACCTGTCCGGCACCGCGCGATCACCGGTCCGCGACACCCAACTGCGGCGTCGCCGCGCCAACCCAACCAACTCAACGGCCCCCAACACTAGACGCCTTCCCAGGCGCCCGGTGTGGGGGCCGTTTCGCGTTTCCGGCCCGAACTGCCCGGCCGGTCCGCACGCACCACGGCCACTGCCGCGAGGACTCCCGACGCGCCTCGCTGGCCGCACCGGTGCGGGTGCGTGCTGCATGCCCGCACCGAAATCCACTGCCTTCCATCCAAGGGGAAACCTTTATGACGACAGCTCCATCGGCAGCACCGCAGGGCGGTGTGCCGCGTCCGAAGCGGCTCCTGACGCAGAACCGCGAGATGAAAGCGATCGGCGTGTGGAACTGGACCCTGCCCGCCTGGGCCGGCCGCTTCCCCGACGGCCGCACCTACAACACCTGCCCGGCCGCCGGGATCTGCGCCCAGGTCTGCTACGCCCGCAACGGCACCTACCTGTGGCCGGTCGTCCGCGGCCGGCACCAGGCCAACCTGGCCTTCGTCCTGGACGACCTGCCCGGCTGGGAGACGGCGATCACCGCTGAACTCGCCGCCGCCAAGTTCCGGGGCGCCTGGGTTCGCATCCACGACGCCGGGGACTTTTTCACCGACGACTACCTCCGGGCGTGGCTGCGGATCTGCCGCAGCCGGCCGGACGTCACCTTCTACGCCTACACCAAGGAAGTCGAACGCTTCCGCCGCCTCGTCGAGCCCGACCCGCCGGCGAACTTCCTGTGGGTCTACTCCTACGGTGGCGCCCAGGACCACCTCCTGCACCCCGACGCCGACCGGGTCGCCGACGTCTTCCCCGACGAGGACGCCATCGCCGCGGCCGGCTGGTCCTCCCAGGAAGCCTCGGACCTGCTCGCCGTGCTCGGCCCGCGACTGGTCGGCATCCCCGCCAACCGCATCCCGCACTTCCTGCGCCGTCTGCATGGCCGGCGCTTCAGCCAGTGGCAGCACGACGTCGACGCCGAGCGGGCCGCCCGCCGCCATCGCCACGGCGCGCCCCCGCCGCCGGCAGCGCCGAACGACTCCAGCGCCGCCCAGCCACCCGCCGCCTGACCACCCACCGCGCCCCGGCACCACCGGGCAACCGGCCGACGGCCAACCCAACTGGGCCAACCGACCCAACTGGCCGGTCGCCGGCCAGCACCCAACTGCCCCCGGCCGGCACCCAAACGCTAGCTCACAGCCCTTGTAGAGGTCCCGGCCGGCTGATCGGGACCAGTTGGGTCGCCGCCCTACGGTGAGAGCTTCTTTCATAGAACCCACCCAAGCTCCACCGCACCACCCGGGCGCATGCTCGCCACGGCAGGGACACCGCACCGCCCACCCGCCACCTGGCCGGTCGGCCGCGACCAACCCTCCGGGCCACCACGCCCACCGCGCGCGACCCGCACCAACCCTGGCGACCAAGCCAGCAAGCACCATCCTCGGCCCTCAGCCGAACAGCTCTACCTCCGGCCCTCGGCCGGACAGCAACGCCATCAAACCCGCCGGTTGACCCGTTGCCCCTGCGGCGCATTGCCGCGATCCGACCGCACCGTGCGGTCGCCCGGGTCGTCACGACCCGAAGGCCGGCCCAACCACGGGTCATCACCGCGCGTACTTGCGCGTCCCAGCCCAACCCCGCATCCGGGGGTTGCGGTGCCGCGCGCCCGTGCGGCCCAAACCAGCTAGTCCAAAGGGAGGAACTGTCATGCGCGTCTTGCGTACCACGTCCACTGGCACCAGCCGGCTGCACCTGCCCACCCGCAGCATGGGCATTGCCGTCGTCTGCCTGCCCGCAGGCACCCAACCCACCGCGCTCGCGGCACAGGCCACCGCCACCCTCGCGGCTCGCGGCCTTGCCACCCACGGCGTGCTCCCGCACTTCGACACGCGCACCCGCCGCACGAGCAAGCTCCTCGACCGCTGGAACGGCCTGACCTCCGGCGGCCCGATCGTGCTTCTCGATCTGCACCGGATGCGCACCCGCGCCGTCGCCGGCGCTGCCGCCGAGTGGCTGCTGTGGCAGCAGGTTGTCGCCGGCACCCGACCGGCCCAACCGTTCTGGGCATTCACCGACCGGCACGCGGCCGACCCGCACCGCTACCCCCTCGCCACCGCGCAAGGCGACTACCTGTCCCAACCGCGGGTCCTGGCGATGGCGGCCCACAACGCCATCCCCGGCCAGCCTGTCCCGCTGCCGACCTCGGCGCTGGAAGCCTTCCAGGCCGGCTACGGCACCTACGTCAACCTGGCCTGGCTGGTCGCGGTCCCCGGTGACGGGCTCGCCCCCCAGCCCGGCGGCTGGCTGACCACCCGCAGCCAACGTCTCGCCGACCTCCTGGACTACCTCACCGCCGCCAATGCCCACCTGGCCCAGCTGCCCCGCGACGCCCACCTCGTCGCCGTGGCCAGCCCGGCCTGAGCACCCACGCCATCGGCGGACCCGCGCCCACGCCGGGTGCGCGTCGACGCGCACCCAGCCCAACCCGACGCCTGCAGGAGGCGCACGACCATGACCACCCAGCTCACGTTCGACCTCGACACCGTCTGCCAACTCGCCGAGCACGCCGCCGCGGCCACCGGCACCGGCACCAGCCAGCCGAGGCCGGCGCTGCTGCTGCACTCGGGGAGCAACGGCATCTGGCTCACCAGCAACGCTGCGCACCCCCAGCCGGCGCCCGCCGACCAGCCCGGCACGCTGGACCACCGGGCGGCGTTCGCCGCGGAATGCCCGTCGGGAAGCTCCTGGCTGGACCAGGCGACACTGCTGCGCGCCGAGCTCATCCCGCTCACGCACGTGCTGCCGCTGGACGAGCCGACCGGCCGATCGCTGCTGGACCAGCTCCGCGCGGGCGACCAGGCGGGTGCCACCACGGTCCGGGTGCTGCTATCCGGTGCGAGCGTTGCCATCGCAGTCGGGCGACGCCGCAGACGGCCCACCGCCCGGCGGGACGAGGCGGCCACCACGAGGCGGGCCGATCAGCAGCACGCCGACTGGCGTCGTCTGCTCCGTCAGTACCGGCCGCTGCCGCGCTACCCGCGGATCAGCGAGCTCATGACGCGCATTGAGCGGCTGCGCGAGGACAACGCCCGGCTCCACGACGCGAACCTGACCCTCATCGGCTTCGGGATCGTCGCCCACCGCGACGAGTACCTCGCCCGTACCGCCGCCATCCATGACGAGGCCCAGACGATCGGCGCTGCACTGCAGCGGCTGGGCGCGCACGCGGCTGCCCAGCTCGCCCGCCACGGCTGGACCATGACCCTGAGCCGGCACCGCGGATCGATGCACACCACCGGCGGCTAAGCCACCGGCCAGCCCGGCCAGTGTGCGGTCTCCGGGCCCCGGGTGCCGACTCGACGGCGAGATCCGCGGATGACCCACGCGTCGCCGGCCGTGCCGCCACCACTCGTGGCAGCAATCCGGGCGGCTGGATGTCAGCCGCACCACCAACCAACCCCATGCAAAGGAGCGCACCACCATGCCCATCAACCTGCCCAACGGCACCACCCTGCGCACCGTCACGTTCTGGTACCCGGCCGACCACCTCGGCATCACCGACTGGGCCACCACCCTGGCCTGCCTGTTCGACGACGACCTGCGGCCCGAACGGCGGCTGCTGGCCACGCCCACCGCACCCCGCGCCCGCACCCTGCTGGCCGCGCCCCGCAACACCGACCCGATCCGCTGCGCCGGCGGGCCGCTGCGCCTGCTGGACCTCGCCGCGACCTGCGTCCACGCCGCCCGCGAAGCCGCCGCCCGCCACGACGCCTGGTCGGCCACCGCCCGCGTCGGGGCCCGGCGACCCGGCCGCCTCGAGTCGACGCTGCTGCGCGCGGGCCGGCACCACTACGTCACCTACCACAGCCTGCGCCGGGTGGTCGGCGACGTGCTGGTCATCATGCGCACCGGCACCGCGCTGTACCCGGCCGCCGCCAGCCCGCAAGCGCTCCTCGACCACGTCGAGCAGGCGACCGCCCGGTTGGCCGACGCGAACCCCGACGACGTGCTCGTCACCGTCGGTGCCTGAGCCCGAACCCAGACCCGCCCGGCGCCGCATCCGCACAGCGAGCCCGCCGCCCACACCACGTCGACCGGCCACCGGCCGGCCGAGCATCCGCCCCGAGCCGGCGCCGCGCGACGGCGGCACCTGCACCGCGGGCCGGCCCGTACGCCACTTGGAGGCAGCCATCATGGCCGAGTACCGACAGTTCGAACCCACCGACGACCCGACCGGCGACGCCGACCCGGTCAGCGGTCTGGACCGCAGCGACGTGCACGCGCTGCAGGTCGCGAACACCGTCCTCTTCCAGACCACGAGCACCGGGGCGTGCATCGACGCGTGCTTGACCAGCGCCGCGTTCACCGAGCCGCGCAGCTACGAGACGCGTCAGCAGCGGCTGTTCCCGGACGGTGACCGCCTGGACCGGCGCCGGCGCATCCCGGTGGCCGCCGACATCACCGGCTTCGACACCAACCACCGGTGGCATGCACACCACCTGCCCGGCACAGCCGCACTCACCGGCATCGACGCATGCGGGTTGCACGAGGTGTGGCGCACGATCGTCGATCTGCTGCGCCCGGGCGACGTGCTGCGGCTGCACTGGCGGGCCGACGCGACCACCGACGCCCTGACCGACCCGGACCTGCACCGCGACGAACTGCGGCTGATCGTGGCCCGCGGCCAGCGCCGCTGGGTGTTCCTGCTCGACGTCCAGCTGCGACCCCACCCGGCCCGCATGATCACCGTGGCGGTGCCGGCAACCGTATCGGCCGTTGCGCCCGCCGCCCGCCGCTGCGCGGCGATCCCGCAGCCGCTGTGATCCAGCACCGCACACCGACGAGCTCGCCGACAGCAGAGGAGAACGACGTGGCCACACCGAGACGGCCACCGCTGGCCTGGTACGTGCAGTTGACCGAGGAATACGGCCAGGCCCGGCTGGTCGCCACCGTGGTGATCGAAACGCCAGGCGGCCCGTTGCGCACCATCACCGCGTGGGGGCGCGGGATCACCAACGGCGCCCCGTTCTACGGGCTGGAGGTGACCGCCTACGTGGAGGGCAGCCCTGGCCTGGCGGCTACCGGGGTCTGGGGCGTCCAGGTGCGCTACGCGCCGTTCGAGGTGCGCAGCGCCGAGCAGGCCCGCGCGATGGCCGCCGTGTTCGGCCGCATCGAGCGCGGTGTCGAGCGGCTCAACCGGGCGGAGGGCCACCCGGACGACAACGACTATGCCGGCCACCTGATCCGGGTCGGCCGGGTCCTGTCGATCGACCGGTTCCACGTCAGCGCGTCCCGGCACCGCCGCCCGGCCACCGGCGAACCCCATGAACTGGTCGACGGCAGCGGGATGCGCCGGTGGGTCGGGCAGGTCGTCGGGGACGTCGCGGCCGGCAACCGGCAGGACCACCTCCGGTGAACCGGCTGTGGCTCGGCGACCGTCTCGTGGCGGTCGGCGACATCCTCGCCCTCACCGGCGGCTACACCGGCCCGGCCGTCGTGGTCGCCATCCGCCCCATCCGCGACATCGACGAGGGTGCACTGCTCATCGACCCGCGGACCCTGCAACTGGTCCAGTGCGCCGGCTGCGACAGCCACGGCGCGTGCTTCATCGCCTACCCGGGCAGCATCCTGCACGGCTGTGCAACGCCCGGCGAGCTGTTCCCGGTGATCGCCCTCGACCCGGCGCGGCCCGCGCCGGACGGCGACGCCGAGCACCGTAACCCCTGACCCTGCCGGGCCACGCCCGCCACGGGTGCGGCACCGACGGTCCGCCTGAGCGGGAATCCGGTTCGTGGCGGCATCTGCCGGCCCGGTCGCCGCGGCCGGGTTGACCAGCTCCCTGCTGATCCGCTGGTGCACCGCAACACCGGTGCCCCAGCCGACTGCCGGTCCCGCTACCGCTGTGGCGGTGACCCGGCTCGCATCTGCACGTGTTCTCGGCCGTTGCCCGGCCTCCGCACGACCGCGCACCTCGCGCACCAGCCCGGGCACGGCCGATATGGCCGCGTCCGGGCTCCGCATCGTCCATCGAAGGAGCCCCAGCCATGACCCATCGGCATCACATCGCGGCCGCCGCCCCGGCGGCCAGCCAGGCAACCACCGGCCCCGCCGTCGCCCCGGCGCCGTTGCGCGCGCGTCCGCTGCGCATCGCCGTGGTCGGCGGCTCACTGACCGGGCCGGTCCTCGCGTTGCTGCTGTTGCAGGCCGGCCTCGACCACGTCACCGTGTACGAGGCCAACCCGGACCTGCCCACCGCGACCGGCGGGATCCTGTCCTTGGAACACCCGGCCCTGGACGTGCTGGACCGCCTCGGCATCCCCCAGCACGAATATGTGCAGTTCGGGTTCGAAACCATCACCCAGTTCCGCGGCTACGGCCCGGCCGACGACCGGTTCGTCCAGCGGCAGTACCCGGGCCGGTTCACCACCTGGACCCTGCTGCACCAGGCGTTGGCCCGCCGCCTGCCTGCCGGTCTGGTCCACGCCGGGCGGCGGGTCACCGGCATCAGCGCCGACCACCGCCGGCCGATGCTGCACTTCGCCGACGGCCGGCGGGAGGCCGCCGACCTGGTCGCGTTCTGCGACGGTCGCGCCTCGATCGGCCGGCGGCTGCTGGACCCCGGCCGGCGGCTGCACTACGCCGGCTACGTCGCCCACCGCGGCACCGCCACCATCCGACCCGGCGACCTCGGCGACTTCCAACGCTGGGAGCCGCGACCCGGCCTGCAGTTCAACATCGCACCCGTCCCGGCCGGCAGCGACTGGATCTTCGCCCTCAACGCCACCACCGAGCAATACACCACCTGGTTCGGCGCCCCACCGGAGCAGCGGACGTTCGTCCTGCCACACCACGTCAGCCCCGCCGCGCGGGCCCACGTCGACGCGTACGCCGCCACGCACCTACCGGCGCACCTGGCCGACCTGGTCCATGCCACCACCACCAGGATGGCCGTGCCGGTGATGGACATCGACCTGCCCACAACGATGGCGTGGCCGGTCGGCGACGGACACGCGGTCCTGCTCGGCGACGCCCTCGCCCCGGTCCGGGCGCACACCGCCCGCGGCGCCAACAACGGCATCGAACAAGCCGACGGGCTCGTCACCGCCCTGCGGCAACACACCCGCCACGGCGCCGACCTGCCCGGCGCCCTGCTCGGCTGGCGGCGCCGGCACCTGCTCACCGCCCTCGCGGCAGTCCGGCAGGGACCCATCATCGCCGACCGGCTCGGCCTGGGCACCACCCGTGACCTGGCGACCGCAGTCGTCGGCTGAGCCGCCCACCCGCCCGGTCGCCCCTGGCCGTCCCATGGCGGCCTGCCGCCCGACGTGCTGCACGATCCGGCGCGACGTCCACGCCCCGGGGCTGCGCCGCGGTGCGACGCCGTCGCCGACCAGGCCGGTGCGCTTCCCAGCCGCGATTGGGTAACCGCCGACCCGCACCAACCACCCTGTGACCCCTTTCCGGGACCGCGCCGGCCGCGTGCCGCCATCCCCGGGGCCCCCGGGTGTGGGGTACCCAGCGGGTGCGGCCTCCCGGTGCATGCCATGCCCTCGAGGGAGGAACCAACCATGCCTGACCCACTGGCATCGATGGACACTGTCGAGCCGTCCCCGCCGATCGAGTACCTGCTGACCGCCGTCGCGTTGCACGATCGCCGGACACCACACCTCGGCCTGGACTGGCGCGAGGTCACGGCGAACCGCTGTGACACCGTCCGCGACGACAGCCTGGCTGTCACTGACCAAGGCCGCGTACCAGGCGTACGTCGGTTGGTTCAGCGATCCCACGATGGCGCTGCTTGGCCTCGCCGGGCGTGCCGCGGTATCGCGGTGGCCTGCCTCGACCGCGGCGCCATCGAAGCGGACAGCCGGCCTCTTGCCCCCGACGAAGGAGACCGGCTCACCTACCTGCTCGACAGCTACGACCAGCACGTGTGCGACAGCGGCGAGGTGAATGCGGCCTTCCTCGACCAGATCTTCGCCGCCGCCGGTGTCGAACGCTTCCCCGACGAGGACACCGACAACACCGACGCGCGCCGCACCGTCCAGTAACACCTGCGGCGCGAGCCGCACCGGCTAGCAGCCAAGACCGCTCCAGGGCATCGCCGATTCCGGTCGCCCTTGACGGGCAACCGGCCGGTCGGCGGTGCCCTCCACAGCAGATGGAGACACATCGCATGACCACGACAACACCTGCCAAGCGCCGGTCCGACGCCGCCGATCCGGCCTTCGCCCGGCACAGCCTGCCCATCACCGCGGTGGTGTTGACCAATACCACCGTGCTGGGCGCGGTGACGGGCCACACCATCCTCACGGTGATCGGTGTCCTCGTCCTCGGGCTCACCTACCTGCTCGGCGCGGCCGCCATCGCGCACCGCTACGAGCAGCAGCTCGTCCAGAAGGTCGCTGCGGCGCGCAGTGACCCACTGACCGGACTGCCCAACCGAGCCCTCGCCGACGAGATGCTGGACGCCGCCAGCCGCGGCGGCGCACCGATCACGGTCGCGCTCATCGACGTCAACGGCCTGCACACCATCAACAACAACCTCGGCCACGCCGCCGGCGACCAGTACCTGACCCTGATCGCCCGGCGCCTCATCCAAGCCGTCCCGCCGCACGGGGTCCTGGTCCGCCAGGGCGGCGACGAGTTCACCCTCCTCGCCCAGAACACCGACCCGCAAGACCTCGCCGCCCAGATCGGAGCAGCCCTCGCCGGACCGGCGGTCATCGCCGGCTACCGCATGCAACCCCGCGCCAGCGTCGGTATCGCCGCCGCCCAGACCACCGCGGACGGCACGGTCGACGCCCACCACGCCCGGGGCCGCGCCGACGCCGCCATGTACACCGCGAAACGCGACGGCGGCAACCAGATCCGCATCTTCGACCCCGACCGCGACGCCGAGCCGTCCCTGGACGGGACCCGGCCGCTGGTCCGTCGCCGCGACATCAACCCGATCGTCGATGCCGGGATGGCGTGGCTGCCCACCCCGGGCGACGAACTGATCCCACTGCTACTGGCCCCCGACGAGCTGCGCACCGTCACGCAGGCCCTGACCACCACGGCCGACGGGTGGGGCCGGGCCGGTGCCGAAGCCACCGCCGGCACCAACCAGCCCACAGCCGCGCCGAACAGCGACCCGGGACGGATGACCATCGAACCGACCCCGGCCGGTTACGCCGGCGTCGCCCGGCTCGCCGGCCAGCAGCAGGCCCGCTACACCGGGCTGCGGCGGCGGCTCCAGGCGATCCTCGACACCGTCGACGCCTTCGACAAGGCCGGCCACATTGTTCCCGCGTCGTCCGTGGTGGCGCCGAGGTTGTCGTGCGTGGTCCTCGTCGGCATCAGCGCCGCGTTCCCGCCGGAGGACCTCGACGCCCTCGTCATCACCGCCGCCGAAGCGGTCCACGGCGATCCCGCCGACCTCAGCAGCCGCCAGCGCGACCTCGCCGCCCGCGCCTACGCCCTCCTGCGGGACACCGAATAGCCCAGCACTCTGCGACACGTGAGGAGCACCGTGATGCGCGATGATGCACCACCCACCCACGTCGGCACCGACCACTGGCCGGTGCTGTCCTGCGTCCGGGTCACCGGCACGGACGACCCAGGCGAGTGCGTCGTCCTCGTCTCCTGCTGCGAAGGCAACACCGACAAACCGTACGCCACCCTGCACGTTCGTGTCTGGCCCGGCCGGCAGGCTGGCCGCGACGGCGAGTACAACCTGACCTTCGAGCAGGCCGCGGACCTGGGCATCCTCGGCCCGGTCGCCGCCTCCCCGTGGACCGACAGCCGCCGCGTCGGCTGGCGCATCGCAAGACTGCACGACACCCACTACGCCACCGTCGTGGCATTCGCCTCCCGCCTCGGCGGTGTCCCGGCCGCGTCGCCCGCCCCGGCCGCTGACCGCGACCAGTCGCCGCAGCATGGTCGGCGGCGACGGTGGTGACGAGCCCCGACGCGGACGCGCGGATGGCCTGCCGGGTCTGCGGGTTGCCGCTGAACCGGTACGTCGACCTGGACACCGGGCAGGTTCGCTACCAGCACCCGGCCCGCGTCGTCGCCGAACCAGCCGGGCACCGGCCCGACCCGGCACCCCTGGATGACGTCGACGCCCGGCACGTGTGTGACTTCTGCAGCGACGAACGCATCGCCTACACCTTCCACACCGTGCCGATCAGCGCCGTCGTCGACACCGCGGGCGGCCAAGTGGTGGAACGCTACGGCACCGACTGGTCGGCGTGCTTCCCCTGCGCCATGCGCGTGCGGGACAGGGACCTGGACGGTCTGCAGCAGCGGCTACACCAGACCGCGCCCCATCTGGACCCCATCGCCGCCGGCGCGGCCCGGGTGATGCAGCAAGCCGTGCTGCAAAGCCTGCTGCCCGGCATCACGGTGGCCAACCTTGGCCGCTGGCCGGCCACGCCGCTGCCGGCGGCTACGCTGCCCAAGGTCCGCGACCGGCTGGCGAACCTGCTCACCGGGCCTGTCGGCCTGCCGCTGGGCCTGACCGACCCGGCCGTGCGCGGCCCGGTCGCGGACAGCCTGCGCGCCGCCCGGCTGTTCTGGATCGACCCCGAGTTCACCGAACTCGCCGAGTATGCCGCCGGGTCGCTGCCGGCCACCCACCTCACGGCGGCGGATGTGCCGGCACCGCATGGCCTGCTCGCCTGGGCCCACCCGGTCGGGCCCCGGGCCGACCTGGTCGCCGCGTCGTGGACCAGCGGCCCGCACGGGCTGCGGGTGGTCGGCTACCGCAGCATCGGCGCCGGCCTGCCCGCCGAGGATCTGCAACCGTTCCGCGAACAGCTCGGCTGGCTCGGCCCCCGCGTCCACGCGCAGCTGCCGCCCGGCGAACCGGTCGACGCCAGCAGCCCTGCCGCGGCCCTGGTGACCACCTGGCTGCTGATCGCGCAGCGCCTCACCGAAACCACCCCGGCGCCGGTGGACAAGGCCATCCGCAAGGCGTACCGGCGCAACGGCCGCCCCGACCCGGAGGTGCGTCTGGTCCGCATCCGCGGCGCCAGCACCGTCCGGCCGGCCGGCGACGCCGCGTCGCCGCACCGGTCCGCAGACGACAGGCCGGCCAGGTCTCGCGACCACCGCTGGTGGGTCAAGGCCCACTGGCGCGGCCAGCCGTACGGACCCGGCCGCACCTTGCGGCGGCCGTTGCTGGTGCTGCCACAGCTGCGCGGCCCGGACGACAAGCCGATCAGAGCGAGCACCGTCGTGCGGATGTTGGCCGCAGCGCCACCACCGCCCGAGCAACCACGGCACGGCGACGGCCAACAACCCACGCCGACCAACGACAGCACGCCGACGACCTGACTCCACAGTGGATGGTAGGGGCGCCTTCAGGCGCAGCCGATCCGACACTTTCCACGACCACCAGGAGGAGCACGCACATGCAGCCATCCCCACGCCTACCCGGCATGACCAAGCGGTCGCAACGCACCTACATGATCACGGCCCAGGTCACCGTGGACGCTGCGGCGGACCTGACCGACCCGGTCGCCCGTTTCGCGGTCCTGCGCGCGTTGGCCGCACAACTCACCGCAGCGCCGGTCGACCTGGACGCACCATTCGGCGCCGCCCAGGCCCGGATCGGGCTCATCACCGCCGTGGCCTAAGCCCACACGAGCCGGCGTCCGGCACCTCAGGGCCCCCACGGCCCAGCCGCTCGTCGACTACCGGCACAACCGTGGCTCACTGGTGGCCAGCCGAGCCGGACACCGCCTTGCTGGACTGGAGGCCGACCATGCGACAGGACCAGGGACCACGTCAGCTTCATGCTCGACGAGCTGTTGGCCGTCCCGCTGCCGGACGGCTTCACCTCCGCTCGCCGCGATCGCTACGACGCGGTGATCGACCACACCTTCCGCGACACCACCATCAGCACGACCAGTCTGGACGTGGCGACGTTCGCGTACGGCAAGCCAGGCGCCTACGCCGCCATCGGCGTGGACGTCGACGACAGCTATACCGTCGGCATCTTCATCACCGCAACCAGCTAGCGCCTGCGACGCGCCAGCGACATCGCGTACTGCACGTCCGCGTCCGACGCGGTGCGCCGGTCAGTACGTGCGCTACGCGCTGAACGTCAGCGTCGGCGGCGCTGGCAGTGGGGCTGACCAGCCGCAACGCGTAGCAGTCTGGCCCGCCGATTGGTGCAGCTGCCCGCATCGGGCCATCCCGGCGAGCACGCACACCGCTCGGCCGGCGATCGCCCGCTGCTGCGGCAGCGGACTGCACGCAACCCGAACTCCAACAACAAGAGCCGCGACGTCGTCGCGGCCCCAACCGTGTGCCTACGGGCAGGCTGGGGCCGTGCGGTCCCAGCCCGTCCGCCGCCACACCGGCGGGGATAGGAGGGGCCCACCGTGGCCACCACACGCAAGCAACGCCAGGACCAGCCCACCGACGAGGAACGTGAAGCGCTCCTGGCCAAGATCAAGGCCGACTTCGACCAGCGGCTGGCGAGCATCGCCAGCGATCCGCACCAGTGGGTGCGTTTCCTCGAGCAGGTCGCCGTGTTCGGCGCCCGCTACAGCCTCGGCAACCAGATGCTGCTGCTGATGCAGGCCGAGGAACGCGGCGTCAGCCCGCAGTTCTTCCTGCCGTTCGGTAACCGGCAACGCCGCACCGGCTGGTTCCGCCACGACCGGCAGGTCCGCAAAGGCGAGACCGGGTTCAAGGTGTGGGCGGCGATCAAACGGCGTCCCACCGACGAGCAGGTCCGCGAATGGGAGGCGGCCGGCCGCAAAGTCCGCCGCGACCCTGACGGCCGCCCGTCGATCCAGGTGGTCGGGTTCCGGCTCCAGTCGACGTTCGAGCTGTCGCAGACCGACGGGGAACCGTTCGAGGTGCCGACCGTGCAACGGCTGCGCCGGCAACGCCTCTCCAGCGCCGGCGCGCCGCAGCTGCTGGACGGCGACGACCCTACCGACGCGTTCGACGACACCGTCAAACTGATCAAAGACGCCGGATACGGCTTCGAACTGGCCGCCCCCGGCAGCCGATACCTGGGCTCCGCCAACGGCGTGACCGTCGGCGGTGAGGTGATGCTGGTCAAGGTCCGCGACGACGTCAGCACGGCGCAGCGGCTCAAGACCACCATGCACGAGCTGGCGCACATCCGCTGCGAGCACTGCACCGGCACCCGCGTCGGTGAAGACCTGCACCGCGGCCGGCGCGAGACCGAAGCCGAAAGCGTCGCGTACATCGTGTGCAAAGCCCTCGGCCTGGACACCGCCGCCTACAGCGACGCCTACGTGCTGGGCTGGGCCGACGGCGACATGGACCTGGTGAAGCAGTGCGCCGAAACGGTGCTGCGGGTCGCGAAGCAGATCCTCACCGAGCTCACCCCGACCGCCACAGGCGCGTCCGCGGATGCCGACGCCGACGATCTGCCCGAACCCGCGCCGTCCGCCGAACCCGCGCCTGGCGCGGCGATTGCAGCGGCCAGGCCGAACCCGGGGTCCAGCACCGCCAGTCCAAGGGCCGAGCAGCACAGCCGGACGCCCGCAGCGATGTGACGACCCAAACTCGCGCCGGTGCGGCACGCCTCGGCCGCACCTGATCGCTCACCGCCACCCGGGGCCGCTCGACGGCCCGCTCGTCCCATTGGCCCGGCGCGGGACGCGCCGCCGACGGCCCGATCGAGGCCGCCGGCGCCGGGCTCGCCATCGCGTCCACCCGAAGGGATGGCATCACCGATGCCGATCGCGACCAATGCCGAAGCCCTGCGCGACATGCGCGGGCTGCATCCCACCAGCACCGGCCGGCTCCGTGGCCTGCCCGCGAAGTACGCCCGTCCCGGCGGTGCCGACCTGCGCGGCACCCCCGAGCCGTGGCACAGCCGGCTGACCAACGACCTGGCCGAGCAGGCCGTGGACATCCTGACCCCGGCCAGCACCGTCTACCTGGTGTTCTCCGACAACGTGGTGATCGCCGTGCTCACCGCCGCCGCGCACGTACTGCTACCCGAGTACCCGCTCACCGCGACACAACGCCGCCACCAGCTCGCCGTCGCCGACGCATTGCATGAGCTGCCCCGGCACGTCCTGCGGGACCTGGCCGACCGGCGCGCGAGCATGGACGGCCGCGACGAACAGGCCCACTTCGAGTACGACCCACCTACGGCCGGGGCCATCCGCGTCGCCGCCCTGGCCGAGCCGACCGTCACCCACTGGGCCGACATCGACGCCGATCTCGCCGCCATCCGGCAGCGGATCACCGACCTGGGCCTGGACCCGGACCGGCTGATCGTCATCACCGCCGCCGGCTACGGCACCTACGGCCGCGACCGGCACCGGCTCAACCTGCCGATGCTGTGCGCCATGCACCGCATCGCCGACCGGCACGACGTCACCCTGACCGTCGTCGGGGACTGGCTGGACGCCGAAGGCGCCACCACCGCCGCCGACCTCGACCCCGACGTGGCGGTCACCGGCTTCGCCGACGCCTATGTCGGCGCGTTCGGCAGCGAGCGTGACTTCACCGCACACCGGATGCGCGAGCTCGGCTGGACGACCGCGCTGCAGCAGGCCGGCATCCCGCAGCACTACCTCAACGACGCTGCGGTCACCCGCGGCTGGTTTCCCAGCCAGTTCCGCGGCATCTGGTGCTCGACCCGCCACCGCACCGAGGTCTTCCGCCGAGCACCGGGATAGGCCCTATCGCCGCGGCAGCGGCCGTCACGCGCGTCCTTCACCGTCCCGCGCCGGGTCCTGGCATCGCCAGCCGACGACCCGTGCGCCCTCAACCCGGAAAGGCATCACCCTGTGCCCACGAACCCCGACACCATGACCGAGCAGGACCCGGCCGCCACGATAGCTTCGCTGCCGCCGATCCCGCTGTGGCTGGCCCACCGGCCCGTCGTGGCCGGTCTGGCCGTGCCCTGGATCACCGCCCGCGGTCTCGACGGCCGCTCCCTGTTCGGCGGCCTCGACCCACACCGGCAGCACCAGGCCATCACCGAACACCGCTGCCAGGTCTGCAGCCGGCCGCTCGACTGGCGCAGCATCCTGCTGCTGCGGCTGCACGACCTGCCCCGCCACCGCACCCCAGAACCGGCGCTCGACCCGGTCTGCGCCGCCTACACCGCCGCTGCGTGCCCCATGATCGCCGGGCGCATGGCCCGCCACCGCAGCACCCTGATCACCCTCGGCCACGGCATCAGCAGTGCCGTCGACCAGCCGGCCCGGCTCGGCGCCCCAGCCGAACCCTGGTTCGCCGTCTGGCTCGACCGCTACACCACCGCCACCGACGAGGACAGCGGCCTGCTGATCGCCTCCTACGACGGCATCCGTCCACGCCGCATCCGGCCGATCACCTGGCGGCTTCCACCGATCTGGTGAGCCGCACGCCGGTGCCCATCCGCCGACGCGGCGCTGCGTGAACGTCCAGTCCCGGCATAGCCGGCAACAGCCCGGCGGGCACACCGAACGACCGCGTCGGCACGCGACAACCCGAAAACCTCGATAACCCGTACTGCCACCGCCACGCCGGGAGCCGGCTCCGCCAGCCTCCGCGATGGCGGAGGCGCGTGCGTGCGCCGGCTCCCGGGATGGCCACGGCAATCCTTGGAGGAGACACCGCATGTCTGCCACCCACCGCCCCACCCTCCGCGTGCACAGCATCGAGGACCTGGCGGCATTGATCCCGTATCTGCTGGGCTTCCACCCGCATGACAGCCTCGTGCTGGTCAGCGTCGAGGACACCACCAACCGCATCCGCACCGCCGTCCGGCTCGATCTGCCGCCCGCCGACGCACCGTCCGCCGACCTCGACATGGACGCCGTCCTACGCCGGGCTGTCGCCGTCCTGGACGAGGGCGTCAGCATCAGTGCCGTGCTGGCCGGCTACGGTCCTGTCGGACGGGTCGAGCCGACGGTGACCGTGGCCGGCGAGGCCCTGCACGCCGCCGGTGTCGCCGTCCGCACAGCGTTGCGCGTCGCCGACGGCCGCGTCTGGTGCCTGCGATGCACCGACCCGCCGGCCTGCCCATCCGACGGTATCCCGTTCGAGGCGGCCACCAACCCTGCGGCCGTCGCGGCCGTCTACGCGGGCCTGGTCGCGCTGCCCGACCGCGACGCGCTCGCCGCCACCCTGGCCCCGGTCACCGGCCCGGCCCGGCAACGCATGATCGCCGCCACCGTCGCCGCCTGCGGCCTCCTCGCCGACGTCCTCGACGCCGCCCGCACCGACAGCGTCGCCCACCACGACCGCGACAACACCGGCGACACCGGTGAGGACCCACACGATGACCCGGATGCGGTGCTGGACAGCCGACTGGGCCGCGCGCTGCAGGCTGCCGCCCGCACCTACCTCACCCAGCTCCAGGCCCGCTACCGGGACGGGCGACCGGCCGACGACGAGCATGCCGCGACGGTGACCGTCCTGCTGGACCTGCCGTCGCTGTGGGAGTTCGCGGCCCGGGCCACCACCGGCGAGGCGTGGCAGATCCAGATGTGGAGCGACCTGGCCCGGCGGGCCGAACCGCCGTTCACCGCGCCCGCCGCCACTCTGCTGGCCCTGTGCGCGTTGCAGGCCGGCCACGGTGCGCTGGCCGCCATGGCGGTCGACCGAGCGCTGGCCGCCGACCCGCAGGACCGCTTCGCGCAGCTGCTGCACCAGGCGATCGCCACCGGCATCGACCCCGCCACCGTCACCGCCCTGCTGTCCCCGACACCGGGAACAGCGCGATGACCCAGCAACCCGAACACGGCCCGCGCCGCGGATCACCGCCCTACCTGCCGGTGACCGACGACCGTCTGGCGGAAGCGCTGCACGAGCTGGAGCCATGGCGGGGCGCCGGCGACAGCGTCGACTGGGACCTCGCCCTGATCGCCTACGACGTACCCGCCGACACCGTCATCGCGGGTGTGCCGATACCGGCCGGACTCTACACCCGCGAGATCACGGGGGACGGCTACCACGTCATCGCCCACCGCTGGACCGACCGTACCGCGTTGGCAGACCGGCTCGACGACATCGAGCGGCGCCACCACCAGTTCGAGCACATCGACCACGCCCGGCCCCAGTTCGTCGCCATCCACACGGCCGCGATCCACGCCTACGCCCACCGGATGCTGGCGCTGATCGAACGCGACGAACGCGCCGGCGGAGTGCTGTACGACGTGGCGGTGCGCTGCTGGCACGACCTGAACCCCCACCTCGGGGCGGACCGGTACGCCGACGAACTGCGCATCAGCGGCAACGTCGGGGCGTACGACGAAGACGAGTTCGTGACCGCCGTCCACGATCGCACCGACACGCAGCTGCACGAACGCGACCGCCTGCTCAGCTTCGACGAGGCCGAAGCGGCCGGGTTCGACGGCACGCTGCGCGACGGCAGCGCACCCCACACCTGGGCCAGCCTCACCCCGCGGCAGCGGGCCGCGCTGCAATCGGGACCGATCCGACGTCCCCGCTGGCGAGCCGACGTCAGCCGGTTCCTCAGCCGGCACCTGCGGCAATGGCGGCGCACGGCAGGCCCGGCCTCGTCTCGCCGCACCGACCGGTAGCCGCAGCGGCACGCCGTCCGGCACCACGCCCGCCGAACCGGCTCCACCGCCTCCCGTGACCGGTCCCGGCGCCGCCGGACGCGTCACCAACGATCCCGCTCGGCCGCAGCCCGGCCCAGACTTCCGGCGCGGATCAGCGCATCGTTACGCATGTCCGCTGCCTGCGCCGGTGGTCAACCACAGGCGCAGGCGCGCCGCGACCGGCACTCCGACAACACCAGCAACGGAGTGCACCATGCCCTACAACCATCATCCGGCCACGGTCAAGCCGCTGCGACCCTTCCGGCTCCTGCGCCACCACACCCAGACCCCCGGATCCATCCACTACAAGACCCGCGCGGCCCGGGACGCCGCCGCCCAGCGCTGGGCCGACCACGACGGCCACGTGGTCGTCACCGAACTCTGGGACGCCACGCACCCACACGACTTCGCCAACCGCGGCTGGGCCGTCGACGGCCTGGTCGCACCCCAGCAGATCACCGTCACCCTGCACATCGACAACGTCTACGAGCTGTACGACACGATCGAGACCACCGTGACCATGACCATCCCGGTCCCGCCCGCCGATGCGGGCAGCGACGCCTACGACGACTGGGCGTACGAGCACATCTTCGCCGAGACCGGCACCGGCCACGCCGACGGCGACGCCGGCTACTTCGTGCGCATCACCGCCTCCACCAACCCTGACCTGGTCGGCCGCACGTTCGAGTTCGGCATCTGACCAATTGCCGGCGGCCTGCCGCTACGGCGGTGCGGCCTTCACGACCCGGTACCGGCACGCTCAGTCCCCGACTCGGAACGACCCCATCCACCACCACGACCCGCAGTCGGGGACCTGCACCGCCGAGCACCCCGTGCGCCACACCGGCGAAACCATCCACAACGTACTTGCCGAGGTCCCTGCCAGCACCCGCCCGCGAACCCGGGCCGATCCGGCACCACTCGTCGTCCTGCCTGCCTACGACGACCAGCCGGCCGCGACCGGACGGACAGCCTACGACCTGATGGCCCGGCTGCCCGCCGCGATCGAACGCCGCGATCAGGCTCCGGTCGAGGTCACCCCCGGCCTGCTCGCGGCCATCCAGCAGCCCGGCGCTTCGACCGCACGGCCGGCGCGGAGCTGCAACGTGCTCAGCGCGCGAGCCAAGGCGACCGGCGACGACCGCTCCCGCGACCAACGCTTCGCCGACCACGGCGAGCACGCCTGAGAACACAAGCGCGGCGTTCTGACCCACCTCGACGACATCCGTGAACCCGGCAAATGAGCCCGCGGAGCCCCTCCCGGGTCCCCGACGTGGCTTGTCGGGTGAATGGCCCCTGCAACTGCCAGATCTGGCCGGCGCGCCCGGACTCACGCTCGGCGCCGCTCTGTGCCTGTGGGTCCGCAGCGACTGCCGCAACCAGTGTTGGCGGTGCTCGGGCCTGCCGTCGCCGTGGTCGGGTCGCGCGCCGCGACCAGCTACGGCATGCACGTCGCCGGGCAGCTCGGCACCGACCTGGCCGACGCCGGCTGGACCGTCGTGTCCACCGGCGCCCTCGGCGTCGGCACCGCCGCGTTGCGCGGCGCGCTCGCTGGCGGCGGCCTGCCGGTCGCTGTTCTCGCTGAAGGTGTGGATTAGCCGCACCCCTACGCCAACCGCGACCTGTTCGACCAGATCACCCAGCGCGGCATGCTGATCAGCCCCTGGCCACCCGGCACCCACCGCAACGGGCACGGTACACCGCCACCGCGGCGCTGGTGGCCACCCTCACCGCCGGGACCGTGCTGGTGGAAGCCAGTCCCGCAGCCACGCCCTCACCGTCGTGCAGCACGCCATCGAACGCGGCCGCCCGACGATGGTCGTCCCCGGCCCGGTCACCGCCATCACCTCCGACGGCGCCCACCAGACACTGCGCGCCCATCCGCAGGCCCGCCTCGTGCGCGGCGGCACCGACGTGCTCGCCGAGCTGGCCGCACCACCGGCCATCGAGTAGCCCACGCCCCGGCCGTCAACGGCCGTCCGGCACACATCCAGGTCCGACCGTGCAGCCACACCGCTGCCCGGTCGAGTCCATGCCGCGTGCGGCGGCGAACCGGGCCAAAACGCCCGGCGCCGCGGCACGCCCCCCATGTCCAGCCGCACAGAAGGAAGACCTCATGCTGTACGTCCTCCCGGACACACCACCGATTTCCCTCGTCGGGCCCGACGACACGGCCTGGTGGACCGCCCTCGGCGAAGCCCCAGCCGGCCGATCCGCGCTGGTCATCGGGGACCCGGCCAACCCGACCGCGGCCCTCGTCATCGCCGCGTCGTTGCCGGAACTCGGCGCCTACCTGCCGGTCCTGCACACCACCCTGGACCGCACCGTCCAGGACAGGCTCGAGATGCCCCATCCGGCACCACGTCCGCCGCTGCCCACGCCGGCCACCACCGGGGCCGGCACCGTCCCGGCTGCGGAAGCCGACACCACGAGCAACCTGGTCGCACTGCCGCACACCGGCATCCAGGTCCCGGACGCAACCTTCCGGGTCACGACCTACCAGGAGCTGCCCACCCCGGACGGGGTCGCCTACACCGCCACCGTCCACTGGGGTTCCACGCCGGTCGGGACCATCCACAACGAGGGCCGCGGCGGCGCCACCCGCTACTGGCCAGCAGCCGGGTCCGCTCTGGACCAGCGCAGCCTGGCCGAGTTCGTCGCCGCCAGCCGCGGCGCCGACGGCCGGTCACTGACCGAGGAGGACCTGCTCGAAGCACTCGTCACCGAGTACGAGCACGCCAGGCACGTCGCCCACGCCACGCGGACCGGGCGCAGCCCGATCCAACTGCGGGCGCCACTCGGCGTCGGCGCGGACGAGGCGTTCTACACCGCTGATCGCCGTGTCGTGGCCAAGGTCGCTACACCCGAGCAGCGGGCCGCGCTGACCGCACGCCTGCAGCGCCTCGCCGTGCCGGACGGCATGTGGTGGCAGCTGTGGACCGGCCAGGCATGGGAAGACCTCACCACCCCAACGCAGCCAACCGCACCCGGCCCGGACCGGCCGGAGCCGCGATGAGAGCCCGCGGCCGGCGGGTCGCCAGCAGACCCGACACCACCACAGGCCGGCCGGCGCCGCGCCGTCCCGCCCTGCCCGCCGGGCAGCTGTACGCCATGGTCCTCGCGCACCTGCGCGCCCATCCGACGGTGGACTTCAGCCCAGGCGAGCTCGCCAACGTCCTCGACCGGCCCACCTCCCGCGGCGCGATCATCAAGATCTGCCGGCGGCTCGTCGACGAGGCCCTGGCCGTGCGCACCACGCTACGGCCGGAGCGCTACCAGGCCGCCCCCACCACCTAGCCAGCAACGATCACCGGCTCCGGCCGCACTTCCGTCCGTCCACGACGGACGGTGATGTAGACGGCCATCGCTGATCGACCGCACGAGCGCGGCTGCCCGCCATCCCGGCTGCAGCGCACAACCCGGTGCCCGCATCTGCGGGACGCCCACGCCTTGCCAGGCGTAGCGTCCCGCCGGCAAGCGGGGTGCTGCGCCTGCACACCTGTGCAGGAGGAACCCCGGTGCACTCGACCATCGACCGTTGCCGCCGCCGGGCAGGTGGCGCATGAACCTCATCCACACCGGCCCTGAGGCCAGGATCAGCACCCACAGCCAGGCCGCCGAACGCGTGGCCTGGGTGTTCTACTGCATCGCCGCGGCCGGCTCGACCATCGGCCAGATCTGGGTCGGCGTGCAAACCCCACCCTGGCCCGCCGACCTCGCCTGGTGGTGGCGCGCCGCGATGGTGACCCCGTTCGCGGCGGTCATCGACCTCGGCGGCGTCGTCACCTCCGCGTTCGCCGACGCCCGGCAGCGCCTCGGCGAGACCGCCTACGGCTGGCGGGCTCTGTCCGCCGGCGCCGTCACCACCGGCGTCGCCATCAACATCATCGGCCACGCCGACGTGCCCTACCTGGCCGTCGTGTTCGGCGGCCTCGGCGTCTTCGCCTACAGCGTTTGGCTGCTGCACAGCGCAGCCCGCCGCCGCGACGCGCTGCGCGCCGCGGGCAAGCTCGCCGACACCGCACCCGTCTACGGCCTCGCCCAATGGCGGCGCGAACCCGCCGTCACCCGCCGGGCCCGCACCCTCGCCCTGGCATCCGGCTACCCGCTGCACGAGTCCCTCGACATTGCCCGCGCGCAGCTGCGCGACGAGCGGCGCCGCACCGCGCTCGCCCAGCACGTCGAGACCCTCATCCGGTCCCGGCACGCCGACCCCGTCCGGGCCGCGATCGCCGCCACCACGCTCGACATCGACGCCGTGGCCGCCGCGCTGACCGCGCAGTCCGACGTGGCCGGCTGGGCCCGCGTGATCAACGCCGACCTGGTACCGCCACCGCTGCCCACCGCCGACCCGCACGACAACGAGCCGTACACCGCACCGGCCGTAGGCCCGGCGATGCCACCCACCGACGTGCTACGCCGCATCCCGACCAACCAGACCGCCTACGACCGATGGCGGCAGCTGTGGACCGAACTGGCCACCGACCCCGACATCGACCTGCAAACCTTCGCCGAACAGCACGGCATCTCGCTGCGGCAGGCCCAATGGATCCGCAGCGTCGGACCCACCGGACTACTCAACTCCCCAACCCCACCCGCCGTCCGGCTGGCCGAACTGGCCCGCAGCAACGGCCACCTGGCCTCGCCGGCAACACCCGCGACCTGAGCACCACTCACGCGCCGGGCCACCACCCCGTGGCCCGGCGCACCGCCGCCCCGACCCGGCCGCTCGGACAACGCCCGGTCACACACCCCGACCGCCCGGTCGGCTGCCAAACCAACCCAGCCCACGCTCAAACCCGCTCAGCAGCCGCGACGGGCACCGGACCACAGGGCACAGCGGCCTACTGCCAGGCATCGATGCAGCTGAACCCCCATCACCGGCACGCAACGGATGCGATCGCCAGTCCCCCCGCAGCCGGTTGCTGCGCCTGCGACACGACCGGGGAGGCGGCAACAGCTCGCGATCCCGCCACAAGCTCGGTATCGGACGCGACCGGTGGACTCGCGCCGCGCTTCTCCACCACAACGCTCATGCCGTTCGCCGGCGCGCACAGCGTGCCCTTTTTGTGTTTCCAGACCCCTGCACCCCTGCATACCTCGCCAGTTCGGGCGCGCATAGCGCCCTTTCGCGTTTCTGGAGGCTTCCATGTCCATCCACACCGCACCACGCAGTCCCCGCGCACCCGTCATAGACTCGGCGACGCCGCGATGACCACCAAGGCAGTCGGCGGCATCGTCGCCGCCATCATCGGCTTCGTCGCCATCTGCGCCGGGGGCGCCATGTTCCTCCTTGGCGGTGCCGCCTCGGCGTGCACCATGCCGATGCCCAGCGGCGCCGTCACGGTCACCGGACCGGCCGGTGGCTGGCAACCCATCGGCCGGTACGACAGCGAACAGGTCGGCCTGGCCGCCACCATCGTGGCGGCCGGTGTGCAGATGGCGATCCCGGTCCGCGGCTGGGTCATCGCCGTCGCCACGGCAATGCAGGAATCCGACCTGGGCAACCCCGCGGGCGGCGACCAGGACTCGATCGGACTGTTCCAGCAGCGGCCCAGCCAAGGCTGGGGCACCCCGCAACAACTCCACGACCCCGTCTACGCCAGCCGCAAGTTCTACGAGAAGCTGCGTACCGTTCCCAACTGGCAATCGCTGCCGCTCACCGAGGCGGCCCAGGCGGTCCAGCGCAGCGCCTACCCCGATGCGTACGCCAAGCACGAAAACGATGCAACGCTGCTCGTCAACACTGTGGTTTCCAGCGGAAACCGAGCAATGTCGCTGGATCTTGAGCAGTGTCTGAGCAATTGTCCGGAGATCTTGAGCAGTCCGCACCCTCAGGATTCGGCAGCGGGGCCGTCAAGCGATGCTGCCGGGTGCGAATGGATGGCGCCGGTGCACGCGCCGATCGTGTCCGGGTTCCGGACTGCGGAGCGGCCGGGGCATGACGGTGTCGACCTGGGGGCGGTGCGTGGCACACCGATTCATGTTGCATCCTCAGGGACGGTTGTGGTGGTGCGGTGCAACGTCGCGCCGGCAAGCCGCGGCTGTGACCAGGACGGTTCACCGTCGACACCGGGCTGCGGCTGGTACGTCGACATCCTGCACGCTGGCGATGTCGTGACCCGGTACTGCCACATGCTCACCCGCCCGATGGTGGTCGAGGGACGGCAGGTGCTGGCCGGGCAGGTGATCGGCGTGGTCGGATCGTCGGGGCACAGCTCGGGGCCGCATCTGCATTTCGAGGTGCATGTGAACGGGGATCGGCGCCCGAGCGGGGCGGTGGATCCGGTGGGCTTTATGCAGGCCAAGGGTGTGCCGCTTGGGCGGTGATCACGAGTGTAGGTGCTCATTGACGACGACGCTTGCGTCAACTCGACGAGAAACAACCTGGTCAGTTCCCCTCGGCCGGCCCGCGGTGGGGATGCGTTCCTCTTCGATGACCGTACGGCCAGCCGTCACCAGCGTCCATGTTGGGTTGAAACGCGAATCCGGGTCCTCGTTGTCCCTAAGTCCGATGGCTGCCGCGAACTGGTACTGGAACTCGCGTCCGCCAGTCACGACCTCGCGGATCTTCGCGAGGTCGTGACGATCGCCGCCTGGCACCCAGAGCTTCTTGATCTCCAGAAGCAGCAGATTGTCTTCAACGGCCGGCGAGCCGCGACGATGAAGTATGATGTCCGGTCGCATCGTCGGGGCGTCGGGCTCGAGCCCTTGCCTCTTCGGCGCACCGTCGACACCCTGCTTGTTGTACTCGATGTCGACGCGCCAAGTCGGATCAACGCGTTGTTCGAGGTAGACAGCAATCCGGAAGGCGCAGGACCATTCGCCTACGGAGTACCTCAGGAGGTCCAGATCCCTCTCACGGAAGTCGCTCAGCGCGCCGCTGACCCAGCTTGAGATCACGCGAACGACGTCTTCGCGGCTTTCCGCACCACCCTGGCCGCCCTGCACGATGCCACCACCTCGGAAACTCACGAGCGTCAAGGCTATCGGTACGGCGGCAGGATGCTCGTGTCGTGGAGGTGGAGACCATCGGAGCCCCGGATGGTATGGATGGTTGCCGACGCGGTGGTGTCGCCGGCCTATGTTATTTCATCGATGGTCCAATGTGGGTTGTGGTGTCCGGCCCGCGCCGCGCAGCGTCCACGTCCCGCGCGGTGGCTCACACCGACTCGGCGAGTGCCGAGTCGGTGGTATGGATTCGCTTTGATAGCGGGTAGGTTCGTCCCGTAGCGCTGGACCGGTTGCGGTGGCGTCATTTCGCTGGTTCGGTGCCGTGGCGGCGGTTCCGCTCCCGTCAGGGCCAGGCCCACCTTTCGGGGAGCTACTGGGCGGCCACGACGGACGGGCATGTGGTCTACGAGTCGCGGCTGGAGCTTGAACGAGCTTCGGCCGGTTGTGGGCCAGCAGCTTGCCAGTACCGGCGGCCTGCCATCTCAGTCTGCGCAGCGCGGAGCCGTGCAGCGCTCGACGCGTCAACGGTCAGGCTCGTCACGTCGTTGCCGGTGGTGGTCGGTGAGGTGCTGGTACAGCTCACGGCTGCCCTCGTCGCGGATGAGGCGGCGTTGCTCGCCGATGACGACCAGCGTGGTGAGGATCGCGAGGAAGCTCGAGTAGCCGCCGAGTTGCAGACACAGCACAGCGAGCCGCCCGACCGCGCCGGCCGGATCTGCGGTCACGATCACGAGTCCGCCGACAACTGCCGACGCGCCGGCGGCCCAGGCCCAGGCGTTCAGTGCCCGGCGGACACGGGCCAGGTCAATGCCGCCTGTTGTGCCGGCGGTCCACCGTGGCCAGAATCCGCAAATGATCAGCATCAGGATCGTGAGGGCCAGGGCGAGCAACAGTTGCCGGACGCGACGGGGCGGGTCGCTGGCGCCGAGCAGGACCCAGACGGTGGCGCCGGCGATCGCCACGCCGACCGCCACGAGCCCGACGATCCATGCCAGTGGTGGCCGACGCAGCCGCGGTACCGCTAGGACCACGGCGACGGCCACGCCTTGCACCGCCGCGGCGGCGTCAGAGACCAGGTCGGTCCCGGTGAGCAGCGAGCTGGGCGGGCCGTCACGCACGATGCCCCAGACTACGGCGAAGATCCGGGCAATGCCGTAGGCGGTGAACACCGCGATCGGTGGCAGGAGCCACCGCGGCGCCCACAGTCCGTCCGGCGGGGTCACGTTGCCGTCTGACATGGCCGCCTCCGATCCACCGGTGATGGTCTCCACCATACGACCGCTGCAGTATCGGCATTTCCGCTCGCCGTGGCGGGGTCGAGTGTCGAGCAGGACGCCGAGGACTTGCGATCCGTACACCGCGCGAATGGGCAATCGTGAGGCGTGGCGTGCTGCTGATACCTCGATGCCAGGAGCTGCTCCAGTGCGGCCCGGTCGACGGCCGCGGTCATCGGTCATCGGTCGGCGGCCGGTGGGAGCCCGTCGTCAATCCCGGCAGCCGGCACCACCTTGCCGCCGACGTCGTCGACATCGACGTGTGGCGGCTCGTCGACACGCTGCGCCATGCCGCGCGACCGGTTCGCCCGGCGTGGCGGGCCGTGGCGGCGTCGGCCGGAGTGTCGGGTGTGACACGCCTTGGTCGCGTAGCGCGCGCAGGTCGAGCTGGTTGGCGCTGGCGCGGGCGGCTTGCACACCGATGAGCAGCGCGGCCGGCATGACCGCGGCCGACCATTTCCACGGTGGTGGCGCCGCGGTCGGGGCCCAGCCGGCGCCAGCGGCTCGTCGGTGCGCGGTTCGGGTCGTTCATCGGTGCGCTCCGGTGCGATTGAGGTGGCGTCCGTTGTGCCGCCACTGTGTGGGGTCGCCGTCGTCCGGGCCGCGGTCGGGCCGGCCGGGCGGGGCCTCGGGGCTGGGCGGGTACGCCGGGTGGGCGCTGCTGTCGTCGGCTTTGGCGTGCGCGTTGCGGTAGCGGCGGGCGGCGCGGCGGCCCACGCCGGTGGCGTCGTCGGAGCGTCCGGCCGCCCGGGCCAGGTCCGCGCCGGTGGGTTCCTGTCCCCTGGCTACACCACGCCGCCACGTGCCGTACATTGCGGCGTCCTCGTCGCTGGTCGGTTTGTACACCGACACCGGCGGCGCACTGTCCAACTGCGGGGGCGGCGGTGCTGGGAGCGGCGGGGCCGTCCCGGCCGGCGGCACGGGGGAGGCACCAGTCTTGACGTCAACGGTGCGCTGCTGGTCCGGGCTCGATCCACCGGAAATCTGCGGCGGCAGGAGGTCCGTCGAGGTCTGCGCGGCCGGTTCGTCGATCGGCAGGTCGACGGCGGGGTCCTCGCCGGCTGCGGCGGTGGTGGTGCTGGCGAGGCGGGCTGGGGCGAGGTCGGCGGCGATGAGCGCGGTCAGGTCGTCGTAGTCGGCGCCGTCGGCGAGGCGGACCGCGATCTCGTCGAGGTCGTAGACGGCTACGGCGATGTCCGCGGTGGTCGGGTCGACCGCGGCGCGGATCTTGCGGTGCAGCACCTTGGCGATCGCGGAGGTCCGCTGCTCCTTGCGCTTCTC
>NZ_JBEZDS010000048.1:0-91153 GCF_040648435.1 Dactylosporangium sp. NPDC049140 | reverse complement strand
ATGGTGTTCTGGTCCTGGTCGGTGAGGGTGATCGACATGGTGGGCGCTCCTTCGTAGCGGTTGTTGTGCCACCACCATGCGGGCCGCCGCTGACATGGGGCGGTCAGCGCCCTGACACGGGTCGGGGTTGCTGTGGCGGTGGCCTCCCTCGGTGGCGCGGCCATGGCGGTCCTCCGGGCGATTGACTAGCGTCTGGGCGATGGCGCGGACGGCCGTTTGGGCTTTGCGGGGTGCGGGCGCTGCGGCGGCTCGTTTCCCGATCCTGGTCCTGATCCCGGTCACGGTCGCGGTCACGGCGCGGGGAAGCCGGTAGGTGCTCGCCGCCTTCGTGCCGATCTGGGCGCTCACGGCCGTCGGGTACGCGGCCGGGCGGAGCAAGGTGCTCGGGCCCGCCGCCGTCGATGTGCTCGGCCGCTTCGTCTTCTACGTGGCGATGCCCGCGGCGCTGCTCAACACGCTCACGCGGCAGCCGATCGGCGGCCCCGCGGGTAAGGCCGTCGCCGCCTTCTCGATCGCCACGCTGGTCATCGGCGGCGCCGGCTTCTGCGCGGCGCGGTGGGTGTTCAAGCGGCCGCTCGCGGAGCAGACCATCGCGGGCATGGCCTGCGGGTACGTCAACGCCGGCAACCTCGGCATCCCCGTCATGGTGCAGGTGCTGGGCAACGCCGGCTTCATCGCCGTGGTACTGCTGATCCAGACCAGCATCCTCACGCCGCTGATCCTGGGCACGCTCGACGTCGCACAGAGCGAGCACGCGACCGGGCGGTGGCGGCGGCTGCTCACCGTGCCGCTGCGCAGTCCGGTGATGCTCGCCTGCCTCGCCGGCGTCGTGCTCGGCGCCGCCCACGTGCACCTGCCCCGCCTCGTGGGCGACGCGGTCGCGCTGCTCGGGAACGCGGCGGTGCCGTCGGCGCTCGTCGCGCTCGGGCTGTCGCTGGTGCCGCGGCAGGGCAACGACGGCGAGGCGCGGAGGCCGGTGGAGGTGGCGCTGGCGGTACTGCTGAAATCGCTCCTGCAGCCCCTGCTCTGCTTCGTCCTGGCGCGCCTCGTCTTCGGGCTGACCGGGCCGGCCCTGGTCGCGGCCGTGCTGTGCGCGGCCCTCCCGACGGCGCAGAACACGTTCGTCTTCGCGCGTGCGTACGCAGTGGACGGCACCTTCGCCCGCGACGTCATCGTGGCGTCGACCGGCCTGTCCATGGCGACCCTGACGATCGCGGCGACGCTGCTGCTGTAGCGGGTCGAGCGCGCCACGCCACGCCCCGCGCGGTCGCGACGGCGCCGCTGGTGCGCAGGCCTGGGCGGCATGTCGCGCGGTCGCGGCGACTTTGCTGGTGTGGGGGTGTGGGCGGTGTGTCCGCGCGGTGGCGGTGCTGGTGGTGTCTGGGGTGGGGTGTCCGCCCGGGGCTGGGCGTGGTCGGGCCTGTCCGCGCGGCGTGGGACGCGCGCGCGGTGTGTCTGAGCTCGGCGTGGTGACGCGCGACGGTGGGGGCTGGCTGCTGCAATAGTTGGAGCCGTGCCGGACGAGCAGATTGATGCCCTCGGGGCGCTGGCCGATCCGCGGCGGCGGGCCGTGTACGAGCACGTGGCCGCGGCCGGGGGCGCCGTCAGTCGGGATCAGGTGGCCGAGGCGCTCGGGATCGGGCGCACGCTCGCCGCGCACCACCTCGACAGGCTCGCCGAGGCCGGGCTCCTCGACGTGGCGTTCGCGCGGCTCGGGGGGCGTAGCGGGCCCGGGGCGGGGCGGCCCTCGAAGTTGTACCGGCGCTCCGCGGCCGAGCACTCCGTGAGTCTTCCGCCGCGCGGGTACCGCGTCCTCGCCGAGGTCCTCGCGGAGGCCGTCGACGAGGCGGGGATCGAGCCCGCGCTCTACGCGGCCGCGCGGCGTACCGGGGCGCGGCTCGCGGGCGGGTCGGTCGAGGAGACGCTGCGCGGGCTCGGGTACGAGCCGTACGCCGATGGCGACGTGTGGCGCCTGCGTAACTGCCCGTTCGACTCCGTGGCGCGCGCGCATCCGGGCGCCGTCTGCGGGGCCAACCTCGCGCTGCTGCAGGGTGCGCTCGGGGGCGGGGCGCGGATCGATCCCCGGCCCGAAGGGTGCTGTGTGGTTGTCGATCGAGACCCGGACGGTACTAAAAACAATGGAAGTTTGCTTTAGACTGCCGCCTATGACCGCTCAGCTTGCTCAGCTCAACGTCGGCGTGCCCGTGGGGCCGCGCGACGACCCGCGCATGGCCGGCTTCTACGCCGACATCGACCGGATCAACGCGGTTGCCGACGAGTACCCCGGCTTCGTGTGGCGGCTCGTGGACGACAGCGGCGCCGACGCCACCTCTTTGCGGCCGTTCGGCGGGGACCTGATGGTGAACATGTCCGTCTGGACGTCGTTGGAGGCGCTGCGCGAGTACACCTTCCGTAGTGGTCATCTCGACGTTCTGCGACGACGCCGGGAGTGGTTCGTCCCCCTGGGCGAGCCGCACATGGTGCTGTGGTGGGTGCCGCCTGGGCACCGGCCGGGCCTGGGCGAGGCCCGCGAACGCCTTGAGCTGCTGCGCGGTGGCGGGCCGACGCCGAAGGCGTTTACGTTCCGGGACGTATTCCCGGCTCCGTGAGGCCGGATCCGCTCCGCAAAATGTCAGCCCCGGTCGGTACCCTCGACAGCATGTCCACCAACGCTGACCGCCGCGTAGCCCTGCTCACCCTGGGCTGTGCCCGCAACGAGGTGGACTCCGAGGAGCTCGCCGCCCGGCTCGCCGACGGCGGGTGGTCGGTGACGACCGACGGTACCGACGCCGACGTCGTGCTGGTGAACACCTGCGGGTTCGTGGCCAAGGCCAAGCAGGACTCGATCGACACCCTGCTGGCCGCGTCCGACACCGGCGCCAAGGTCGTGGCGACCGGCTGCCTCGCCGAGCGCTACGGCGAGCAGCTCGCCGGCGAGCTGCCCGAGGCCGACGCGGTGCTCGGCTTCGACCACTATCCGGACATGGCCGCCCGCCTGGACGCGATCCTGGCGGGCGAGACCATCCCGTCGCACACCCCGCGCGACCGGCGCACGTTGCTGCCGCTCACCCCGGTCGCCCGCCGGGAGGCGACGGTCGTCACACCCGGACACCTGCCGGCCCACCTGCGCGGGGTGATGCGGCAGCGGCTCGACCAGGGGCCCGTCGCGCCGCTGAAGCTGGCCAGCGGCTGCGACCGCCGGTGCGCGTTCTGCGCCATTCCGTCCTTCCGCGGGGCGTTCGTCTCCCGCACGCCGGACGAGATCCTGGCCGAGGCCGAGTGGCTCGGCGCCAACGGCGTGCGCGAGCTGGTGCTGGTGAGCGAGAACTCGACCTCCTACGGCAAGGACCTCGGCGACCCCCGCCTGCTGGAGAAGCTGCTGCCGCAGCTGGCCGGGACCGCCGGGATCGTGCGGGTGCGCGTGTCGTACCTGCAGCCGGCCGAGACCCGGCCCGGGCTCATCGAGGCGATCGCCACCACGCCGGGCGTCGCGCCCTACTTCGACCTGTCCTTCCAGCACTCCAGCGAGCCCGTCCTGCGCCGCATGCGCCGCTTCGGCTCCACCGAGCGCTTCCTCGACCTGCTCACGGCCGCGCGCAAGCTCGACCCGGAGGCGGGCGCCCGTAGCAACGTCATCGTCGGCTTCCCCGGGGAGACCCGCGAGGACGTCGACGAGCTCGCGCGCTTCCTCACCGAGGCCCGGCTCGACGCGATCGGCGTGTTCGACTACAGCGACGAGGACGGCACCGAGGCGGCCGGGCTGCCGGACAAGGTCCCGGCGAGCACGGTCAAGAAGCGGTACGACTGGATGAGCGCCCTCGCCGAGGAGCTCTGCGCCCAGCGCGCCGGCGACCGCGTCGGCTCGATCGTCGACGTGCTCGTCGACACCGTCGAGCGCCACCCCGACGGCGTCGACGTCGAGGGCCGCGGGGCCCACCAGGCCCCCGAGGTCGACGGCTCCACGACCCTCGTGGCGGGCGGCAACCTCGACCCGGCGTCGCTGCGCCCCGGCGACCTTGTGCGCGCCAAGGTCGTCGAGAGCGTCGGCGTCGACCTGGTCGCGACCCCGACCGAGCTGCTCAGCCCGGCGGCGCCATGACCTCGGTCAAGCCCCCGCCGCTGCTCAACGCGGCGAACGTCCTCACGGTCGTGCGCATGGTGCTCGTGCCGGTCTTCGTGCTGTGCGTCGTGGCCAGCCGCATGACCCACGACGCCTGGCAGGTCGCCGCGGGCTTGACCTTCATCGTGGCCTGCGCCACCGACTACGTCGACGGGTGGATCGCCCGCGCGCACAACCTCGTCACCTCCTTCGGCAAGGTCGCCGACCCGATCGCGGACAAGGCCCTGACCGGCGCCGCGCTCGTGCTGCTGTCCTTCTACGACAAGCTGCCCTGGTGGGTGACGGCGGTCATCCTCGTCCGCGAGTGGGGCGTCACGGCCCTGCGCTTCTGGGTCATCCGGCACGGGGTCATCCCCGCGAGCCGGGGCGGCAAGGTGAAGACGGCACTGCAGATTCTGGCGATCGGCTGGTACCTCACGCCGCTGCCCCATGGCCTCGCGCAGATCGGCCCGTGGCTCATGTTCGCGGCCGTCGTGGTGACGGTGGTCACCGGGGCCGACTACGTCCTGCGGGCGATCCGGCTTCGGCGGGCGTCATTGGCCCGCGGTGGGGGAGCGGTGTTACCGGTGCCCGGAGCGGCGCCGGCCGTGGCTCCGCAGGCGGACGAGCCGGTCGCCTGAGGGTAGTTCGACCGATTTGTCCGGCGCGCGGGCGAGCCCTGAGCGTGACGGGCGTGCAACGGCTGCCGCGTCGACGGGCGGGCGGTTCTGGCCGTGGCCCGACTCGACGGGTGGGTTGTCGATCGACCCTTGTGCGGCGTCGGCTCGACGGGTGGGTTGTCGATCGGCCCTTGTGCGGCGCCGGTCGTGGCCCCGCCGGTGGTCGCGTCGTGGACAGGTCCTGGTGCGCCTGCGGCCCGCCGTGGTCTCGCCCACGGGTGATTCGACCGACATGTCGGGCGCTCCGCGCCGCGACATGTCGGATTTTTCGCCTGTCAGGGTATTCACCGGATTGCACGGTGATTGAGGTGGAGGCGGCGGCGGAGTAAAGAGAGGGGAGCGGTTGTCGCTTTCGTCGCGGAAGGAACTCGGGTGGACACGGAGCGGGCGGGCGCGATCCTCGCGGCCCTCAAGGAGCGCGGCGAGACCCTCGCCGTGGCCGAGTCGCTGACCGGCGGGCTGCTCGCGGCGGCCTTCGTCGAGGTGCCAGGGGCGAGCCGGGTCTTCCGGGGCGGGATCGTGGCGTACGCGACAGAGTTGAAGGCGAAGCTTCTCGGGGTACCGCCGCCGCTGCTTTCTTCGCACGGGCCCGTCGACCCCGCCGTCGCTGCGGCGCTGGCGGCCGGGGCTCGGGAGCGGTGCGGCTCGGACTGGGCGGCCGCCACGACCGGGGTCGCGGGACCGGACTCACAGGCTGGTCAGCCGGTCGGCCGGGTGTACGTCGCGGTGGTCGGGCCACCGGCCGCGCACGGCGAGCCGGACCGGGTCGAGGTGCGGGAGTTCACCCTTCCGGGCGACCGGGCGGCGGTGCGGTGCGGCGCCGTCGAGGCCGCCGTGAGGCTGCTCGCGGAGACCCTGGCTGTCTTATAACGGCGGGGCAGGGTGTCGATCGGCTTCGCACCAGGTACCGTGACGGGTACCAGTTTTTTCGCGGTCTTGCCAGCTGCGTCAGAGGGGGTGCCACCGTGCTGCTTCGTCGGGTGATCGGTGACGCGCTGCGAGCGCGACGGCAGGCCCAGCACCGGACCCTTCGTGAGGTGTCAACCGCGGCGAACGTGAGCCTCGGATACCTCTCGGAGATCGAGCGCGGCCAGAAGGAGGCGTCCAGCGAGCTGCTGGCCGCGATCTGTGAGGCCCTGGGCGCCGCGTTGTCCGAGGTGCTGCGTGATGTGAGCGACACCCTGGCCCTGGCCGAGGACCTGCCGCCGGTGCTCGTGCCGGTCGGCGCGCCCGAGCCCGTGCCGGACTCCGGTTCGGGTGAGGCGGTCCCCGCGGCCGACGCGTCCGCCGACGGCCCCCAGGCCCGGCTCGTGCGCGGTGCGCCCAAGGCGAAGGTCGCCGCCGATGCCAAGCTTTCGGTGGCGGTACGCCACGATGGTCCGCTGCGGACCACCCTGCGCGCGACGCGAGGCCCGGCCGACCGCGAGCGCGACGTCGTCTACGCCGCCTGAGCTACTCGGGGCACTCGGCCGCCCGCCTGAAGCCTCGTAGGCACCGGGTCGCCGCCTGAAGTCCTGGAGGCACCCGGCCGCCGCCTGAGCGGGCCGGGGCAACGCGGCGCGGCTTGATCGGGACTCGACGCGCTCTGCCACACTGGTGCCGCGCCCACGGGGGCGCGGATCACAGTACGGCAGCGCGGAGGCGAACGACCCGTGAGCTACCCGAACCGGCGGCGCAACCCCCTACCGATCATCATCGCCGCGGTGATCGGGGTGTTCGCGATCTGCGGCGTGTACCTCTTCCTGGCCAACCGCGGCGACGACGGCAACGACTCCAAGGCCGACTCCCCGCGCCGTGAGGGCTGCACCACTCTGAACATCACCGCGTCCAGCGAGAAGGCCGCGCTGATGACGGAGTTCGCGAAGAGCTACATCAAGTCCGACCGGCGCTTCGACGGCAAGTGCGCCGACCCCGTGGTGCAGACGAAGGCCTCCGGCGCGGCGCTCGAGGCGCTCGCGACCGGGTGGGACGTCAAGAAGGACGGGCCGCAGCCGGCGGTCTGGACCCCCGCGTCGGCGTCGTGGGTCGCGCTGCTCAAGCAGCGCCTGGCCAGCGGCGACAAGGGCGGGCTGGTCCCCGACGGCAAGCTCCCGATGATCGCGCAGTCCCCGCTGGTACTCGCCATGCCCAAACCGATGGCCGAAGCGCTCGGGTGGCCGGACAAGCCCATCGGCTGGGGCGACGTCTTCGGGCTGATCAACGACCCGAACGGCTGGGGCTCCAAGGGCCACCCGGAGTGGGGCCGGTTCCGGCTCGGCAAGACCAACCCGCACTTCTCCACGTCGGGTCTCAACGCCACGGTCGGCGCGTACTTCGCCGCCACCGGGCGCTCGACCGACCTCACCGACAAGGACCTCGCCGACCCGAAGGTGCTGCAGTACGTCAAGTCGGTGGAGTCCAGCGTCGTGCACTACGGCGACACCACCCTGACGTTCCTGTCCAACCAGCTCGCCGCCGACCAGGGCGGGCGCGGGCTCAACTACGTCAGCGCCGTCGCGGTCGAGGAGAAGTCGGTCTACGACTACAACACCGGCAACCCGACCGGCGACCCGGCGCTGGCCGGCAAGGGGACCAAGCCGCGGGTGCCGCTCGTCGCGATCTACCCCAAGGAGGGCACGCTGGTCAGCGACCACCCGTACGTGGTGCTGACCAACGCCAGCGACGAGCAGAAGGCCGCGGCGGCCGACTTCCTCGCCTACGTACGCGACGGGGCGCAGCAGAAGCGCTTCACGGACCTGGCCTTCCGTACCTTCGAAGGCAAGGCGGGCTCGGCGGTCACCCGCGACAACGGGCTGCTGCCGGACGCGAAGTTCACCGTGATCGACCCGCCGTCGCCGCAGGTGCTCGAGAAGGCGCTGAGCACGTGGGACGCGCAGCGCAAGCGGGCCAAGGTACTGCTTGTGGTCGACGTCTCGGGCTCGATGAACAACGACGCCGGCAACGGCCAGACCCGCATGCAGCTGGCGAAGCAGGCCGCGCTGCAGTCGCTGACGCTGCTGGCGCCGGACGACGAGGTCGGGCTGTGGACGTTCTCGACCGAGGTCGCGGGGGCCACCACGCCGTACACCGAACAGGTCCCCGTCGCCGGGCTCTCGGGCAACAAGGCGAAGCTGGAACAGGTCATCAACTCGCTCAGCGCCGAGGGCGGCACGGCCCTGTACGCCACCACGCGGGCCGCGCAGCGCAAGATGGTCGAGTTGTCCGACCCGAGCCGGATCAACGCCGTCGTGGTGCTCACGGACGGCAAGAACGAGTACCCGAAGGACAGCGACCTCGACGCCCTCGTCCGCGACGTCGACACGTCGGACAAGGAGATCCCGGTCCGCGTGTTCACCATCGCCTACGGCGGGCAGGCCGACATCGGCGTGCTGCAGAAGATCTCCTCGGCCTCGCGCGCGGCCGCCTACGACGCGAGCGATCCGACGACGATCAACAACGTGCTCGTGAATGTCCTCAGCAACTTCTGATCCTTCAACCGAAGGGGCACACTTACGGTCGTGGGCGTCAAGGAGCAGCTGACCGAGCCGTGGGGGCTCGTGGCCGCGGGCGTGCTCGGCGGGATGGGCGGCGCGGTCGCGGCCGCCCTCACCCCGGCGGGCCTGCTGGTCGGGGTGCCGGTCGGGCTCGCGGTCGCGGGCGCGGTGTACGGGATCCGGGTCGTCCTCGGCGTTCTCACCGACCGTGGCGGGTCCTCGCCCAAGCCGCTGTCCGCCGCGCCGCCGCCGAACCTGCCCGCGCCGCCGCGCGGTAGCGACGCCGAGCGCTGGCTCAAGCGCGCCGAGGCCGCGGTACGCACGCTGCGCCGGCAGGCGGAAGGCACCGGCGATCCGATCCTGCGGGGCCAGATCTCCGAGGTCGACGACTCGGCCGCCGGGGCCCTGTCCGATCTGGCGCGGTTCGCGGGGCAGGTGACGCTCATCGACCAGACGGCGTCGGGGATCAACACGCAGCGGCTGCGGCAGGACTACAACCAGCTGCAGCGCGGGCTGTCCGGCCTCGCGCCGGGTCCGTTGCGCGACGAGCGGGAGCGGGCTCGGCGCGCGGTCGCGGACCAGCTCGACGTCGGCCAGCGGCTGCGTGAGGCCCGTGAGATGCTGCTGGCCCGCATGCAGTCCGCGGTGCTGGGCATGGAGGGCCTGGTGGCCCGGATGGCGGAGCTGGTCGCCCTGCACGCGACTACGGTCGGCGGCGCGCCACTGACCGCGTCCAAGGTGGCGGAGCTCACGAACGATCTTGAGGGCCTGCGCGCGGGCCTGGCCGAGGCCGAGCGGCTGTCGCGCTCGGCCCTCTCGGGCGGGGATGTCCCGGGCCCACAGCCCTGAGATCCCCCTGACTTGTGTCCGCAATGTACGGGTCTGGCGCGAATTTTCGGGGGGTTGGCCTCCAACCGGGCGTGACGCTCTAGCGCGAGCCTGACACGATAGAAGCCGCACGTTCTTGTGCTGGCCGAGAGAGGACCGCGAGATGGCGAATCCGTTCGCTAAGGGCTGGAAGTACCTCATGGCGCTGTTCGGTGCCAAGATCGACGAGTACGCCGATCCGAAGGTGCAGATCCAGCAGGCGATCGAGGACGCGCAGCGTCAGCACCAGGCGCTCGTGCAGCAGGCCGCGGCGGTGATCGGCAACCAGCGGCAGCTGGAGATGCGGCTGTCCCGGCAGATGTCCGAGGTCGAGAAGCTGCAGGGCTCGGCCCGTCAGGCGCTCGTGCTCGCCGACAAGTCGCGTGCCGAGGGCGACGAGGCCAAGGCCACGCAGTACGAGCAGACGGCGCAGGTGTTCGCCACCCAGCTCGTCGCCGCCGAGCAGGGCATGGAGGACCTCAAGTCCCTCCACGACCAGTCGCTCAACGCCGCCGCCCAGGCGCGTAAGGCCGTCGAGAACAACGCCATGATGCTCCAGCAGAAGCTCGCCGAGCGCACGAAGCTGCTCAGCCAGCTCGAGCAGGCCAAGATGCAGGAGACCGTCGCCAAGTCCCTCGAGTCGATGAGCGGCCTCGCCGCCCCCGGCAACACCCCGTCGCTCGACGAGGTGCGGGAGAAGATCGAGCGTCGGTACGCCAACGCGATGGGCCGCGCCGAGCTCGCCTCGAACTCGGTGGAGGGCCGCATGCTCGAGGTGCAGCGCTCGACCCTCGACATGGCGGGCAGCTCCCGGCTCGACCAGATCCGCGCGAGCATGGCCGGCGAGCAGCTGGCCGCCGCGCCGGAGACGCCCGCCGTCGCGTCGACCGGGACCAAGGACGCCAGCGTCTCTCGGCTCGACGAGATCCGGGCCAGCATGAAGGACAAGCAGGCGGGAGACTCGGCCAGCGCGGGCTGACCGGGGACGGGGGCGGGTCATGGCCAACGATCGGAGCAAGCACCTCAAGCGGCTGCGCAAGCTGCACCGCTCCGCCCGGGGCTGGTCCGTGCGCGCGGGCCTGCTCACCGGGGCGACCGCCATCCTCGTGCCGTACAGCGGCCTGGGCCTGCCCGACGCGTTCTGGGCGGCCGCGGCCGGCGGCTCCATCGCCATCACCTGGTGGCGATGGGTCGACTTCCGGGCCTTCCGGGCGTTACCGGTACCGCCGGAGCCCGATCCGGCGCTCGCCGGCACCCTGGCCCGGGAAAAGCTCGTCGGGATGGTCCAGCGCCTCCCCGCCGGCCGCTCCGCGATCGCCGAGTTCGACCGCCAGCGCGAGTTCTACAAGCTCCGGGGCCTCACGGTCGCCGAGCCGTGGCGCCGCCTCGACCGCGCCGCGACGATGCTCGGCGGCCTCGTGGGCCGGCTCGGACCCGCCGCCGAGGGCGCCGTGCTCGACGCCGCCGTGGCCGAGCGCCAGCTGCGCGACCTCGCCCAGCGCTGCGCCTCGGTCGAGCGCACGATGCGCATCGGCCCGTCCGGCAACGCGTTGCGCCCGGCCCATCGCGTGCTGGCCGAGCAGCTGGAGCACGGCGTCACGGCCTACGAGCAGTTCGTGACCGCGGCCGCCGGGTGCGTCGCGGAGGACAACGCGGCGGTGGGCAGCCTCGCGGACGCGACGGCGTTCCTGCGCGGGGTCGCGGAGGCCCTGGCCGACCTGCGCAACCCGCAGACCACCCCGCGCGCACAAACCGCCTGACCGTCGCCGGCCGAATCGGGCGCGGACCGCGCTGACCCGACACGGCGCGAACTGGATAAGTCGGGCCCCGACACGGCGCGAACTGGATAAGTCGGGCCCCGACACGGCGCGAACCGGATAAGTCCGACACTTCGTATCGGACTTATCCGACTTATACCCTGTCAGGCGATAAATCCGAAAAGTCGTGGCACGGAGTGCCCGACTTTTCGTGGATCACTCCGTCGGCAGCAGGTAACGCCAGCTCGCCCGCACAACGGTGCCGTCCGTCATGCGGTACGACGGCCAGGCCCCCCGCTGGTCCAGGTCGCGGGTCAGCATCCGCACCGCCGCCCGCGCCGCGTCGCCGTCCAGGTCGGTGCGCCGCAGGCCCTCCGAGTCCGGCGACGGCAGCGTGATGCCCGTCGGCCACGGGTTCGCCGTCGCCGTCGGGCTCGGGTCGGGCACGATCGGGGAGCCGGTGCCCGCCTGCCCCTCCAGCGCAGGCACCGCCACGACGCGGACCCGGGTCGCGAGGTACGGCTGCGCGGTCGCGGACACGGTCCTGTGCACGGTGGCGAGGCGGTCGCGGGCGTTGTAGAGCACAGCCGGGTACACGTGATCGGGTTTCAGCTCGTCGAGCCCCTCGGCCGTAAAGGCCAGCGGACCCGTCGGCGTCCACACCGAGACCTTGGTGACGGGCGCGTCGGCGATCGTCGGGGTCGGCGTGGGCTTCTTCTGTGAGACGCTGGCGCGCAGGTCGTCCGCGAGGCCGTTGGCGAGGGTGCGCAGCTGGTCGCGGTCGAGGCGGGAGTGGTAGGTGGCGTCCGCGATCGCGTCGCCGTCGCCGTAGACGACGAGGCGGGGCGGGCGGAGGGCGGCGATCCCGGCCGCGGTCAGGCCGCCGGTGAGCTCCCAGGTCGCGAGCGGCTGGTCCTGGGGCGGGTTGAACGAGTCGGTGGGGGCCGGGCTGGCGCTGGGAGCGCTATCACAGGCAGTCACCGTGGCCGCCGCGAGCAACCCGGCGAGCAGGCCGCGCCGGGTCAGGCCGTGGTCCATCGCGCCCCTCCCCATGAGACGTACGGGCAGCACCCTACCCCGTGGTCGCCGACCCGCCGCGCCCCGGTCACGGGGGTGACAACCGCCGAATGGTCAGTGTGGATACGTTGCGAATAACAGGGCTTCAAATTTGGCTTAGGGCGAGGGGCATTCCGAGGCGCGCTGCGTAGCGTCACGAAGGTGCACATGCCGTACGACAACCAGGGCTTCTGGCTTGTCGACCTCGACGCCGAGGGTGACCTCGTGCTCGTGCGGCCGCGTCGTCACCCGCGCTCGGGCGGGCCGTTCCCGGGCTGGCAGTGCGGGCACCAGTACGTGATGCGGTCATGGTCGCCGCCCGTCCAGCGGCGGATGGTGGTACGGCACCTCCGGCACGGCTGACCGGCGCGCTCGAACACCCAGTTCGTCTCGTCGCGGCGCAGTGAGCCCGTCGTGGACTGGGTCCAGCGGCCGCGGTTGGAGTTCAGCAGCGCGTGGGCCTTCGCGACCAGGGCGGCCGGGTCCGCGACCGCGCCGACCGGCGTCCACGGTGACACGCCGCGCAGGAACAGCGTCTCGGCCTTGTAAAGGTTGCCGATCCCGGCCAGGTTGCGCTGGTCCAGCAGCGCGTCGGCCACCCAGCGCTCGGGCTTGGCGAGCAGCCGGCGCACGGCCTCCTCGCCGTCCCAGTCCTCGCCCATCAGGTCCGGGCCGAGGTGCCCGACGAGCCGCGCCTCCTCGCGGGTTGGCGCCAGGGCGAGCTCGTGCAGGTGAAAGCCGACGGCGACCGCGGCCGGCGTGTGCAGGACCACACGGATCAGGTGCGCGGGCCGCCCGGTCCAGCGCTCGCCCGGCTCGTACGTGCGCCAGGCGCCGTCCATGCGCAGGTGGGAGTGCAGGGTGAGCGGCTCCCGGCCGTCCTTGGTGAGCCGCAATAGCAGGTGCTTGCCCCGGCACGCGGACTCGGCGACGGTCCAGCCGGACAGGTCGGCCGCGGCGAGCTGCGGCACCCGGAAGTCGCTGCGCGTGATGGTCTGGCCGGTGATCGCCGCGCCGAGCACGCGCGCGGTGTTCCAGACGGTGTCGCCCTCGGGCACGTCCGCTCAGCCGCCGGCCGGGGCCACGGAGTAGCGCTGCAGGTGCCCGCGGGCCTCGAGCGCGGCGACCACCGAGTCGGCGTCCGAGCGCGACTCGAGCCGGGCCACCTCGTACCGCTCGCCGTCGTCGCCCTCGCGCAGCACGGCCCACAGCCCGCTCTCGACCCGGGCACGCACCTTGCGGGCGTCCTTCTCGGCCTGCCGGATCTGGTCGGCCGCCTGCTCCTCGGCCAGGCGCAGGATGCTCTCGACGCGCGGCCCGAGCGCGGCGAACGACGGGAGGCCGTCCTCGCTCTCCTCGGCGGCCGGCGGCCCGCTCGCGGCGACCATGATGAGCCCGACGACGGTCGCGGCCACCCCGGTCCACAGGGCGGTGCTCTGGGCCCGGGACGCGGCGAGCTGCGACCCGGCGAAGAGACCTACGCCGAGCCCGATCAGCAGTAACGCCCAACGCCTCATGACGTGTAGAGGCTAACCGATCCGCTCGAACTGCATGATCCCGTCACCCGCCAGCGTCGATGTGCGGCCGGTGGGGCGGTACCCGGCCTTCTCGTACAGCCGCCGCGCCCGCGCGTTGCCCGTCCGCGTCCACAGGGTCGTGCGCGCCCATCCGGCCCCGTGCAGCGCGTCGAGCACGAGGCCGCCGACGCCCCGGCCCCAGCGCGCGGGCGCGACGAAGACCATGGAGACGTGGCCGTACCCCGGGATCGGCGCCCCCGCACCGTCGTCCGCCCGGCCCGGCTCGGCCAGGCCCATCGCCACCGCCTCGTCCCCGTCGACGGCCACGACGACGAGCGCGTCCGCGTCGCGCAGCTTCTGCCGCACCCGCTCGATCCGCGCGGGCGCGGGCGCGTGGCCGCGGGCCTCGTTGGCGGCCCGCCACACCGCGAGCGCGGCGTCGAGGTCGTCCGGCCCGGCCGCTCGTACCAAGGTCACCTAGCCAGTGAGCACCTGGCGGCCCATCGGCGTCAACCGCTGGCAGCGCGCGGGCGCGGGCCACGTGACGCTGCGCAGCTCGTCGGCGTACGACATCCAGTAGTGCCCGCTGCCGTCGTGGTCGAAGTACGCATGCGACTCGTAGGCCACCCGGTGCGCCGGGTCCCGGATCCACGCGACCGGGTGCATCTCGCCCCACGAGGGCGGCCCCATGGGTACGTACCCGCTGACGAGGATCGCCCGCTGGTCCCCGGTCGCGCGGATGGCGTCGACCGCCTCCTGCGCCGCACGCTGCCAGATCAGCGCGCCCGCGCGCCCGTCGGCGGCCAGCCGCGTCGGCTCGTTGAGCAGTCCGAGCCCGATCACCGACGGGTCGTCGGCCGCGGCGCTCAGCCGCCGCCAGAAGTCCGCCAGCGCCGTCGTCGGCAGCGCGAACTCGCCCAGCCGCAGCATCCGCGGCGGGCCGGCGGTGCCGCCCCCGAGCGCGTAGTCGCCGTAGTTGTGCAGGTCGATGATGACCGCGAGCCCGGCCGCGCGGGCGTGGCGCAGCGCGTCGCGCACCCGCGCGAGCTCGGCCTCGTCCAGCGGGCCGAACGGCCGCGGCTGGAGCCGCTCCCAGTTGACCGCCAGCCGCACCAGGCGCACGCCGCGGCCGGCCAGGAACCCGTAGCTCGACGGCGTCTCGTACGTGTAGTCCCACCCGTAGCGGCCCGGGTTCGTGGTGCCGAAGCCGCCGTTGCTGTCCGAGGTGGCGAACGAGCCCGCGGCCAGGTTCACGCCGCGCAGATATCCGGGTGTACTGCCGTGCCGCTCGACGACGCGCGCCTGCGGCCCGGGCACGTCGACCCGCGAGCCCTGCGCGACCGGGCGGTACACCGCCATCGGGTAGTTCGCCGGCCAGGTGCCCGCCGCCCAGGCCGTGACCGGGAGCCCGACCGCGTCGGCCGCCTCGTACCACGCCTCGGCGACCCGGCTCCACTGCTCCGTGTCCCGGTCGCCGGGCCACCCGATCTCGCCGATGAACCCGGTCGCGTGGTTGCGCCGCAGCCACGCCGAGAAGTTGGCGAGCCCGGCCACGGCGCGGGCCTGCACGTCGTCGTCCACGCACAGCACCCTGGTGAATCTGGGCTCCTGCAGCGGTACCGCGAGAGCCGCCACCATCAGCAGGAGCACGCCACCGAGCGCCATGCCCTGTTGCAACTTCCTCAGCGGACTGCCCGGCGGCGGGGTCTGGCGCGGCACCGCCGGGCACTGCCCGCATTTCCGGCGATGTACCGCCTACGCCAGCAGCGGCGCCACCTCGGCCGCGATCAGCTCCAGGTGCTCGAGGTCGCGCAGGTCCATCAGCTGCAGGAACGCGCGGGAGGCGCCGGCCTTCACGAAGCCGTGGATCTGCTCGGCGATGTGTTCGGGCGTGCCGTACAGCTGACCGGGCTGCGGGCCGGCGGGGTCCAGCCCGACCGCCTCCGCGCGCC
Source organism: Dactylosporangium sp. NPDC049140 (assembly GCF_040648435.1). Classification (NCBI taxonomy): domain Bacteria; kingdom Bacillati; phylum Actinomycetota; class Actinomycetes; order Micromonosporales; family Micromonosporaceae; genus Dactylosporangium; species Dactylosporangium sp. NPDC049140. Next base: position 75,752 of record NZ_JBEZDS010000048.1, on the reverse strand, counting down.
GGCGGACCGCGGCCTCGTCCGCACCGCACACGATCGTCTGGGCGAAGGAGAACACGATCGGCGCCCGCCCGTCGCGGCCCTCGGCCTCGATCGCCTCGACCACCCGCCGGTACTGCGCGTCGGTGTCATCCAGCGAGGAGAACGGCACGTTGAACTCGTCGGCGTAGCGCGCCGCGAGCCGCGGCGTGCGCTTCGGCCCCTTCCCGCCGATGATCACCGGCGGCCCTCCGGGCTGCGCCGGCTTGGGCAGCGCCGGCGATTCGACGACGTCGTAGTAGCGCCCTTCGAAGCTGTACGTGCTCCCCGCCGGCGTCGCCCAGAACCCCTTGATGATCTCCAGCTGCTCGGTGAGCCGATCGAAGCGTTCGGCCACCGGCGGGAACGGGATCCCGTACGCGCTGTGCTCCCGCTCGTACCACCCCGTGCCGAGCCCCAGCTCGACCCGCCCGCCACTCATCGCGTCGACCTGCGCGACCGCGATCGCGAGCGGCCCCGGAAGCCGGAACGTCGCCGACGTCACGAGCGTGCCGAGCCGGATCGTCGAGGTCTCCCGCGCGAGCGCGCCGAGCGTCACCCACGAGTCGGTCGGCCCCGGCATCCCGTCGCCGGCCATGGTTAGGTAGTGGTCGGACCGGAAGAACGCCTCGAACCCGAGCTCCTCAGCCCGCCGCGCGATGGCGAGCTGGTCCTCGTACGTAGCCCCCAGTTGAGGCTCGGTGAACACGCAAAGCCGCATGGACCCGGACACTATCGCGATGATCTCCTTCACGACGGACTACGGCCTGTCCGACGGCTTTGTGGCGTCCTGCCACGGCGTTCTGGCCGTCCGGGCCCCGCAGGCCCGAATCCTGGACATCACCCACCTGATCCCACCGGGCGACGTCCGCCGCGGCGCCGCGATCCTGGCCCAGACCGTCCCGTCGCTACCGCGCGCCGTCCACCTCGCCGTGGTCGACCCCGGCGTGGGCACCGAGCGCCGCCCGATCGCATTGGCAACGCCGGGCGGCTACCTGGTGGGCCCGGACAACGGCCTCCTGCTCCCGGCGGCCGAGGCCCTGGGCGGCGTGACGACGGCGGTACACCTGACGAACCGCGCATGGTTCGCCGACGAGGTCTCGGCGACCTTCCACGGCCGCGACATCTTCGCCCCGGTGGCCGCCCACCTCGTCGCGGGCGCCACGCTGCGAGACGCCGGCGAGGAGATCACCGACCCGGTGAAACTCCCGCCGTTGTACGTCGAGCAGGCCCCCGGCCGCCTGGTGTCCGACGTCCAGACGGTGGACCACTTCGGCAACGTGCAACTGGCCGCCCCGGCCGGGGCCCTGGCCCAGCTCCCGGCGTCGGTCGAGGTCAACGGGAGCCCGGCCCGGAAGACCACAACCTTCGGCGGCGCGGAGCCGAACACCCTGCTGGTCTTCGCGGACTCGGCGGGTTTCGTGGCAGTGGCAGTGAACGGCGGCAACGCGGCAACGCGCTTGTCAGCCACCCCAGGTTCCCGGTTGACAATCACCTACTGACCCGGACGGCCGGACAAGCGCCGCAGGCGCCATGCTCCGGACCCCGACGACAGGCGTCCACGGCCCGCGCCCACCGAATGATGACCACCACGGACCCGGCCGCCCTTCGCGCCGACCCGTCCAGCACGCCTCGGCAATCCCGCGCCGCGACCTCGCACTTCCATCGCGCACAGCACCTTCCGGCAGCGCCGCGCACCGCCCGCGCCGTGCCGTGCCGTGCGACCGTCGCGCTGCGCTGGACTGCGCGGCGCGGGCGTGTTCAGCCGCGTAGCCGCAAGCCCCTCGGCGTGCTCCGGAACCCGGCGCTCGCCAACGCATCCCGCAACGGCGACTGCAGGATCGACTCGCCGTCCGCGCGTTCGACGGACATCGCGCCCAGCGCGCCCCCGTGCACCGCGTCCGCCAACGCCTTCGCGGCCAGGGCGAGCAGCTCCGGGTCGTCGGCGTAGGACAGGAGGGTGCGGCCGCCGCGCTCGACGTACAGGATCAGGTCGCCGCCCACGGTCACGATCAGCGAGCCGGCCTTGCGACCCGCCCGGTGGCCGGACCGCTCGCCGTCCCCGGCGTCGACGACGCGCTCGGGCCAGGGCAGGGCCGCGCCGTACGGGTTGGCCGGGTCCGTCGCGGCCAGCACGAGCGCGTCGCGGTGCTCGCTGCCGCCGCGCAGGCGGTCGACCGCCCCCGGCAGCGCGAACTGGGCGGCGCCGAGCCCCTCGACGAAGTACCCGCGCCGGGCCGCGCCCCGCTCCTCCATCGCCGCGAGCACCGGGTAGACCCCGGCGAACGCGCCCGGCAGGTCCTCGGCCATGACGGCCCCGCGGGTCACGACCCCGTGCCGGTCGAGGAGCAGCTCGGCGTTGGCGGTGGCGCGCCGGGTCGGGTCGAGGTCGCGCTCGGGCAGCCGGTACCACCGGCCCGCGGCCGTCGGCGGCCCGGTGCGGGCCACGGCGAGCGAGGCGCGCCCGAGCGACAGCGAGCCCGCCCGCCGGTACCGCGACTTCGGTGTCGAGGGCCGCGACCGGTGGGCCCCGCCGCCGCCGAGCTTCGCGCGCAGCGGCGCGATGGTGTCGTTGGAGAGGTGGCCGGCCCAGACGAGGTCCCAGATGGCGGAGATGAGCTCATCCTCGGGCGCGTGGATGGTCTCGGCGAGCCCGCGGAAGAACAGCGCCTGCCCGCTGGCGAGGGCCTCCAGGATCGCCTCGTGCAGCGGCCCGCCCACCTCCGACGGCGGCGGCAGGAGCAGCGGCGCGGCGTCGGCGAAGGCGAGGCTGACCCAGCCGTCGTGCTCGCCGATGCCCCCGGTGCCGGCCCACACCAGGTCGCCGGAGGCGGTGAGCTCGTCGAGATACGCCTGGCTGTAGCCGGCGACCCGTGCCGGCAGGATGAGCCGCTCCAGCGCCGAGGCGGGCATCGCCACCCCCTGCAGCTGCTCGATCGCCGACGCGACCGCCTCCACGCCGCGGGCCCGGGAGGCCCCGATGTGGTGCCACTGCGGCAGGAAGCGGGCCAGCACGCGGGGCGGCACCGGTTCGATCTCGCGGCGCAGCGCGGCCAGCGAACGGCGGCGCAGCAGGCGCAGGATCTCGGCGTCGCACCACTCGGTGCCGGCCCCCTCGGGCGAGAACTCGCCGGAGACGGCCGAGGGCAGCCGGCGCAGCGCCTGCTCGACGACGAACACGCCGAGCCCGAACCGCGCCGCGCACGCCATGGCGGTGAACGGCGCGTGGGTGCGCGCGTAGCGGCTCACCAGATCGCCGAGCGGGTCGGCGACCGGCTCGAGATAGGCCGTGGGCAGGCCGACCGGCAGCGCCACGCCCAGGGCGTCACGGTACCGACCGGCGTCCTCGACCGTGATCCAGCGCGCCTCTCCGGCGACCCGCACCTCGATCGCGCGCCGCCGCTCGGCCAGCTCCCGCGCCCAGGCCGGGTCGGCGCCGCGGGCCGCGAGCGCCTCGTCGCCGAGGTCGCCCAGCACCCGCAGCATCTCGGCGACGTCCTCGGCGTCGCGCGGGGTGCGCTGCTCGCCTAGCCACTGCAGGCTCGCCTCGGTCTCGGCGACCACCGCCGGGTCGAGCAGCTCCCGCAGCTCCACCCGCCCGAGCAGCTCCGCGAGCAGGGTCGGGTCGAGTGCGAGGGCGGCGGCGCGGCGCTCGGCCAGCGGCGCGTCGCCCTCGTAGAGGAACGCCCCGACGTACCCGAACAGCAGCGACCGCGCGAACGGGGAGGGCCGCTCGGTCTCCACCTCGACCAGCCGCAGCTTGCGCCCGGCGACGTCGCGCATCACCCCGACGAGCCCGGCGACGTCGAACACGTCCTGCAGGCACTCCCGGGCGGCCTCGAGGGTGATCGGGAAGTCGGCGTAGTCGCGGGCCACGTCGAGCAGCTGGGCGGAGCGCTGCCGTTGCTGCCACAGCGGCTGCCGGCGGCGCGGGTCGCGGCGCGGCAGCAGCAGGGCCCGGGCCGCGCACTCGCGGAACCGGGCGGCGAACATCGCCGACGTGCCGACCGTCTCCTCGACGATCCCGGCGATCTCGTCGGGGTCGAAGGCGACCAGGTCGGCGCCGGGCGGCTCCTCGGCCACGTCGGGCAGCCGGACCACGATGCCGTCGTCGCTGGGCATGACCTGGGCATCCACGCCGTACCGCTCCTGCAGCCGCCGCCCGATGGCCAGCGCCCACGGGGCGTTGACGCGCGCGCCGAGCACGCAGTGCACGGTCATCCGCCAGTCGCCGAGCTCGTCGCGGAACCGCTCGACCAGCACGGTGCGGTCGTCGGGCAGGTGCCGGGTCGCCTCCCGCTGCTCGCGCAGGTAGGCCAGCAGGTTGTCGGCCGCCCAGTCGTCGAGCCCGCCGGCCCGCAGGTGGGCCCGGGCCGCCTCGTCGCCGGACTTGACGAACCCGCGCAGCCGCGCCCCGATGGCCCGCCCCAGCTCCACCGGCCGCCCCGGCGAGTCGCCCTTCCAGAACGGCATCTTCGCCGCGGCGCCGGGCGCGGGGGAGACCAGCACCCGGTCGGGGGTGATGTCCTCGATCCGCCACGACGTGGAGCCGAGCAGGAACACGTCGCCGACCCGCGACTCGTAGACCATCTCCTCGTCGAGCTCGCCGACCCGGGCCGCCTTCTCGGCGCCGGCCAGGAAGACCCCGAACATGCCCCGGTCGGGGATGGTGCCGCCGCTGGTGACGGCGAGCCGCTGGGCCCCGGGCCGGCCGGAGAGCATCCCCTCGGTGCGGTCCCAGACCACGCGCGGCCGCAGCTCGGCGAAGGCGGTCGACGGGTAGCGCCCGGCCAGCATGTCCAGCACCGCATACAGCGCTGAGTCGGGCAGGTCGGCGTAGACGGCGGCCCGGCGCACCAGCGCGGCCAGCCCGTCGACCGGCCACGGCTCCATCGAGACCATCGCGACGATCTGCTGGGCCAGCACGTCGAGCGGGTTGCGGGGGTAGCGCAGCTCCTCGATGCCGCCCTGCACCATGCGCTCGGCCACGACCGCGCACGAGACCAGGTCGCCGCGGTGCTTGGGGAAGACGACGCCGCGGGAGACGGCCCCGACCTGGTGCCCGGCCCGGCCGACCCGCTGCAGCCCGGCGGCGACGCTCGGCGGCGCCTCGATCTGCACCACCAGGTCGACGGCGCCCATATCGATGCCGAGCTCCAGGCTGGAGGTGGCCACGACGGCCGGCAACTGCCCGGACTTGAGCGCCTCCTCGATGTGCTTGCGCTCCTCGCGCGAGACGCTGCCGTGGTGGGCGCGGGCCACGATCGGTGGCGCGCCCCCGGCCATGCCGGCCTGGGCCATCATCTGGGCCGGGAGGTTGACCGGCTCGGGCTGCGGCACGCCCGCGCGCGCCCCGGCCAGCTCGTTGATCCGCGCGCAGAGCCGCTCGGCGCCGCGCCGTGAGTTGGTGAACACGATCGTCGACCGGTGTTGCTGGATCAGGTCGAGCACCCGCTCCTCGACCGCCGGCCAGATGGACGCCTGCCGCGGCGCCCCGTCGTCGTCCTCGCCGGGCGTGGTCTCGCCCAGTGCCGTCATGTCCTCCACCGGCACCTGTACCTCGACCTCGATGGTCTTGGCACTGGGCGGCTGGACGATCTCGACCGGCGCCGCCCCGCCCAGGAACCGCGCGGTCTCGTCGATGGGCCGCACTGTCGCCGAGAGCCCGATGCGCTGGGCCGGCTGCTCCAGCAGGGCGTCGAGCCGCTCCAGCGACAGCGCCAGGTGCGCCCCGCGCTTGGTGGCGCAGACCGCGTGGACCTCGTCGATGATCACGGTCTCGACCCCTCGCAGCGACTCCCGCGCCTGCGAGGTGAGCAGCAGGAACAGCGACTCGGGGGTGGTGATCAGGATGTCGGGCGGGGTGCGGGTGAAGGCGCGGCGCTCGTCGGCGGGCGTGTCGCCGGTGCGCATCCCCACCCGGATGTCGGGCGGCTCCTGCCCGAGCCGGGCGGCGGCCTGCCGGATGCCGGCCAGCGGCGCCCGCAGGTTGCGCTCGACGTCGACTGCGAGGGCCTTGAGCGGGCTGATGTAGAGCACCCGGCACCGGCGGGCCGGCTCGGCGGGCGGCTTCGCGGCCAGCTGGTCGAGGGACCACAGGAAGGCGGCCAGGGTCTTGCCGGAGCCGGTCGGCGCGACCACCAGCGCGTGCCGGCCGGCGCTGATCGCCCGCCAGGCACCCGCCTGCGCCTTGGTCGGCTCCGCGAACGCCGCGCGGAACCACTCGCGGGTCGCCGCTCCGAAACCATCCAGCTCCTTCATGCCCCCAATCCTGCACCGGGGGTACGACACTTTTCTGAAGCGGCGGCGATTTGCCCGAATTAGAACGTTTGGCTACTGTGTTGCACACCGAAGAGGTCCCCTGCCCGGCCAGGCGGGGGACCCCGATGCGGCCTCAGGAGAGGCTCGACGTCGCCAGCTTCACGCCGAAGGCCAGGAACGCGCCCCCGACCAGCGTGGTCAGCCCCTGGGCGAGCCGGCGCCGGGCCCGGAACCGGTCGGCCAGGTACTGCCCACCGAAGATCAGCGCGGTCAGGTACAACGCGCTCAGCACCTCCACCACTGTGCCGAGCGCCAGAAAGCTCACGGCCGGGTGCGGGTACGCCGGGTCCACGAACTGGATGAAGAACGAAACGAAGAACAGGATCGCCTTCGGGTTGAACAGGCTGATCACCAGTGCCCGGCGGAACGGCCGGTCGGCGGGCGCGGCCGGCGGCGGGGCGTCCTCGGCGCGCCGGCGCCGCAGCGTGCTCACCACCAGCCGGACGCCGACGAAGGCCAGATAGCCGGCGCCGAGGTACTTCACGATCCCGAACAGCCACGGGTTGGCGTGCAGCAGCGACGCGACGCCGCCTGCCGACAGCGTCATGAGCAGCGCGTCGCCGAGCCACACGCCCGCGGCGCCCCGGTAGCCGTCGCGCACCCCGCGCCGGGCGGCCACCGACAGCACGTACAGCGAGTTCGGCCCCGGCAGCAGCACAATCGCCAGCGTGCCGAGGACGTACGTCAAGGGGTTGGTGATGCCGAGCACGCCACGCCTCCAGTGCCACCGTTCTCCAGCGCCGCGCCCAGCCGCTCCCGCGCGGCGGGCCATTCGTCGGCGATCATGGAGTACAGCACGGTATCGCGCTGGCTGCCATCGGCCCGCCGGCGGTGACTGCGCATGATGCCCTCACGCTGCGCGCCGAGCCGCTCGATCGCCCGCTGGGACCGCTCGTTGCGCACGTCGGTGTGCCACTCCACCCGCAGCGCGCCGAGCGTGTCGAATGCGTGCCGCAGCATGAGCAGCTTCGACTCGGTGTTGACCGCGGTGCGCCACCAGGGCCGGCCGACCATGGTGTGCCCGATGGCCAGGCCGCGCTGCACCGGACTGACCGCGTAGTACGAGGTGCTCCCGACGACCCGCCCGGTCGCGGCCTCGCGCTGCACGAACGGCACGCGCTCGGGGTCGGCCAGGGCCGCGGCCACGATCGCGGCCATCTCGCGCGCGGACGCGGGCCGCGGACTCGTCAGATGCGCCCAGACCTCGGCGTCGTCGAGCGCCGCGAAGAGCTCGGGCGCGTGCGCGTGGTCCAGGGGCTCCAGCACGATGTGACGGCCCCGCAGCGCGACCGGGCGCCGCCACGTCTCACGCTCCGGACGCAGATAAGCCGGCAGCGGTACCTCCTGAGCCTCCGCGGGCACCGGCAGCCCCCGGGTGAGCACCAGCGGTACAACTCCCGCCCAATGCGGCAACGTCAAGTCTTCGGGGTCGTCGCTCGGCGCGCCCGCGCGGACCTTGGCCGAGGCCTCGGTGAGGGGCAGCGCGAGCAGTGCGGTCTGCGCGGACTCCCGGCGGCTCGGGCGCCGGGAGTCGGCGTCGCGGCCCGGCGCCACCTTCTCGACCAGCGCGGCGAACGCCCGGGTGCGCTCGTCCTCGTCGGTGACGGGGCGCGCGGTGCCGTGCACGATCACCGAGCGGTAGTTGGCGCTGTGGTTGAACTGCGAGCGGGCCAGTACCAGCCCGTCGATGATCGTCACCGCGACGCACACGGGCAGGCCGTCCTCGCGCGCCGCGAGCATCGGGCGGCTGCCGGTCGATCCGTGCAGGTACAGGGTGTCGCCCACGCGCGCGTGCAGCGTCGGCAGGACCCGCGGCTCGCCCCCGGCGACGTAGCTGACGTGGCAGACATAGGCCTCGTCGAGTACCGAGTGCACCAGGGCGGCGTCGTAGGAGGCCCGTTCGGGCATGCGCCGCGGCGTGGTGCGTGCCGTCTGCTGATAAGTCTCCACGATGCTCCTTTTGTACTAGTACAAAACTCCGAATGTGGCAGTACAATATCAGCCGACCCCTGACCTGCCACAACCCAAAAATGTCAGACCCCCTCACTAATGTCCCCACCGTCCGGGACACCGCTCGCAAAACGGGGGCGAGCGGTGTCCGCACCAGCAACGACCGATCAACTGTTGAAGGGGAGTAGTCGACCGCTCATTCAGGGAGGAAGAGCATGCGCATCGACCACCTCGCGCTGTGGCTGCCACCGGCTCCGCTCGTCGCCGTGTCCGTGCCGCCCTCGTCCACGCTGGCCGCGCGCACCGTGTGCTCGCTGGAGGTCGCCGGCCGCGCACCGGCGGCCGACCCCGTCGAGCGGCGGCGCTCCGGCGGCCGGGTCGCCGGGGTCGTGCTGGCGATGCTCGTGGCGCTCGTGCTGGCCGGGTGCGGAGGCGGCGGCGACCGGGGCGGCTCCACGTCGGCGGCGGCATCGACCGACCCGGCCGGGAAGGATGCGCTGGTGGTGGCGGTGAAGGCGCTGCAGGGGGCGGCCTACGGCTACACGATGAAGATCGACGACGGCACCGTCACCGGCGTCGTGGACCCGGCCGGGAAGCGCCAGGCCCGCCTCGACTCGGTGGCGTCCGGGGTGAGGTTCTCGCTCGAGGGGATCGTGCTCGGGGGCGGCGAGCGGTATTTCCGCACGAGCATCCCGGCGGCGGGGGTGAGCGCGAAGAAGTCGTACCGGTTCGACCGGACCAAGGTGGCGCACACGGAGATCATCGGCCTGTTCGAGACCGACGACCCGACCAGCAGCCAGGACTTCGTGGCCCGGGTCGGGCCGGCCCGGCTCGAGGACGGCGGCCGGATCACAGGCGCCTACGACCTCACGCGCGGCGGCGATCTCGGGCTCGCCGACCAGGCGGGGCTCACGGCGCTCGGCGAGCGCGCGAAGGCGGCACCGTTCACGGTGGCGCTCGACGCCCAGGGGCGGCTGGCCTCGGTGCGGGTGACGGTCCCGGCCTATGCGGGCACCGCCGAGCGCACGCTGACCGTCGACTACCGCGACCAGGGCAAGCCGGCGCAGGTCACGGTCCCGAAGCCGGCGGAGGTGGCGCCTGCGAACGCCGCTGTGTACAACCTGTTGAACAACTGAACTTTCGCTTTCGCGGCGCGCCCGGGCCGGACGAGGGCCGGTACGCTCCGGCGCGTGACCAGGACGCCCGCCCCGCCGACGCGCCCCAGCGACGCACTGTGTCTTGCGGCCGCCCCGACGCGGGCCGCCGACGAGCCTCGCGCGCGTGTCCGGGCCGCCGCTCCGGGCGCCGCCGCGAGTCAGGTGAGGTCCGGCGTCGGCGCGGCTGCGGTGGCGGCCGCCGGCGAGCCTCGCGCGCGTGTCCGGGCCTCCGCTCCGGGCGCCGCCGCGAGTCAGGTGGGGGCTGGCGTCGGCGCGGCTCCGGTGACGACTGCCTTTCGCGCGGCAGTGGCGACGACCGGCGTCCGCGCGGTGGCGTGGCGCGGCTGGACCCGCACGCAAGCTAGGGCTACGGCTCCGGGCGCTGCTGCACGTCAGGCGGGGGCCGGCGTTGGCGCGGCTCCGGCGGTGGCCGCCGTTCGAGTGGCTCCCGTGACGACCACCGTCCGCGCGGGTGTGGCGACGACCGGCGTCCGCGCGGTGGCGTGGCGCGGCTGGACCCGCACGCAAGCCAGGGCTACGACTCTGGGCGCGGCGGCGGTGACGGCCGGTGTTCGAGCGGCTCCGGTGGTGACCGCCGTCCGTGCGGGTGTGGCGACCAGCGGTGTTCGGGTGGCGTTTGCGAGACGGGTTGTCGCGTTGGTCGGGGCCGCGCTGGTCGTGCTCGGCGTGGCCGGGTGTACGCACACGGCGGCCCCGCCCGCGCCCGCTGTCAGTGTCAAACCCTCGCCCAGTGGGCTGGCGGCCGGGGTCTGGCACCTCGGGTTCAGTAGTTACCGGTTCAAGGTCGTTGCCAAGGAGGGCAGTTACACCGGCGGGATCGATCCGCTCGCGGATCTGCTCGACGCCTCGGTGGCGGTCAGCTCCGACGGGGCCTCGCTCAAGATTGACACCGTTGAGGTGCGCGGGAGTGCGTACACGCGGCTCACGGGTCTGCCGTTGCCCGGCTTCGACGGGCAGGCCTGGTACAGGATCGATTCTTCCCGGGTCACGCGGCCGGGGGCGCTTGGGCTCAGTGCCACCAAGGACCCTACCGGGGTGCAGGCGCTGATCGCAGCCACGCACGATGTCCGGCGCGACGGGCGGAAGTACACGGGGACCGTCGACATGACCCGGGTCGTCGCTTGGGGGCCGGTGAACGTCGGGCAGGTCATGCAGCTCGGGGACGCGGCCCGGGCGGTGCCGTTCGAGGCGAGCGTCGATGAGCAGGAGCGGCTCGTCTCGGTGAAGGTGAGCATTCCGGACAACCCGGTGGAGGCGACGTACTCGGACTTCGGGACCGCCGTCAGCGTCGCCGAGCCGAAGGACGCCCAGCCGCTTCCCGACCATCTGTACGGGATGCTCGGGCTCTGACCGGCCGAGCCCGCGGGACAGCGGCGCGGAGTCGTGGGCGGCAGGGACAGCGGACGGTGGTGTGGAGGGCAAGAAGGCGCTAGGCGAGACCGTGTCTCGCGTCGCACACTGGCGCGCATGGAGCAGCACCTGTACGAGGCCGAGCATCAGGCGTTCCGGGACCTCTGCCGGGAGTTTCTCGCGCGCGAGGCCGTGCCGCACAACGACGAGTGGGACAAGGCCGGCATCGTCGACCGGGAGATCTGGCGCAAGGCCGGCGGCGCGGGGCTGCTCGGGATGGACGTCGACGAGGAGTACGGCGGCGGCGGGCAGCGGGACTTCCGGTTCAACGCGGTGCTCGTCGAGGAGATCATCGCGGCCGGCGCTTCCGGGCTCGGGTTCGGGCTGCACAACGACGTCGTCGCGCCGTACCTGACCGAGCTGACCACCGAGGAGCAGAAGAAGCGGTGGCTGCCGGGCTTCTGCTCCGGCGACATCGTCACCGCCATCGCGATGAGTGAGCCCGGCGCGGGCAGTGATCTGGCCGGGATTCGTACCAACGCGGTGCGCGACGGCGACTCGTGGGTGCTCAACGGGCAGAAGACGTTCATCACCAACGGCGAGATGGCCGACCTGGTCGTGGTCGTGGCCAAGACCGACTCGTCCAAGGGCGCGCACGGCATCAGCCTGTTCGCGGTGGAGACCGGCACGCCCGGGTTCACGCGCGGGCGGCGGCTGGAGAAGGTCGGGCTCAAGGCGAACGACACGGCCGAGCTGTTCTTCGACGACTGCCGCATTCCGGCCGACCACCTGATCGGCCAGGAGAACGCCGGCTTCTACCACCTGATGGCGAACCTGCCCCGGGAGCGGCTCGGCATCGCGGTGGCGGCGGTCGCGGCGGCGGAGTCGATTCTCGCGATGACGCTGGAGTACGTCCGCAGCCGGGAGGCCTTCGGGCGCCCCATCGGCAAGTTCCAGCACAACCGGTTCCTGCTGGCCGAGCTCGACACCGAGGTGACGATCGCGCGGACCTTCATCAACCACTGCATCCAGGAGCACAACGCGGAGCGGCTCACCGTCGCCGACGCGGCCAAGGCGAAGTGGTGGACGACGGAGCTGCAGAACAAGGTGGCGGACCGGTGCGTGCAGCTGCACGGCGGGTACGGCTTCATGATGGAGTACCCGGTCGCCAAGGCGTGGCTCAACAGCCGGGTCCAGACCATCTACGGCGGCACCACCGAGATCATGAAGGAGATCATCGGCCGTTCGCTCGGCCTGTGACGGGAGCCGGGGCCGGCGGCCGGTTCGAGACCGTCGGCACTGGCGAAGGTCTTGAGGGGGTGTGGGTGGAGCGGAGCTCCCCCACGGGACGGGCAATCAGCGGCCTGTGACGTTCGCGAGGGCTTCCATGATGAGCGCGGTCGACGTGGCGCCCGGGTCGGGGTGGCCGGCGCTGCGCTCGCCCAGGTAGGAGGCTCGGCCTTTGCGGGCTACCAGCGGTACCGTCGCAGCGGCTCCTGCTTTTGCCGCTTCAGCGGCGGCCCGGGCCGCGACGGACTCGCCGGACGCGGCCGCCCCCGCGTAGGCCGCCACGGCCGGGGCCAGCGCGTCGACCATGGTCTTGTCGCCGACCTCCGCCCGGCCCAGCTGCCGCACGCCGTCCAGCGCCGCCTGGAGACCCTCGGCGAACGAGCCGCCCTGGCGCAGCGTCTTGCCCAGCGCCCGGAACACCGTGCCGTAGAGCGGGCCCGACGCGCCGCCCACCTTCGACAGCAGCGTGGTGCCGGTCTTGCCGAGCACGTCGCCGGCCGAGGTGGGCTCGAGGCCGCCCAGCGCGGCGGTCACGGCGTCGAAGCCGCGGCGCAGGTTGACGCCGTGGTCGCCGTCGCCGATCGCGGCGTCGAGGTCGGTGAGGTGCTCCGCCTCCGCGCGCACGGACTCGGCGACGGCGGCGATCCAGTCCCGGGCCAGGGCCTCGTCCACGCTCACGCCCCCCAGCGCAGCGCGGGCGTGCGCACGGGCGCGTCCCACAGGCGCAGCAGCTCGTCGTCGGCGCGGCACACGGTCAGCGAGAGGCCGGCCATGTCGAGGCTTGTCACGTAGTTGCCGACCAGGGTGCGCGCGACGTTCGCCCCGGCCTCGTCGAGCCGGCGGCGGATCTCGCCGAACATGAGGTACAACTCCATCAGGGGCGTGCCCCCGAGCCCGTTCACGAGCAGGATGAGGGGCTCGGACCCGACCGGTTTCGCGGTGAGCACCGCGTCGACGATGAGCGCGGCGAGCTCCCGGGCCGGGCGCATGGGCGCACGGCTGCGGCCGGGCTCGCCGTGGATGCCGACCCCCACCTCGATCTCGTCCGCGCCGAGCTCGAATCCCGGTTTTCCAGACGCCGGAGTTGTACCCGCTGAGAGCGCGACGGCGAACGACGCCGACCGCTCGTTCACGGCCCGTCCGACCGCGGCGACGGCTTCGAGGGCGGCCCCCTCCTCGGCGAGCGCCCCGGCGATCTTCTCCACCAGCAGGGTGGCCCCGGTGCCACGGCGGCCCGCGGTCCAGGTCGAGTCCTCGACCGCCACGTCGTCGTCGACGAGCACGGTCTCGACCCGCAGCCCCTCCTCGTCGGCGAGCTCGGCGGCCATCTGGAAGTTCATCACGTCACCGGTGTAGTTCTTCACCACGTGTACCACGCCGGCGCCGGCGTCGGCGGCCTTCGTGGCGGCCAGGATCTGGTCCGGGACGGGGGAGGTGAACACCTCGCCCGGGATGGCGGCGTCGAGCATCCCGGGGCCGACGAAGCCCGCGTGCAGCGGCTCGTGGCCGGAGCCGCCGCCGGAGACCAGGCCCACCTTGCCCGGCCGCGGGCCGTCCGCGCGCGCGACGTACTGCTCCTCGAGGTCCACCCGCAGCTCGGGATGGGCGGCGGCGAGCCCGGCGAGCGTCTCCCGGACGACGTCGGCCGGGTCGTTGATGAACTTTTTCATGCACATAGCATGCCTGGTATGGCGCAACTGGTGGGGATCGTGTTGGTGTCGCACAGCGAGCGTCTGGCCCACGGCCTGCGGGACATGCTCGTCCAGGTCGCGGGCGAAGAGGTGCCGATCGAGGCCGCCGGCGGTACCGACGACGGGGGGCTCGGCACCAGCTACGACCGGATCCTCGTGGCGATCGACCGGGCCGACCGCGGCGCCGGCGTGATCGTGCTCACCGACCTGGGCAGTGCGGTGCTCACCGCGCGTACCGTCCTGGAGGACCGGGTCGCCAACGACGCCGTGCTCGTCGACGCGCCGTTCGTCGAGGGCGCGGTCGCGGCGGCGGTGCTCGCCGGCACCGGGGCCAGCCTCGACGTGGTCACCCAGTCGGCGGTGGAGGCACGTGATGTCCGCAAGCTCTGAGCGCTCGGTGGTGCTGCCCGAGGACCTGCACGCCCGGCCGGCCGGGGCGCTGGTGCGGGTGGCGGCGCGATTTCGCAGTACCGTCGAGGTGGTCTTCGGCGAGAAGATCGCGAACGCCCGCAGCGTGCTGGCGGTGATGGCGCTCAACGCGACGGCCGGCTCCACGGTGCTCGTGCGGGCCGACGGCGAGGACGCGTACGAGGCCGCCGAGGCGATAGTCTCGGCGCTTGATCACTGAGACTGCGACCGCCGTCGACGTCACCGCCCTCCAGCGGCGGACTCTCGGCCTGCTGTCCGCAACCCAGATCATCGGCGGGCTCGGCGTGGCCAGCGGCGTGTCGGTCGGCGCGCTGCTCGCCTCCTCGCTGGCCGGGCCGTGGGCGGCGGGGCTCACCGGCAGCTGCGCGGTCGTGGGCGGGGCCGTGCTCGCGATCCCGGCGACCCGCCTGATGCGCACCGGCGGGCGGCGGCCGGGGCTGGTCTTCGCCTACCTCGTCGGGGCCCTCGGCGCGCTGCTGGTCGTCGTGTCGGTCTTCATTTCGTCGGTACCGTTGCTGTTCCTCGGCACCCTGCTGTTCGGCGGGTCCAGCGCGGGGAACCTCCAGTCCCGCTACGCCGCCGTCGACCTCGCCGCGCCCGACCGGCGGGCCCGTCACCTGTCCGTCGTCGTCTGGGCCGCGGCGGTCGGGGCGGTCGCCGGGCCGAACCTCGCGCCGCTGACCGACCGGCTGCTGGGGCGCTGGGGCGTGCCGGAGTACGGCGGGCCGTACCTCTTCAGCGTGCTCGCCTTCGCACTGGCCGCGACCGTGCTGTTCGTGGCCCTGCGCCCCGACCCGCTGCTCACCGCCGGCGGCGCGCGCCCGGGGGCGAAGGCCGTCTGGCGCGAGGCCGCCCGCACCGTCCGCGACAGCGCCGGCGCCCGGACCGGGGTCGCCGCCGTCGCGGTCGGGCACGTGGTCATGGTCGGCGTGATGTCGATGACACCGGTGCACATCGGGGGGTACGTCCACGACCACGGCGACCTGCTGCGCGTCGTCGGCCTCGTGATCAGCATCCACATCACCGGGATGTACGCGCTCGCGCCCGTCGCCGGCCTGCTCACCGACCGCCTCGGGCGCCGTCCGGTGATCGTCGGCGGGATCGGGGTGCTGGTGCTGGCCTGCGTGTTCGCCGGCACCGCGGGCTCGGACACGGTCCGGCTCTCGATCGGGCTCGCCCTGCTCGGGATCGGCTGGAGTGGCACGATGGTGGCCGGGTCCACGCTGCTGTCCGAGTCGGTGCCGGTGGAGCAGCGCGCCGGCGTGCAGGGGCTCTCCGACGTGATCATGGGGGTCGCGGGGGCCTCGGCGGGCGCACTGTCCGGCGTGGTCGTTGACTTCTTCGGGTACCCCGTGCTGACGCTCCTGGCCGGGGTGACCGTCATTCCGTTGCTCGCCCGAGTACTCCGTTAGGTCAGGCCCAAGTAGTTTGACACCGTGCGTCTGACAGATTTTTGGCAGCGGCTCGAGGAGGTCTTCGGGCCTGCATACGCTCGCAGCATCGCTCACGACCAGGTGTTGTCGCAGCTCGGCGGCCTGACCATCGAGGAGGCGCTCGCGGGCCGCTTCGATACCGCCGAAGTGTGGCGCGCAGTAGTTGCCGCATATCCGGAGCGTGTTCCCGCACGTCTGAGGTGATGTTTTTCGGCGTGTCGGCGTGCTGATCGTACAGATGTACGGGTACTCTTCTCGCTCGTTGGGCGTCGCTCGAATTTTTTGTCATACCCGGCGCTTAACGTGTCAGCGTGACCAAGCGAACGCCGACGAAGACCGCGAATCCAGGGGTGACGGACATGGCAGTGCAACCTGACCGGGAGAAGGCGCTGGGGCTGGCCCTCTCGCAGATCGACAAGCAGTTCGGCAAGGGCTCCGTGATGCGGCTCGGCGAGCGCGTCGTCGCGCCCATGTCCGTGATCCCGACCGGGTCCATCGCCCTCGACGTGGCGCTCGGCATCGGCGGTCTTCCCCGCGGCCGGGTGATCGAGGTCTTCGGGCCGGAGTCCAGCGGCAAGACCACGGTCGCGCTGCACGCGATCGCCAACGCCCAGGCCCAGGGTGGCATCGCGGCGTTCATCGACGCCGAGCACGCCCTCGACCCCGACTACGCCAAGTCCCTCGGCGTGGACACCGACGCGCTGCTGGTCTCCCAGCCCGACACCGGCGAGCAGGCCCTCGAGATCGTCGACATGCTGATCCGCTCCGGCGCCCTCGACGTCATCGTCATCGACTCCGTCGCCGCCCTCGTGCCGCGCGCCGAGATCGAGGGCGAGATGGGCGACAGCCACGTCGGCCTCCAGGCCCGCCTCATGAGCCAGGCCCTGCGCAAGATCACTGGTGCCCTCAACAACTCCGGCACCACGGCGATCTTCATCAACCAGCTGCGCGAGAAGATCGGCGTCATGTTCGGCAGCCCGGAGACCACGACCGGTGGCCGCGCGCTGAAGTTCTACGCCTCGGTCCGCCTCGACATCCGGCGCATCGAGAGCCTCAAGGACGGCACCGACGTCGTGGGCAACCGCACGCGCGTCAAGGTGGTCAAGAACAAGGTCGCCTCGCCGTTCAAGCAGGCCGAGTTCGACATCATGTACGGCAAGGGCATCTCCCGCGAGGGCTCGCTCATCGACGTGGGCGTCGAGCAGGCGATCATTCGCAAGTCGGGCGCCTGGTACACGTACGACGGCGACCAGCTCGGCCAGGGCAAGGAGAACTCGCGCAAGTTCCTGCGCGAGAACCCCGACGTCGCCGCCGAGATCGAAAAGAAGATCAAGGAGAAGCTGGGCGTCGGCGTCAACCAGTCCGCGGACGCGGCTGGCGGCCCGGAGGCGGCCCCGGTCGACTTCTGACCGGGCGCGCCTTCGTGGCGTTTGGTTGGCGACGCCTTGAGAGCTCGCGCGTTGGTGGCGCCTCTGGTGGCGCGCTTTGCCGGCTTTTCGCCGGCTGCGGCGCCGTTTGTGGCGCATCGCTTGAGACCCCCGGTGCCGGCCCCTGGCGGGCCAAGCCGCTCGGGACGGCACCGGGTCTCTTGTCCTGGAGGTACTGATGTCCGGCGAGGAGAACCCTTGGCTCGCGGCCGAGGGCTCGGAGCCGCCCGACACTCCCCGCCGCCGCACGCCGCGGACCGACCCCGGCGGCGACAACCCTTGGACCGCGTCTTCTTCTTCGGCATCTGCCGCCGACGAGGTGGCGCGGCCGGCGTGGGAGTCCTCGCCCGGGAATCCGTGGGCTGCGGGATCTTCGCCTTCGGGGGTCACCGCTGACGAGGCGGCGCGCAACCCGTGGGTGACGTCTTCTTCTTCGGCGCCTGCTGCCGACGAGGTGGCGCGGCCGGCGTGGGAGTCCTCGCCCGGGAATCCGTGGGCGGCGGCCGACGATCCCGTGTCCTCGGCTTCGCCGCGCCCTGTGTGGGAGCCGGGGCTGGACAATCCGTGGTCCGATCCCGGGTCGGCGCCGCCGAGCCTTCCCTCTTCGTCAGCTTCTCCCGCGGGCCGCTCTTCCGCCGGGCCTGACTCGGCCCGCTCGGGCTCATCTCGCTCGGATCGGGCTTCCTCGTCCCCTGCGGACTCTGCTTCGGCTTCTCGCCCTCGTCGGGCCTTCTCGTCTTCCTCGTCTTCCGGCGACGCGGAGTCCTCCTCGGCCTCGGCTTCTCGCACCGATCGGGCGCTCTCCGCCGACCTCGTGGATCCTGATTCGACTGCTCGTCCCCGTCGGGCCTTCTCGTCTTCCTCATCTTCCGATGGCGGCTCGGGGTCTTCCGCGGCCTCGGCTCCTCGCGCCCGCCGGGCCTCCTCCTCTTCGGGCCGTGCGGACTCTTCGGGCTCGGCTGCTGCTACCGGTCGGGGCTTCTCCTCCTCGGCCGGCCGCGCGTCCTCCTCGGCCGGCCGCGCGGACTCCTCGGCGTTGGACCATGACGTTCCCGAGTCGGGGCGGAGGCGTCCGCCGAAGTCGTTGTCGTGGAGCGATGACTCTCTGCGTGCCGCTCCCGCTTCGGACATTTCCGAAATTCCTGATTCGACGGCCGAAGACGGCGGCGATCGTGGGCGGCGTGGGCGGTCCAAGCGGGATCGGGACGCACCGCCGCCCAAGCCGGTGGACGCGCGGGAGGCGGCTCGGGAGATCTGTCTGCGGCAGCTGGCCGTTCGGCCACGGACCCGGACCGAGCTCGCGACCGCGATGCGCAAGCGCGGCGTCGAGGACGAGATCGCCGCGGAGATTCTCGATCGGTACGACGAGGTCGGCATCATCGACGACGCCGCGTTCGCTCGGGCCTGGGTGAGCAGTCGCCATCACGGTAAGGGGCTCTCGCGGCGGGCACTGGCCGGCGAGCTGCGGCGCAAGGGCGTCTCCGTGGACGAGATGGGGGAGGCGCTGGAGGAGCTGACCCCGGACCTGGAGGAGGAGACGGCCAAGGCACTGGTCGTACGCCGCCTTCGCATCGAGACCCGCGCCACCCCCGAGGCCGTCTTCCGGCGGCTGGTCGGGATGCTGGGCCGCAAGGGGTACCCGCCGGGCCTCGCGATTCGCCTCGTGAAGGACGCCATGGCCGAACGCGCGGACGCGGCCGAGTTCGCGGACTCCATCGACGCCGACGCCCTGGCCGACGCCGCGATCGACCCCGACGCCCAGTAGCCGCGGCGCGGATTGCCGGGCGCCCGTCGCCTCGTGGCCCGCCCTGCGCTCGCTACGCATCCTGCGCTCGTCGCCCGTCTTGTGCTCGTGGCCCGTCTTGCGCTCGTCGCCCGTCCTGTGCTCGTGGCCCGTCCTGTGCTCGTCGCCCGTCCTGTGCTCGTCGCCCGTCCTGTGCTCGTCGCCCGTCTTGTGCTCGTGGCCCGTCCTGTGCTCGTCGCGCGTCTTGTGCTCGTCGGCCCCGTCGCGCCGTCTGCATTCATCGGCCGTTCATCGGATGTCTTGCCCGCGATCGTTGCTCGCGCGCGGTGATGGGCGGGATCTCTACCGACTCGTATTCCGGGTTGAGCCGTCTCCAGGGTGTGTCGGATCTGCGCGTCGTGATGGCGGGTGGATGGCTCGCGCGTGGTGCTTGCAGGCATATGGCGTTGTGGCGGGTTCCGTTCCACGTCGGGGCGTACTTGCCGTGTTCAGGGGCGCGCTCGGGGTGACGGGTGTCGATGGTGATGTTGGTGGCGCACACTGTCTGTGGTGGAATGGTTGCGCAGATCGGAGCGGGGACTGTGCGCTCTGGTGTCGTACCGTGACGCGCTGTGGAAGTTTTTGACACCTGGGCGACCGACATGCCGGAAAGATCCGTACAAAAGTTGCCCCTGGGGCGTTTCGGCTGGCGGGGGTACTTGACGGACTTACGTCCCGTATGGTGCCCGATCATGAGTCCTTGACCGAAGCGGCCTTCACGACCTAGCCTCGGCGTTACTAGATGGAGACCGCCCAACCACCGCGGGTTTACCGCACAACATAGATCGCGTCACAGATCAGCATCACTTACTAGATTCACAGCGGATATGAGCGCCACGCCTTGCGGGAGGTGTCGGCGCTAGCAGCGACCCAGCAGCGGGGCCCCCTAGGTCCCGATATCGATATATCTTGATGCGCAGTGGTCGGGCGTCTCCTCCACAACACCCGCCGTCGCATGTGCGCGGCGCCGAGCGGAGCGAGGTGACGTCGTGACGGAGTGCGCCCGTGTCATCCTCTGCGACCCCGAAAGCCCCGGCAGCCTGACGGCCCCCGGGGCGAGCGCGGGACGACCCCGCGACGGCGCGCGATCGGCCTCGGCTCTTGATACCGACGGCGACGAGAGCGACGGACGCATCCCCGGAGTACAGGACGGGCCGACGGTGGGTCAGACCGTCGGGCATGGTGATGTCCCGGGGCGAACCACGCACTTCGGGCTTGAGCGGCGAACCCGGGCGGCCGGCCCAAGTAGGGTGGCTATCGGGGGCGGGACCGCCCATGCGGACAGGGCGGTGCGTGTGAGTAGAGCGTCGGGCGCGAACCGGGCACGAGCGGTGCGGCCCCCGGCCGGCCCGTGCCTCGGTCGTGGCGCGCAGACCTCCGAGGAACAGCGGCGGCGGAGCGCGAGCGACCTGCGGAAAGCGTCCTACCGGAACGAGCCGGCCCTTCGGAACGAGCGGGCTCCCCGCAGCCGGGGCGAGCTGGTCCTCCAGAACGAGAACGAACCGGCACTGCGGAATGAGCCGGCCTTCCGAAGCCGGAATGAGCTGGGTTCCCGGAACAGTCCCGAGGCGCGGGTCGTCCGGAGCCGGGCGGCGGGCGTGGGTTCGGTGCGGCAGGTGGCGGCGTGACCGGGGTACAGATTGCACTGACGGTGGCGATGGCCGTTCTCGTGGTCGTCGTCGTGGCGGTGCTCCTCGTGGCGCTCAAGACCGTGCGCCGGCTCGGCGGGAACGTCACCGTGGCGGTGCCGGCCGGGGATGATCCCGCGTTCCTGGCCGAGAAGGATCGGCAGGAGCATTCGCTCGCCTCGTTGCGTACGGCGGCGGAGGATGCCACGGCCGCGGTGGATGAGGCGCGGGCGGCGGCCGCGGCCGCGCGCACCGAGGCGGCGGCCGCGAAGGCCGAGGCCAGTTCGGCCCGGTCGGAGGCGCGGCGGATTCTCGACGCGGCGCGGGCCGAGGCCGACTCGCTGCTCGAGCGGGCGCACCGGCAGGCCGAGACCGACGCGGAGCAGGCCCGGGCGACCGCGCGGCGGGCCGGCGAGCGCGAGGTCAACCAGCTCACCGCGGTCGCGAAGGAGCAGTCGCAGGACGCGGAGCGGCGCCAGCGCCGGCTCGACGAGCGGGAGCGGCTGCTGGCCGAGGAGGCCGAGCGGCTGGCGGAGCGGGATCGGCGCATCAGCAGTACCGAAGCGGATCTTTTGGAACGCGAAGCGTCTTTTGCCCGGAGGGACTCGGAGCTTGCCGAGGGCGAGGAGCGCCACCGCGAGGAGCTGGAGCGCATCGCCGGGCTGACCTCCGACGCGGCCCGGGTCGAGGTCGTCGAGACGATCGAGGCGCAGGCCAAGCGCGAGGCGGCGCTGCTCGTGCGGGACATCGAGAACGACGCGCGCAACACGGCCGAGCAGCGGGCGCGGCACATCGTGGTCGACGCGATCCAGCGGGTGGCCAGCGAGCAGACCGCCGAGAGCGTGGTCAGCGTGCTGCACCTGCCCAGCGACGAGATGAAGGGCCGGATCATCGGCCGCGAGGGGCGCAACATCCGCGCGTTCGAGTCGACGACCGGGGTGAACCTGATCATCGACGACACGCCCGAGGCCGTGCTGCTGTCGTGCTTCGATCCGGTACGCCGGGAGATCGGCCGCCTCACCCTCGAGAAGCTGGTGCTCGACGGGCGGATCCATCCGCACCGCATCGAGGAGGTCTTCGACCAGGCCAAGCACGAGGTGGAGCGGCTGTGCCACCGCGCGGCCGAGGACGCGCTGGTCGAGGTGGGCATCACCGACCTGCACCCCGAGCTCATGACGCTGCTGGGGCGGCTGCGGTACCGCACGTCGTACGGCCAGAACGTGCTCAAGCACCTCGTGGAGACCGCGCACATCGCCGGCATCATGGCGGCCGAGCTGCGCCTGGACGCGGCGCTCATCAAGCGGTCGGCGTTCCTGCACGACATCGGCAAGGCGCTCACCCACGAGGTCGAGGGCAGCCACGCGCTGATCGGGGCCGATGTCGCGCGCAAGTACGGCGAGCACGAGGACGTCGTCCACGCCATCGAGGCACACCACAACGAGGTGCTGCCGCAGACCATCGAGGCGGTGCTCACCCAGGCCTCGGACGCGTGCTCCGGCGGGCGCCCGGGGGCGCGGCGGGAGAGCCTGGAGGCGTACGTCAAGCGCCTCGAACGCATCGAGGAGATCGCCGGCGGCAAGTCGGGGGTCGAGAAGGTCTTCGCGATGCAGGCCGGGCGCGAGATCCGGGTCATGGTGCGGCCCGACGACGTCGACGACATCGGGGCGGCGGTGCTGGCTCGCGACGTGGCCAAGCAGATCGAGGAGGAGCTGACCTATCCGGGTCAGATCCGCGTGACGGTCGTGCGCGAGTCGCGGGTCACCGAGATCGCTCGCTGAGGCGGGGCCGTAGCCGGGAAGCGCGTTGCTGCAGCTCGCGATCGGTGGCCCGGAAAAATGATTGATAAAGGCGATTTATCCGGTGCGGAGCGCCGGATAAATCGGGCCGGGTCGAGGCGAAGCCGTGCGGCAGCCGCAGCCGTGCCGCGACCCAGCCGAGCGAGGCGAAGCCGTGCATCAGCCGCAGCCGCCGCCGCAAGCGTGCCGTGCCGTGCCTGAGCCGACCCGAGTCGACGTGCAGCCGTAGCCGTAAGCCGTGCCGACGTAAGCCGTGCCGACGTGCAGCCGTTGCCGTAAGCCGTGCCGACGTAAGCCGTTGCCGTAAGCCGTGCGGCCGTAAGCCGTTGCCGTAAGCCGTGCGGCCGTAAGCCGTGCCGACCTGTGTGGCCGTATGCTGCGCCGACGTGCAGCCGCGGCCGTGACGGAGTCGCCGTGCCGCAGCCGTGCTGTGACCGCGCCCGTCAGGCTGGGGCGATCAAGCTGTCGCCCACCATGTACGTGCTCTTGACCTTGTACGCCCAGATCAGCTTGTCCGCCGTGTCCAGGTTGCCCCGGGCGTCGAACTTGATCTCGCGGCCCGTTGCGGCGCCCTTGCCCTTGTACGTTGACATGTACGACAGCATGTTCTCGCGGGTGCCCTTGCCCGCCGCGAAGCCCGCCAGGAACACCCCCGTCGCGTCGTACGCCTCCGGGCCGTAGTAGCTGGCCTGCGCGCCGAACGTGCCCTGGTACTTCGAGGCGAAGTCCGCCCCGGCATCCTTCGACGGCACGCACGGGCAGGTGACGATCACGCCCTCGGCCTTGCCCTCGGTCTTGGTCACGAAGCTCTGCGTGAACAGCTTGTCCGAGCCGACGATCGGCAGATCCGCCTTGGCCGCGCGCAGCGCCTTCACGAAGTTGATTCCGTCCGCCGAGACGCCCGCGAAGTACACCGCGTCCGGGCCGGAGTCGGTGACCTGCTTGACCGCCGAGGCGAAGTCGGTGTCGGTCTGGTGGATCGAGACGGACACGCCCGTCGCGCTGCCGAGCACGTTCGACACCTCGGTGCGGCCGATCGTGCCGAAGTCCGAGTCGTCGTACACGATCGCGGTCTTCTTGGCCTTCAGCGTGTTCTTGATGTACGCCCCGCCCGCGCGGGCCTGGTCCACGTCGGAGCCGATCGCGCGGTGGAACGTGGCCCAGCCCTGCTTCGCGAGCTTCTCGTCCGGCGCGAACGGCGTGATCATCGGCAGGTTGGCCTTCTCGAGGATCGGGCCGGCGGCGAGGATCTCGTTGTCGTACACGGGGCCGACCACGCCGATCACCTCCTTGTCGTCGACGGCGAGCTGGGCCTTGGCCTTGCTGCCGTCGTCGGTGCCGGTGGTGTCGAACTCCTTGAACTCGACCTTGCAGTTCGAGTGGGCCGCGTTGAAGTCGTCGATGGCGAGCCGGACGCTGTTGCGCATCATCACGCCGTCGTCGGAGTTGTCGCCGCTGGACATCCCCAGGTACGCGATCTTGTGGCCGCACGCCGGGGACACCGCCGGCAGCGCCTGGTCCGAGGGGCCGTCCCCGCCGCCGCCGTTGTCGGGGCCGCCGCGGTTGACCGCCCAGACGATCCCGCCGACGATCAGCAGCAGCGCGAGGGTGCCGCCGCCGATGGCCGCGACCAGCCCTCCGCGTCGTTTCTTCGGCGGTGGTACCGGTGGATAGCCGCCCTGCCACGTGGGCGCGGGGCTGGCCGGCATGGCGGTCACCGGCACCGGACGCACCGGCTGCTGCGGCATCACCGGCTGCCGCGGGACCGGGAAGGCCACCGTCGGACGCTGCGGCGGCGGAGGCGAGACGGGCCTTTGCGGCTGCGGGTGTACCGGCTGAGGCGCCACGACCGGCATCGCGCTCGTCTGGATCAGCGGCGGCAGGTGCGGCGTGTTCGACGGCATGCTGAACCCGGGCGACACCGGCTGCCCCGACACCGGCGCGGCCGACACCGGGGCCGCCGCGACGTCGCCGCTGAGCTCGTGGCCCCCGGCGCCCGACGTCGGGCCGCCCGAGGTCGCGACCGGGCCGCCGGAGATCGGCGACGTCGCGCCGCCGGCCGCGCCCGAGACGGGCGCGCGGCCCGTGGGCGGGGCCAGGTGCAGGGCGCCCTCGGCGACGACGAGCTCGGGCTGCTCGATCGCGGTCGGGGCCAGGCCGAACGCGCGGTGCAGCAGGGTCGCGGCGAGCGGGATGCGGCTCGAGCCGCCGACGAGGAACACCGCGGAGACGGGCCGGTCGCCCAGGGCCGCCGAGGTGACCGCGATCTGGGTGGCGGTGACCGTGCGGTCCAGGATCGGGCGGGCCAGCTGTTCGAGCTGCTCCCGGCCGATCGGGACGCTCTCGTCGAACAGGGGCACGTGGACGTACGTGGTCGCGGCCCGGCTCAGCATCTCCTTGGCCAGGCGGGCGTCCTCCCACAGCTGCCACGCGGCGCGGCGGTCGGCCTCGGTCTCCGGGTTGGTCAGGCGCCGCCACTGGTCGCCCTCGCGCCCGGCGAAGTTGCGCCCGAGGTACGCCACCACGGCCGCGTCGACGTCGAGGCCGCCCGCGTCCGGCAGGCCCTCGCTCGCGAGGACGTCGAAGCCCCCGCCCGCGTTGCGGCGCACCACGCTGGCGTCGAACGTGCCGGCGCCGAAGTCGTACACCACCGCGATCCCGCCGACGGGCACGTGGGTGCCGACCGTGCCCACGAAGTACGACGCCGCCGCGATCGGCTCGGCGGACAGCAGCGGCGCCGGGAGGCCCGCGGCCACGGCGGCCTGGGAGAGCGTCTGGCGGCGCTGGGGCGGCCAGGTCGCGGGGTGCGTGATCATCACGTGCGCGGGCTTGGCCCCGGCGACCCGCTCGGCCTCGGCCGCGACCCGGCGCAGGACGGTGGTGACGAGCTCGGCGACGGGGACCTCACGCTCGCCGAGCCAGACGGTGCCCTCCTCGACGCGGCGCTTCGGGTAGGGCTCGAAGCGGTGCGGCTGGAGCCGCGCCGAGTGCACCGCGTCACGTCCGGTCAGGATGCTGCCGTCGGCGTTGGCGTACACCGCCGACGGCAGCAGGGGCGAGCCGTCGAAGAGGAGGGGCTTGGTGCGCCCGTCCGGCCAGCGCAGGACCGCGACCGTGTTCGAGGTTCCGAAGTCGATGCCCAACCGGAAGCCAGTGTCCGCCACTCGCGCAGCGTACGCACCGGACGCAACCTTGCCAATCAACTCAAAGCACGGCTCCGCCGCCGGCCCCGGTGTCGACCGACAGCGGGATCGGCTTGGCCGCGGTCTTGACGCGCTTGCCGCCGGTGAGCCGCCTCTGCAGCCAGAAGGCGAACCAGGACAGCAGGCCGCAGGTGCCGATGTACATCGTGGCGACGACCAGGTACGCGGGCACGTACGGCAGGCCGAACGGCAGCCGGCCGCCGATCTGCTTGCCGACGTACAACAGCTCCGGCAGCTGGATGATGAAGCCCAGCGCGGTGTCCTTGAGCAGCACCACGACCTGGCTGACGATGGCCGGCAGCATGGCCCGGACCGCCTGCGGCAGCAGGATCGACACCATCACCTGGGTCTTGCGCATACCCAGCGCGTACGCGGCCTCGGACTGGCCCCGGGGCACGGCGAGCACGCCGGCCCGGAAGATCTCGGCCAGCACGGCGCCGTTGTACAGCGTGAGCCCGATCACCAGCGGCCAGAACGGGCCGACCTTGTAGCCGAGCTGGATCGGGCCGTAGTACGCGAAGAAGATGAGCACCAGCAGCGGGATGGCCCGGAACAGCTCGACGACGGACGAGGTCGGGGCCCGGAAGTACAGGTGGTCGCTGAGCCGCCCGGCCGCCAGCAGGGCGCCGAACGCCAGCGCGAGCACGGCCGCAACGCCGGCGGTGCGCATCGTGGTCAGGTAGCCGTCGAGGATCTGCTGCTGGATCGAGGCGTACTCGAACTGCTGCCACTTGATCGGGTCGAACTGACCCGTGTCGTAGAAGCGCAGCACGATGTACGTCAGCAGCGCCACGATCCCGATGAGGCTCACGACGCCGAGCAGCCGGTTGCGCACCCGGGCCTTGGGACCGGGCAGGTCGTAGAGAATGTTGCTCATCGGGCGACCCCCCAGCGGCGCTCGAGTGTGCGCTGCAGCACGACCAGCGGGATCACGAGGATCAGGAAGCCGATCGCGATCCACAGGATGGTGTAGATCTGGTTCTCGCCGCGCTCGGAGAGGTACGCCTGGATCTGGCCCGCCTCGGCGACCGAGAAGCCGGCGGCGATCGTGGTGTTCTTGAGCATGGCGTTGAGGACGCTGACCATCGGCGGTACCACGGTGCGGAAGGCCTGGGGCAGCACGACGAGGCCGAGCACCTGGCCGAAGGTCATGCCCAGCGCGCGGGCGGCCTCGGCCTGCCCGACCGGCACCGTGTTGATGCCGGAGCGCAGCGCCTCGCACACGAACGCGCTGGTGTAGGCGGTGAGCGCGATGCAGGCACTGGGGAAGTAGTCGATGTTGACGTCCAGCTTCGGCACCGCGAACACGAGCAGCGCGAAGACCAGCGTGAGCGGGCAGTTGCGCAGCAGCAGCACATAGGTGGTGCCGAAGCCGCGCAGGGCGGGCACCGGAGACACGCGCATCGCGGTCAGCAGGATCCCGAAAACCAGCGAGCCGACCGCGGCGATCAGGAACAACTGGATCGTGGTCCAGAAATGGGACCCGATCACATCCCAGTTGTCCGTGAGGACGTGAAGAAACTCGTTCATCCGCTGCCCATCGGAGGGGAATAAGGGCGAGACGCCGCCCCGCAATGGGGGCGGCGTCCCGTGGTCAGGATCAGTACTTCTCGAGCGGCGGGATCGTCGCGGTGGAGCCGGACTTGCCCAGGGTGCCGTCGTAGATCTTCTGCCAGGTGCCGTCCTGCTCGGCCTTCTCCAGCGAGGCGTTGACGAAGTCGCGCAGCGCCTTGTCGTCGTGGGCCAGGCCGATGCCGTACTTCTCCGGGTACGGCTTGCCGGTCGCCGGGTCGGTGAACGGCTTGCCGACGACCTTCAGCAGGCTCGGGTTCTGCGCGGCGTAGCCCTTGAGGATCGCGTCGTCGGTGGTGACCGCGTCGACCTTCTTGTCGATCAGCTGCGAGACGCACTCGGAGTAGGTCTTGAACTCCACGATGTTGCTGTCCTCGGTGAGCTTCTGGTCACGCACCCGCTGGATCGGCGTCGAGCCGGTGGCGGAGCAGACCTTCTTGCCCTTCAGCGACGCCGAGCCGGTGATGGACGTGTCGTCCTTGCGCACCAGCAGGTCCTGCGCGGCGATGAAGTACGGCCCGGCGAAGGAGACGTCGGCCTTGCGCTTGTCGGTGATCGAGTAGGTGCCGACGTAGTAGTCGACCTCGCCACCCTTGATCGACGTCTCGCGGTTCGCGGACGCGACCTCCTTGTACTCGATCTTCGCCGGGTCGATGCCGAGCTTCGAGGCGACCAGCTGGGCGATCTCGATGTCGAAGCCGCAGCGCTTGCCCGAGGCGTCCTTGTAGCCGAGGTTCGGCTGGTCGAACTTGACGCCGACGACGACCTTGCCGGCCGCCTTGATCTTCGCGAACGTCGGGCTGCCCGCGATGTCGACGCCCGAGGCGGGCGTCAGCGCCACGCCGGACGACGTGCAGGCGTCGCTCGCCGCCTGGGGCGCGCCGGAGCCCGCCGGGGTCTCCGGCGTGGGCGTGCCCTCCTTGCCGCAGGCGGCAAGGCCGAGTGAAAGCGTGGCGACGGCGGCGATGGCCGCGATGCGCATGATTCGCATGTTCTGGTGTGCTCCTTCCATTACCTCAGAGCCGATCCCGGGCGAGCCGGGCGGCCGTTGGCGCAACCGGGGTGGTGCGCCTCTCGTGTGCCGAGGGTGTGATCTATGTCAGTGGCGTGTGCGGCGAAGCCGCTCTAGTGAGTCAAGATCTTCGAGAGGAAGTCCTTGGCCCGGTCGGTGCGCGGGTTGGCGAAGAACTCCGCCGGCGCCGCCTCCTCGACCAGCTGGCCGTCGGCCATGAACACGACGCGGTTGGCCGCGTGCCGGGCGAAGCCCATCTCGTGGGTGACGACGACCATCGTCATGCCCTCCTTGGCCAGGCCGGTCATGACGTCGAGCACCTCGCCGACCATCTCCGGGTCGAGCGCGCTCGTCGGCTCGTCGAACAGCATCGCCTTGGGCTGCATCGCCAGGGCGCGCGCGATCGCCGCGCGCTGCTGCTGGCCGCCGGAGAGCTGGGCCGGGTACTTCTCCGCCTGCTGCGCGATGCCGACCCGCTGGAGCAGGGCCGCCGCGCGCTCGCGGACCACGGCCGGCTTCTCCTTGCGCACCTTGACCGGCCCGAGCATGACGTTCTCGAGGATCGTCTTGTGCGCGAAGAGGTTGAACGACTGGAAGACCATGCCGACCTCGCTGCGCAGCCGGGCGAGGGGCTTGCCCTCCGCCGGCAGCTGCGTGCCGTCGAAAACGATCTCGCCGTTGTTGATGGGCTCGAGCCGGTTGATCGCCCGGCAGAGCGTCGACTTGCCCGACCCCGAGGGGCCGACCACCACGACGACCTCGCCGCGGCCGATCGACAGGTTGATGTCCTTCAACACGTGCAGCTCGCCGAACCACTTGTTCACGCTGTTGAGCACGATCAAAGGCTCTGCCGTCATGTCCCGCCCCACTATGTCGCGACGCCGCGTCGCCTGCCCAGTGCGAATGACGTTAGCCGGGCAAAGGCTGCTGATCCGCGACACAGTGGTCACGGGCCGATAACGACGCCCGAATTGCGTGACGTGTCCCTGACAGGTTCCCTACAGCCTCCGTTTGATCACAACGAGCAACCCGGCGATGCTGATGGCCATGCGGATCCTCGTGACCAATGACGACGGCATCGGCAGCCCCGGCCTGCTCGCGCTCGCCGAGTGGGTGATGCGCGCCGGGCACGAGACGGTGGTCGCCGCGCCCGTGGAGGAGTCCTCGGGCTCGAGCGCCGCCCTGCTGGCGGTCGACGACGGCGGGCGCATCCAGATGGAAGAGCGAGGCATCGACGGTACCGCCGCCGCTTTTGCAGTTTCGGCAACGCCGGCCTTCATCGTGCTGCTGGCCACCCGGGGTGCGTTCGGGCCGCCGCCGGACGCGGTCGTGTCCGGCATCAACCGGGGCGCCAACACCGGCGCCGCGGTGCTGCACTCCGGCACCGTCGGGGCCGCCCTGACCGCCGTGGCCAACGGCTGCCCGGCGCTCGCGGTCTCCCTCGACGTGCCCCCGGACGCCGTCGAGGCCAACTGGGACGCCGCCGCGGAGGTCGCGGTCGACCTGTTGCCGCTGCTCAATCAATCGACACCGGCCTGGTCGGCGGAGACCGGGCCGGCCGGCGGCGGCTTTGGCCCGTTCGCGCTCAACATCAACGTGCCCGACGTCGAGGCCGGCGCGCTGCGCGGCATCCGCCGGGCCCACCTGGCCGAGTTCGGCATCGTGCAGATGACGCTGCGCGAGCGCGGCGAGGGCTTCGTGAGCATGTCCCTGGAGCAGGTGGGGGAGGTCCCCGAGCCGGGCAGCGACGACGGGTGGCTGCGTGACGGGTACGTCGCGGTCACGCCCCTGTTCCCGCCCGGCGAGGCGGCGGACGTGGAGCTGCCGGGGCTCGTGGATACGGCCGGCGAACACATCGGGGGCTAAGCTTTGCTTCGCTATGACTGACACTCGTACCTTCCGCGTGATCACCTACGGCTGCCAGATGAACGCGCACGACTCCGAGCGCATCTCCGGGCTGCTGGAGGAGGCCGGCTACGTGCCGGCGGCCGGCGACGGCGAGCCCGACGTGGTCGTGTTCAACACGTGCGCGGTGCGGGAGAACGCGGACAACCGGCTCTACGGCAACCTCGGCCACCTGCGCCCCACGAAGCTCGCGCACCCGGGCATGCAGATCGCCGTCGGCGGCTGCCTGGCCCAGAAGGACCGCGGCGACATCGTGAAGAAGGCGCCCTGGGTCGACGTCGTCTTCGGCACCCACAACATCGGCTCGCTGCCGGTGCTGCTGGAGCGCGCCCGGCACAACGCCGCCGCCGAGGTCGAGATCCTCGAGTCGCTCGAGGTCTTCCCGTCGACGCTGCCGACCCGCCGCGAGTCCACCTACGCCGGCTGGGTCTCCATCTCGGTCGGCTGCAACAACACGTGCACGTTCTGCATCGTGCCGGCGCTGCGCGGCCGCGAGAAGGACCGCCGGCCGGGCGACGTGCTGGCCGAGGTCCGGGCGCTGGCGGCCGAGGGCGTGCTCGAGGTGACGCTGCTCGGCCAGAACGTGAACTCCTACGGGGTCGAGTTCGGCGACCGGTACGCGTTCGGCAAGCTCCTGCGCGCCTGCGGCTCGGTCGACGGCCTGGAGCGCGTGCGCTTCACCAGCCCACACCCGAAGGACTTCACCGACGACGTGATCGCGGCCATGGCCGAGACGCCGAACGTGTGCCACTCGCTGCACATGCCGCTGCAGTCGGGCTCGGACGACGTGCTGCGGGCGATGCGCCGCTCGTACCGCGCGGAGAAGTACCTGGGGATCATCGAGAAGGTCCGCGCGGCCATGCCGGACGCCGCGATCACCACCGACATCATCGTGGGCTTCCCGGGCGAGACCGACGCCGACTTCGAGCGGACGCTCGACGTGGTGCGCGCGGCCCGCTACTCCAGCGCGTTCACCTTCCAGTACTCGAAGCGCCCCGGCACCCCGGCGGCCTCGATGGACCTGCAGGTGCCGAAGGCCGTGGTCCAGGAGCGGTACGACCGGTTGATCGCCGTGCTCGAGGAGATCAGCTGGGCGGAGAACAAGCGCTTGGTCGGTACGACGCTCGAGGTGCTCGCGGCCGTGGGTGAGGGGCGCAAGGACACGGCGACGGGGCGGCTCTCGGGGCGGGCCCGGGACGGGCGGCTGGTGCACTTCGCGGCGGACGCGGACGCGGGCATCCGGCCGGGGGACATCGTGCACACCACGGTGACGTACGCGGCGCCGCACCACCTCAACGCCGACGGGCCGCTCGTGTCGCACCGCCGCACCCGGGCGGGCGACGCGTGGGAGGCCGGGCGGGTGACGCGGACGCCGGGGGTCTCGCTGGGCATGCCGTCGATCGGCGCGCCGCCCCCGCAGCCGGCCGCGACCCACTGCTGACCGGCGACCGCCGGGGCGGTCCGGGGGCTCTGCGGCGAGAGTAGAACCCGTCCGGATCGTGACGCCTGTGGCGCGGGGAAAGCTTGCGGCTCGTCGCGGTCCGGGGCCGGGGCGCCTGTGGCGCGGAAAGCCTGCGGCTCGTCGCGGTTCGCAAAGGGCCTGAAAAGCGTTGACCACTACACGCACGCGGCGTGTAGTGGTCAACTTTCTATGTCGGACGGGACGCTGCCCGTCACCGGAGAAGTCCGTCAGGCGGTGTGCTCCGCCATGGCCAGGAACTTGCGCTTCGACTCCAGGGCCTTCTCGGCCTCCTTGATGCGCCGCTGGTCGCCGGCGGCCTGGGCGCTCGCCAGTTGCTGCTCGGCCCGGGCCACCTGCTCACGCATCTGGGCGAGCAGCGGGCTGGCCTCGGGCGGGGTGCGGCGCCACGCCGCGTCCATCGCGGACTTGACCTTGTCCTCGACGTTGCGGAGGCGGCGGTCCAGGGTTGCCTGCGACTCGCGGGGAACGCGGCCCACCTCGTGCCAGGTGCCCTGGATCTCGCGCAGCTTGTTCTGCGCGCCCTTCGGGTCGCCGTCGATGTCGAGGGCCTCGGCCTGGGCCAGGAGCTCCTGCTTGCGTTCGAGGTTGCCCTTGAACTCGGCATCCCGGGCTGAGAATACCTCGCTGCGCCGCTTGAAGAAGGCATCCTGAGCGGCCCGGAAGCGTTCCCAGAGCTTCTGCTCGGTGTCCTTCGCGGCGCGCGGGGCCGTCTTCCACTCGTTCATGAGCTCCTTGAGGCGGGCGGCCGTCGCGTTCCACTCGGTGGACTCCGACAGGCCCTCGGCCTCGATGACGAGCTCTTCCTTGCGGCCCTGGGCCTGCTTGCGGGTGGAGTCCAGGGTGGCGAAGTGGGCGCCGCGGCGGCGGGTGAAGGCGTCGCGGGCGGCGGCGTAGCGCTTCCAGAGCTCGCTCTCGGCCTTCTTCTCGACGCCGTGGATCGCCTTCCACTCGTCGAGGATCTCCTTGAGGCGGTCGCCGGCCGTCTTCCAGCCGGTCGCCTCGGACGCGATGAGCTCGGCCTCCTCGACCAGGGTGGTCTTGCGGGCGAGCGACTCGGCCCGGGCCGCATCGCGGGCGGCCCGCGCGGCGCCGGCCTTCTCCTCGGCGATCGCCGTGAGCTTGTCCAGCCGGGCGGCGAGGCCGTCGATGTCACCCACGACGTGGGCCTCGTCGAGGCCGCTGCGCAGACGGCGGATGGTGGACAGCGACTGGCCGGCGTCGGCGGCGCCACTGCCGAGCCGCGCCTCGATCAGGTCGACCTCGGTCACCAGGTCGGCGAACCGGCGCGCGAAGTGGGCCAGGCCCTCCTCGGGCGTCCCGGCCTGCCAGGACCCGATTGGGCGCTCACCGGCGGCCGTCTTCACGAAGACATTGCCGTCGGTGTCGATCCGTCCGAACTCCGTAGGGTCGCTCATCTGCCCATCCTCGCTCCCGGCGCCCGTAGGATCGGGTATCCCACCGTCACGCCGCCATCGCACAGCAAAGTTCCCCAGGGCATTCTCACAGGTGTGCCCCGGGGCCGGTCGAGGGCCTGCGGCCGAACCGTGACCATTCCGGTGCCATTCACAGGCCGCAGAGCTTCGCAGAGACCGTCCCCGATAACGTTAGGTCGTGTCACTCGTCGCCGCCGCAGTCTGCCCACATCCGCCACTGCTCGTGCCGGAGCTGGCCGCCGGGGCGGCGTCCGAGCTCGACGACCTGCGGGCGGCCTGCCGCGCCGCGGTGGCGCACCTGGCGGATGCCTCGGTCGACTCGCTCATCGTCCTCGGTTCTGATAGCACGACGGTACGCCGTGACCCCCCGTTCGGGGGGACCCTCTCCCCGTGGGGCGTCGATCTCCCGATCGGTGACCCGTCCGGCGAGCAGCTTCCGCTCAGCCTCCTGATCGGCGCGTGGCTGGCCCCGGCGGCCGGAAACTTCCAGAGCGTGGCCGCCGGCGCCGATCCCGGCGAGTGTGCGCGCCTCGGCCGCAAGCTGGCCGGCGAGGCCGAGCGGGTCGGGCTGCTGGTGCTCGGCGACGGCTCTGCGTGCCGTACCGAAAAGGCGCCCGGCTTCTTCGACCCGCGCGCCGAGGCCTTCGACGCCGCCGTCGCCGCCGCCCTCGCCGGGGCCGACGCCGCCGCGCTGGCCGCGATCGACCCGGCCGAGGCGGCCGAGCTGCTCGTCGCCGGCCGCGCGCCGTGGCAGGTGCTCGCCGGGGCCAAGGACCGCGACATGCACGGAGAGCTGCTGTACGACTCCGCTCCGTACGGTGTCGCCTACTTCGTGGCGAAGTGGAGTGCGGAGGAAGCATGACGCACGACGTCATCGCCATCGTCGGCCCGACGGCCGCGGGCAAGTCGGCGCTGAGCCTGCGCCTCGCGGACGAGCTGGGCGGGGAGGTCGTCAACGCCGACTCCATGCAGCTGTACCGCGGCATGGACATCGGCACCGCCAAGCTCACCGCGCCCGAGCGCGCCGGCGTCCCGCACCACGTCCTGGACATCTGGGACGTCACCGAGCCGGCCAGCGTGGCCGTGTACCAGGGCCTCGCCCGCGCCGCGATCGAGGACATCGCCGCGCGCGGACGCGTACCGCTGCTCGTCGGCGGCTCCGGCCTCTACGTGCGGGCCGTGCTCGAGGACTTCGACTTCCCCGGCACCGACCCCGGACTGCGCGCCGAGCTGGAGCGGGAGCTGCTGGAGGTCGGGCCCGCGCCGTTGTACGCCCGGCTGCAGGCGGCCGATCCGGTCGCCGCCGGCCGCATCCTGCCCAGCAACGGGCGGCGCATCGTGCGCGCCCTCGAGGTGAACGCGCTGACCGGCACCGCCTTCACCGCGCAGCTGCCGCAGCCGCGCCCGGTGTACGACGCCCTCCAGCTCGGCGTCGACGTCGACACGGCGCTGCTTGACGCGCGGATCGACGCGCGCGTCGAGCAGATGTGGGCGCTGGGCTTCGTGGAGGAGGTGCGCGACCTGCTCGGCCGCGGGCTGCGCGACGGGCGCACGGCGAGCGGCGCGCTGGGGTACCGCCAGATCATGAACCTGCTCGACGGGCTCTGCGGGGCCGGGGAAGCCCGCGCCGAGACGGCCCGCGCCACCCGGCGATTCGTGCGGCGGCAGCGCTCCTGGTTCCGCCGCGACGAGCGGATCGTCTGGCTCGACGGCGCGGCGGCGGACATCACGCGGGCGGCCCTGGGCGCCGTGCGGCAAGATTGACGCCATGCGCTTCGCGAAAGGCCACGGCACGGGCAACGACTTCGTCATCCTGCCCGACCCCGACGGCACCCTGCCCCTGACCCCGGCCTTCGTCGCCGCCCTGTGCGACCGGCGCCGCGGCATCGGCGCCGACGGCGTCCTGCGGGTCGTGCGCAGCGCCGCCCACCCGGACGCGGAGGCGTCCTCGGCGGGCGCCGAGTGGTTCATGGACTACTGGAACGCCGACGGGTCGCAGTCGGAGATGTGCGGCAACGGGGTCCGCGTCTACGCGCGCTACCTCGCCGAGGCCGGCCTGGTCGCCCCCGAGGGCACGTTCGACCTGGTGACCCGGGCCGGCGTCGTGCCGGTCACCATGGGCGAGGAGATCTCGGCGGGAATGCCCGTTCCGCGGGTTTATGTCCAGAGCGAGGCCGTCACCAACGGGGCGGGCTTCGGCGGTACCGCGGTCGACGTCGGCAACCCGCACCTCGTCTGCGCGGTCGACGAGCCGACCCTGGAGGGCCTCGACCTGAGCCGGGCGCCCGTGATCGACCCGCTGATCTTCCCGGCCGGCGTCAACGTCGAGTTCGCCGCGGTGGGCCCGGCCCCGGCCGGCGCCGACCTGTACCGGCGGATGCGCGTGTACGAGCGCGGCTCCGGCGAGACCCAGTCCTGCGGCTCGGGCGCGTGCGCGGTCGCCGCGGTCGCGGTGCACCACGCCGGCCTCGAGACCGGCACCGTGATCGTCGACGTGCTCGGCGGCCGGCTCACCGTCACCCTGTCGCCGGCGGAGTGCCGGCTGCAGGGGCCTGCGGTCATCGTCGCGCACGGCGACGTCGACGCGCAGGCCATCCGGCAGCTGGCGCCCACCTACTCCTGAGCCGGAATCTCCCCGTCCGGGGTCGAGTCCAGCTGGGGACCCTTCGCCGCGGCCCGCACGGCCGCGGCGACCGCGGGGGCGACCCGCGCGTCGAACACGCTCGGCACGATGACCGACGGGTTGAGCTTGTCCTCGCCGACCGTGTCCGCGATCGCCTGCGCGGCCGCGAGCGCCATCGCCTCGGTGAACTCGCGCGCCTGGGCGTCGAGCATGCCCCGGAACACGCCCGGGAACGCGAGCACGTTGTTGATCTGGTTCGGCTGGTCGGAGCGGCCGGTGGCGACGATCGCGGCGTGCTCGCGGGCCTCCCGCGGGTCGACCTCCGGGTCGGGGTTGGCCAGCGCGAACACGATCGACTGCGGCGCCATCGTGGCGATGTCGTCGCCGGTGAGCAGGTTGGGCGCGCTCACCCCGATGAACACGTCGGCCCCGCGCAGCGCCCCGCGCAGGTCGCCGGCGTAGTTGTCCTTGTTGGTGTGGTTGACCAGCCACTGCCACGCGGGCGTGAGACCGGTCATGCCGCGGTGCAGCGCACCGGGCCGGTCGGTGGCGATCACGTCACCGACGCCCTGGCGGAGCAGGAGCTTCATGATGGCGGTACCGGCGGCACCGGCCCCGCTCACCACGACCTTGACCTGGCCGATCTGCTTGCCGACCACGCGCAGCGCGTTCGTCAGCGCGGCCAGCACGCAGATGGCCGTGCCGTGCTGGTCGTCGTGGAACACGGGGATGTCGAGCTGCGCGCGCAGCCGCTCCTCGATCTCGAAGCAGCGCGGGGCGGCGATGTCCTCGAGATTGATCCCGCCGTACGCGGGCGCGATCGCCTTCACGATCGCGATGATCTCGTCGGTGTCCTGGGTGTCGAGCACCACCGGCCAGGCGTCGACCCCGCCGAAGCGTTTGAACAGCGCGGCCTTGCCCTCCATGACCGGCATCGCCGCATAGGGCCCGATGTTGCCGAGACCGAGCACGGCCGAGCCGTCGGTCACCACGGCGACCGTGTTGCGCTTGATCGTGAGCCGGCGGGCGTCGTCGGGGTTCTCGGCGATGGCCAGGCACACCCGGGCCACGCCGGGGGTGTAGGCGCGAGAGAGTTCGTCGCGGTTGCGCAGCGCGACCTTGGGGGCGACCTCGATCTTGCCGCCGAGGTGCAGCAGGAACGTGCGGTCGGAGACCTTGCGCACGTCGACCCCGTCGAGCTTCTCCAGGCACGCCACGACCTGCTCGGCATGGGCGGAGTCGGCGGTGTCGCAGGTGAGGTCGACGACCACGTTGGCGTTGTCGGAGTCGACGACGTCGACGGCGGTGACGATGCCGCCGGCCTCGCCGACCGCGGTGGTCAGGCGGCCGATGGCGGAGGCGTCGGCCACGACGGAGACACGGATGGTGAGAGAGAACCCGGCGCTGGGCAGTCTGTGTGTGGCAGGTGTCACGAGCCCATTCTCACCCTCCACGTCCCCCGGCCGCCGCACCGGGTGCGGATATCAAGTGCCGTCTCACCCCGACAAGTGTCACGATTGACAGGTTGAACCCCCCCTTTACCCAGGAGAGATCGCATTGCGCGCACGAACGAGCTTTTCCGCAGACGCCTACGACGCGGACGCTGAGGAGTTCGAGGACTTCGTTGACGACGGCGAGCTCGAACTCGAGGAGCGGCATGCCCTGCGGCGTGTCGCCGGATTGTCCACCGAACTCGTGGATGTCACCGAGGTCGAGTACCGCCAGCTGCGCCTCGAGCGCGTCGTGCTGGTCGGCGTCTGGACCGAGGGCACCGTCACCGACGCCGAGAACTCGCTGACCGAGCTGGCCGCGCTCGCCGAGACCGCCGGCTCCCAGGTCCTCGACGGCCTCATCCAGCGCCGCAGCCGCCCCGACTCGGCCACCTTCATCGGCCGCGGCAAGGTCGACGAGGTGCGGGCCGTGGTCGTCAGCAGCGGCGCCGACACCGTCATCTGCGACGGCGAGCTGTCGCCGTCGCAGCTGCGGCAGCTGGAGTCGCGGGTCAACGTCAAGGTCATCGACCGCACGGCGCTGATCCTCGACATCTTCGCCCAGCACGCCAAGAGCAAGGAGGGCAAGGCCCAGGTCGAGCTGGCGCAGCTGCAGTACTTCCTGCCGCGCCTGCGAGGCTGGGGTGAGGCGCTCAGCCGGCAGGCCGGCGGCTCGGCCAGCGGCAACGGCGGCGTGGGCCTGCGCGGCCCCGGTGAGACCAAGCTCGAGATCGACCGGCGCCGCATCCGGACCCGCATCTCCCGCCTCAAGCGCGAGATCGCGGCGATGGCGACCATCCGCGACACCAAGCGGGCGACCCGCCGGCGCAACCGCGTGCCCGCCGTGGCGATCGCCGGCTACACCAACGCCGGCAAGTCCAGCCTGCTCAACCGCCTCACCGGGGCGGGCGTGCTGGTGGAGAACGCGCTGTTCGCCACCCTGGACACGACCACGCGCCGGACGCGGGCCGCCGACGGGCGGATCTACACGCTCTCGGACACCGTCGGTTTCGTCCGGCACCTGCCGCACCAGCTGGTCGAGGCCTTCCGGTCGACGCTGGAGGAGGTGGCGGAAGCCGATCTGGTACTCCACGTGGTCGACGGCTCCCACCCCGACCCCGAGGCGCAGGTCCGCGCCGTGCGCGAGGTCCTCGCCGAGGTCGGTGCGGATGCGGTACCCGAGCTGCTGGTCATCAACAAGGTCGACACGGCCGACGAGGAGACCCAGCTGCGGCTGAAGGGCCTGTGGCCGACGGCCGTGTTCGCCTCCGCCCGCACCGGCGCCGGCCTCGACGACGTGCGCGCGGCGATCGAGCAGGGGCTGCCGTGGCCGGCCATCGAGCTGACGGCCATCGTGCCGTACGAGCGCGGCGACCTCGTGGCGCGCGTCCACTCGATCGGCGAGGTCCTCGAGACCTCCCACCTGGCCGAGGGCACCCGCGTCCGGGCCCGGGTCACGGAGGGCCTGGCGGCCGATCTCGCCCCGTACGCCGTTTCGTCCTGATCCACCGACGGTTACTCTCCGTCGCGCCCAACAATCACTTGGAGTGACAGCCGGACCGGGCAACCCCAAAGCCGGTCCGGCTCTGCCAGACTTGCGGGATGCGACGACGGGTGGTGCTCTGTTCGGCTGCGGTGATCTGTCTGTCGGCTGGGGTGTCGGCGCCGGCCGCGGCGTATGCACCGTCGCCGACGGCCGCCGCCGCAGCGGGCGCGGGCGCCACCGTGTGCTCGCCGACCCCGAAGGACGTCAACGAGGTCTCGGGCCTCGTGGCCAAGCCCGACGGCGGGTACTACGCCATCCAGGACAGCCAGGTCGAGCCGGCCAAGTCCAAGATCTGGGTCCTCGACGACAGCTGCAAGCTGCTGAAGACGATCAACTACCAGACCCGGCCGATCGACCCCGAGGACGCGGCCCTGGGCAAGGACGGCACGCTCTACATCGGTGACATCGGCGACAACGACGAGGCGGCGGGGGGCTCGAAGAACCCGCGCAAGACCGTGGCGATCTGGACCCTGGCCCCCGGCTCGACCAACCCCGTGATCAACCGCCTGACCTACCCGGACGGCAAGAAGCACGACGCCGAGGCCCTCCTCATCAACGGCGACGGCCTGCCGATCATCATCACCAAGGCGGCGCCGAACGAGGTCTACATCGCCGAGTCCGCGCTCGTGCCGAACACGGCCAACGGCGTCAAGCTGAGGAAGGCCGGCGACTTCAAGTCCCTCCAGGACACCAAGACCCCCAACCCGCTGAACCTGCTCGGCTGGAAGCTCATCACCGGCGCCGCGGCCGCGCCCGACGGCTCCAAGGTCGTCGTGCGCACGCTGTCCGACGCCTACGAGTTCGACGTGGCCGGGGGCGACATCGTCAAGGCCCTGACGACCGGCAAGCCGCGCATCACGCCGCTGCCGAACGAGGCGCAGGGCGAGGCGATCACCTACACGCCGGACGGCAAGAACTACGTGACCGCCTCCGACGTGGACGCCACGAAGAAGGCGCCGCTGCTGAAGTACACGCCGACCGACATCTCGGTCGCGTCGGGGGGCAACGGGGCGAACGTGCCCTCGCCGAAGGCGAAGGACCAGTCGTTCCTGCAGTCGCTGACCCTCCAGGACATCACGTACGCGGTGGCCTTCATCGGCGTCCTCGGCCTCGCTTTCGTCATCGCGGGCGTGATCGGCATCCGCCGCTCCCGCGCCGCCCGCCGCGCCGCGGGTTCGAACACCGGCAACGTGCGCGGCGACGCCCCCGACGGCGACTTCGCGATGCCGTCCACGGTGGGCGGCGGCGGCCCGGGCGTCTACGGCGGCGGCCCCAACGGTCCGGGCGGCCCCGGCGGCCCCGGCGGTGGCTCCGGGCCGGGCGGCCGCGGCGGCCCCGGCGGCAACGTGTACGGCGCCGGCCCGGCCGGCGGCGGCAACGTCTACGGCGCGGGCGGCGGTGGCGGTGGTGGCGGCCGCGACGGCGGCAACAACGTCTACGGCGGCGGTGGCGACCGCCCCGGGAACCGCCAGGGCGGCGGCGTGTACGGCGGTGGTGGCGGTTCCCCGCGCGACGGCGGCGGCAACGTCTACGGCGGCGGCCCGGGCGACCAGCGCGGCGGCTACGGCGGCGATCAGCACGGCTTCGCCCAGGGCCCCCCTCCACGGGAGGGCCGCGGCGGCTACGGCCCCGGCGACCCCGGCGGCTACGACCGCGGCTACGCGCCCCACCGCTGAGCAGCGCCGCGGCAAGGGTTGTGGCCGGCGGCTCACTGGCTCAGCCGGCCACCAGAACGTCCGTGGGTCAGATGCGGCGGACGACCGTGACGACGCGGCCCAGGATCGTGGCCAGGTCGCCCTGGATGGGGTCGAAGGCCGCGTTCTGCGGCATCAGCCACACGTGGCCGTCGCGGTTGCGGTAGGTCTTCACGGTGGCCTCGCCGTCGAGCATGGCGGCCACGATTTCGCCGTTGTTGGCGTTGGGCTGCTGGCGCACGACCACCCAGTCGCCGTCGCAGATCGCCGCGTCCAGCATCGAGTCGCCCTTGACCTGGAGCATGAAGAGCGTGCCCTCGCCGACGAGCTCGCGGGGGAGGGGGAAGACGTCCTCCACCGCCTGCTCGGCCAGGATCGGGCCACCGGCGGCGATGCGGCCCAGGACGGGCACGTACGCGGGGGCCGGGCGGGCCGCGCGGGCCGCCTCCTCGTCGACCGTCACGAGCTCGCTCGGCGGGCGGACGTCGACGGCCCGGGGGCGGTTGGGGTCGCGGCGCAGGTAGCCCTTGCGCTCGAGCTCCTTGAGCTGGTACGCCACGCTCGAAGGGGAGACCAGGCCCACGGCCTCGCCGATCTCGCGCACGCTCGGCGGATAGCCGTTGCGCTCCACCGCGGCGCGGATGAACTCGAGGATGCGGCGCTGGCGGACGGTCAGGTCGGCCGCGAAGAGGTCGGGGAAGGCGCTGACCACGGCGGTGACCGCGCGCATCTCCGGCTCGCCGCCGCGGCGGCGGGTGGCGCGCTTGGCGCCGGCGCGGCCGCCGATGGCGGTGACCTCGGCGCCGGGGCCGTCGATGAGCTCGTCCGGCTCGCTCGCGGGTGCGTCGGTGCGGTCGTCGGCTGACACGTCGTCCTCCCTCGTGTTGGCAGTCGCGGGGCGTTCGCCGCGCCTGCTGACGGGCCGTGGGGTGGCTCGTCACCCGGGCCCCGCGCGGGTGCGGGTCCCAGTTGTCGCATAGGTCCGGTAATCCCGATCGAAAGCTGATCGTGTGTGGATCACCGTAACGCCGGGGTACGCCAGTTTCAAACATCTGTACTACGTGGCGCGCCGATTTTTCGGCGAGTCTGCTCGACATGGGTCTTCCCGCTCTGGTACACCATCGTACGACTGTTCTATCGAACAGGCGTACGTAAAAGGGGGCCGACATGGGACGGCAGGTCGAAAACGGGCACGAAAGCGGGCCGATTCGCCTCACGCGGCGCGGGCGGATCGTGGTGTTCTGTTTCCTGCTGGCCGTCGCCGGAGGGCTCTTCGCGCTCGTCGCGGCGCCCGGCCAGGCGGCCGACCCGCCGGGTCCGGCGCCGACGGTCATCGTGCAGCCGGGCGACACGCTCTGGGACATCGCGACGCGCACCAAGGGGCGCGAAGGGCGCGACGCGACCGTGGAGGAGATCCGCCGGCTCAACAACCTCGACGGCTACGACATCGACGCCGGGCAACGGCTGGTCCTGCCCCGCCGCCGCTGACTCTTAAATATCGTCTTTCAGGGCATAAATCTGACAAGTCCGGGCAAGCGGCGTCTGACTTGCCGCAAAAGTCCACATGGCAGAGAACTACCAATGAGAGTCGCGACACAAAAGGGTCGGGATCCTCGTTTGACTTGCGTCAGCGTAGGCATCGGCATAGCGTCTACCCCTAGATGTAGTAGTTACAGGGGTGTAAGTCGTCCACAGATTGTGGATTCGGCAGCCGCTGTTCACTGACTGTAATTTTCCGGCGGGCAGGCCTCACGAGGGCGCTCGTCGGGTTTGGCGTGCCTACCCTGGAGAGGGGACCATCGACATGCGGTGCCCGTACTGTCGGCACGCCGACTCGAGGGTGGTCGACTCTCGCGAGGCCGAGGATGGGCAGATCATCCGGCGGCGCCGGTCCTGCCCGGAGTGCGGGCGGCGCTTCACCACCGTCGAGGAGGCGGTGCTCGCCGTGGTCAAGCGCAGCGGGGTGACCGAGCCGTTCAGCCGGTTGAAGATCATCGCCGGGGTGCGGAAGGCCTGCCAGGGCCGGCCCGTCGACGAGGACTCCATCGCGCTCCTCGCGCAGAAGGTCGAGGAGACGGTCCGGGCCCGGGGCGCGGCCGAGCTGCCCAGCCACGAGGTCGGGCTGGCCATCCTCGCGCCGCTGCGGGACCTCGACGAGGTGGCGTACCTGCGGTTCGCCAGCGTCTACCGATCGTTCGACTCGCTCGGCGACTTCGAGCGGGAGATCGCGGCGCTGCGGGCCGGGGCCGAGGCGCCGGTGAAGGAAAGCGAGTCGTCGGGGGACGGCTCCACCGTGCCGACCGCGCGTGTCGGCTGACCAAAGCACGAAAAGCGCACAGAACGAATTCCGGTACGCACATGCGGTACCGAATGATGACCACGCTGATGAGGGGGCCGCGGATGGCGGGGGAGACGAAGACGAAGACGTCGGCACGCAAGGACCAGCGGGAGGGGCTGCGGGTCGAGCGCGTCTGGACGACCGAGGGGGTGCACCCCTACGACGAGGTGACGTGGGAGCGTCGCGACGTCGTCATGACGAACTGGCGGGACGGCTCGATCAACTTCGAGCAGCGGGGGGTCGAGTTCCCGGCGACGTGGAGCGTCAACGCCGCCAACATCGTCACCACCAAGTACTTCCGCGGCGCCGTCGGCACGCCGCAGCGTGAGCAGTCGCTGCGCCAGCTGATCGACCGCGTCGTGTCGACCTACGTCGCGGCCGGCCGTCAGCACGGCTACTTCGCGACCGAGCAGGACACCGAGATCTTCGGCCACGAGCTGACCTGGATGCTGCTGCACCAGGTGTTCAGCTTCAACTCGCCGGTCTGGTTCAACGTCGGCACGTCGTCACCGCAGCAGGTCAGCGCCTGTTTCATCCTGTCCGTCGACGACTCGATGGACTCGATCCTCGACTGGTACAAGGAGGAGGGGCTGATCTTCAAGGGCGGCTCCGGCTCCGGCGTCAACCTGTCGCGGATCCGCTCCTCCAAGGAGCTGCTGACCAGCGGCGGCACGGCCAGCGGCCCGGTGTCGTTCATGCGCGGCGCGGACGCGTCGGCCGGGACGATCAAGAGCGGCGGCGCCACCCGCCGGGCGGCCAAGATGGTCATTCTCGACGTCGACCACCCCGACGTGGAGGAGTTCATCGAGACCAAGGCCCGCGAAGAGGACAAGGTCCGGGCCCTGCGCGACGCCGGCTTCGACATGGACCTCGGCGGCAAGGACATCGTCAGCGTTCAGTACCAGAACGCCAACAACTCCGTCCGCGTCTCGGCCGACTTCATGCGCGCCGTCGAGGACGACACCGAGTTCGGCCTGCGCTCGCGGCTGGACAACAGCATCATCTCGACGGTCAAGGGCAAGGAGCTGTTCAACAAGCTCGCCCAGGCCGCGTGGGCGTGCGCCGACCCCGGCATCCAGTACGACGACACGATCAACGACTGGCACACCTGCCCCGAGACCGGGCGGATCACCGGGTCGAACCCGTGCAGCGAGTACATGCACCTGGACAACTCCAGCTGCAACCTGGCCTCGCTGAACCTGCTCAAGTACCTCAACGCCGACGGCACCTTCGCCGTCGAGAAGTTCGTGAAGTCGGTCGAGCTGGTCATCACCGCGATGGACATCTCGATCTCCTTCGCCGACTTCCCGACGGAGAAGATCGGCGAGACCAGCCGCGCGTACCGCCAGCTCGGCATCGGCTACGCGAACCTGGGCGCGCTGCTCATGGCCAGCGGCCTCGCGTACGACTCCGAGGGCGGCCGGGCCGTCGCGGCCACGATCAGCAGCCTGATGACGGGCACCGCGTACCGGCGCTCGGCCGAACTGGCCGGAGTGGTCGGCGCCTACGACGGCTTCGCCCGCAACGCGACCGCGCACGCCCGCGTCATGCACAAGCACGCAGAAGCAAATGCCGTCATCGGTACCGTCGGCGCCGTCGACACCGCCATCAAGGACGCGGCCACGGCCCAGTGGGCGCTCGGCAACGAGATCGGCGCCAAGAACGGCTGGCGCAACTCGCAGGCCAGCGTCCTGGCCCCGACCGGCACCATCGGCCTGATGATGGACTGCGACACCACCGGCGTCGAGCCCGA
Organism: Dactylosporangium sp. NPDC049140; assembly: GCF_040648435.1. Lineage (NCBI taxonomy): Bacteria > Bacillati > Actinomycetota > Actinomycetes > Micromonosporales > Micromonosporaceae > Dactylosporangium > Dactylosporangium sp. NPDC049140. The sequence goes on along the minus strand of NZ_JBEZDS010000048.1, from coordinate 31,409 downwards.
CCTGGCCCTGGTCAAGTTCAAGAAGCTCGTCGGCGGCGGCTCGATGCAGATCGTCAACCAGACCGTGCCGCGCGCCCTGCGCACCCTCGGGTACCAGGAGGAGCAGGTCGAGGCGATCGTCGAGCACATCTCGGCGCACGGCCACGTCGTGGACGCGCCCGGGCTGCGCCCCGAGCACTACAGCGTCTTCGACTGCGCCATGGGCGAGCGGACCATCGCGCCGATGGGCCACGTGCGGATGATGGCGGCGATCCAGCCGTTCATCTCCGGCGCCATCTCCAAGACGGTCAACATGCCGGAGTCGGCGACCGTCGAGGACGTCGAGGAGATCTACTACCAGGGCTGGAAGCTCGGCCTCAAGGCGCTCGCGATCTACCGCGACAACTGCAAGGTCGGCCAGCCACTGTCGGCGGTCAGCTCCTCCAAGAAGGAGGAGCCGGCGCCCGTCGCGCAGGAGGTCGTGAAGACCGAGAAGGTGATCGAGTACCGCCCGGTGCGCAAGCGGCTGCCGAAGAAGCGGCCGAGCTCGACGGTGTCGTTCTCCGTCGCCGGCGCCGAGGGCTACCTGACCGCCTCGTCCTACCCCGACGACGGCCTCGGCGAGGTCTTCCTCAAGATGTCGAAGCAGGGCTCGACCCTCGCCGGCGTCATGGACGCGTTCTCGGTGGCCATCTCGATCGGCCTGCAGTACGGGGTGCCGCTGGAGACGTACGTCTCGAAGTTCGTGAACATGCGCTTCGAGCCGGCCGGCATGACCGACGACCCGGACATCCGCCTCGCCTCGTCGGTGATGGACTACATCTTCCGTCGCCTGGCGCTGGACTTCCTGGACTTCGACACCCGCTCGGAGCTGGGCATCCTCACCTCGGCGGAGCGCGCGGCCCAGCTGCGCGCCGAGGCCGCGGGCAACGGCGGCGACTCCGAGGTCGACCTCACCGAGATGCGCAACTCGGCCCCGGTGGAGAAGCCGGCCGCCGAGAAGGACAAGCCGGCCGCGAAGCCCGCCGAGATCGAGCCGCCGCGGCGGATCGGCTCCTCGACCGAGCTGCTCGAGCTGGTGCAGGGCAAGGCGGCCGACGCGCCGCTGTGCTTCACCTGCGGGACGAAGATGCGCCCCGCGGGCAGCTGCTACGTCTGCGAGGGCTGCGGCTCCACCAGCGGCTGCAGCTGACCTGACACCGCGATGCCCGGGTCCGTCCGGACCCGGGCATCGTCGCGTTCAGGACCAGGCGGCCGCGATGCGGGAGAGCTCGTCGCGGTACTCGATCAGCCCGAACCACGGCGTGGGCCAGCCCGGCTCGCCGTGGACCGCGCCCGCGAACGCGCCCGCCAGGCAGGCGATCGAGTCCGAGTCGCCCGACGAGGCGGCGCCGCGCGCGATGGCGTCGACCGGCGAGTCGGGGAAGAGCAGCACGCAGTACACGGCCGTGGCGAGGGCCTCCTCGGCGACCCAGCCCGCGCCGCCGGCCAGGCACGGGTCGGCGTCCGGGCCGATCCAGCGGACCTTGTCCTCCAGGCCGGCGAGCGCGTCCGCGCACTCGTCCCAGCCGGTGGCGATGAACCGCTCCGGGGAGCCGGCCGGCGAGCGCCGCCAGAGCTGGTCGCCGAGCCAGTCCCCGCGGTACACCTCCCGCTGAGTCGAACAGCGCTCGCGCAGGGCCGCCGGGAGCTCGGCCACGGGCAGGCCGTCGAGCAGCCAGCGCACGGCGAGGGCGGTCAGCTCGGAGGCGGCCAGGCCGGTCGGGTGGCCGTGGGTGAGGGCGGCCTGCAGCTGGGCCGCGCCCGCGCGCTCGTCCTCGGTCAGGCCCGGGACCAGGCCCATCGGGGTCACGCGCATGTTGGCGCCGCAGCCCTTCGAGCCGGCCACCGTCGCCTCCCACCACGGCAGTCCCCGTGACATCGCTTGGCAGGCGGCCAGACACGTGTTGCCGGGGGCGCGATCGTTCTCGGGGCTGGCCCACCAATGAAGGAACCGGCCGCGCAGGCGGGGCTCCAGTCGATCCGGGGTCAGCGGGGGCGCTTCCTGTGCGCTGATGAGGGCGTCGGCGACGGCCAGGGCCATCTGGGTGTCGTCGGTGACCAGGGCGCCCGGCGGCAGGTCGCGGGGGCCGCGCGGGCCGAACGTGGCCACGATCGCGTCGTACGAGCGGAACTCCGTCGGTTTGCCGAGCGCGTCGCCGAACGCGAGACCGAACAGGGAAGCCTTCACTGACATGCCGGAAAAGCTATACCCGCACGACCTCGACCCGGCACTGCGGATGGCGGGCGCGGACCTCCTCGGCGCGCCGCTGCGCCGCGTCGGAGAGGGCCAGCAGCCGCACCGGGCCCGGCGTCCAGGCGCCCGGTCGCGGTCGCCGGCAGGTGGTTGTAGATGGCGCCCGCGGTCGCGCCGGACGTGCGCTGCATCGTGGAGAGGAACAGGGTCAGGCGGTACGACTCGTAGCCCGTGTCGTCGCCGACCACGAGCGCGGGGGCGTCGCCGGGCAGCCGCGAGTACGCCCGCAGCAGCGGGCTCGCCTGGGCCGTGCGCGTCGCGTCCGGGCCGGCCAGCCACGCGGCTCCCCAGGACCCGCCGGGCTGCGGCTGGTACGGCGTGTCGCCGCGCCCGGCCCCGGTGAGCGCGACGATCGCCACGAGGGCTGGCACCGCGGCCGGCAGCGAGCGGTGTGGGGCTACGTGGATCTGCAGCTCGCCTGCTACCTCGGGTTCCTGTTCCTGCTCGGGGCGAGCGCGCAGCTGTACGCCGGCTGCGTCTACCTGAAGTGGCCGATCGCGCTGGCCGCCGGGCTGGTGCTCGCCGGCAGCCTCGTCGAGCGGCACCTAACCTTGGCGCGGTGACGCTCACCTTCGCCTGGCGCGCCCCGTTCACCTCGCCCGAGCTGCGCCGCCTGCACGTTGCCAGCTTCGGGGGCGGTGACTCCGCCGGCCCGATCGACTGGTGGGCCCGGGTCAACGCGCACAGTCTCGGCTGGGTCGTCGCCCGCGACGGAGCGGCCCTCGCCGGCTTCGTGAACGTCGCCTGGGACGGCGGCGAGCACGCGTTCGTCCTGGACACGATGGTCGCCGAGCCGTACCGCCGCACGGGCGCCGGGACACGGCTGGTGGCCCTGGCCGCCGAGGGGGCCAGGGCCACCGGTTGCCGCTGGCTCCACGTGGACTTCGAACCCCACCTCACGAAGTTCTACCTGGAGTCCTGCGGCTTCAGCCCGACGCCGGCCGGGCTCGTCTCACTTGCGTAGCGCCTTCAGGCTCTTGTGCGCGGCCTTGGCGGCGTCGCGGATCGGGCTCACCGCGGCCTTGATAGCGTCGGCGTCGGGGCCGGGCTTGACCGCCAGCAGCGCGTCGGCCTTCCCCTCCAGCGACTTCTGAATCGCGTCCGTGCCCGCCATCTTGTGGGCGACCACGAGCTCGGTGTCGATGGCGGCCGTGAGGCGCACCTTCGGGCCGGTGAGCATGAAGACGCGGTAGTCGTTCACCATGCTCTGCGCGTCGGCCTTGAGCGCCGCCGCCGTCGTCTCGCCCTGGACCTTGGTCTTGAGCGCGGTCAGGCCGCCGCGCTGGTCGGCGACGAGCTTGGTGAGCGTGTCCTTGTGCGCCGCGGTGAGCTGCTTGGCGCCGCCGATCGTGGCGTCGAACTGCTTGAGCGCGTCGAGCCGCTTGTCGATGCGCGCGGCGACCGCCTGCTTGGCCTGGTCGAGGGTGGGGGCCGCGCTCGCGGGGGCGCCGACGGCGAGCGTGGCGCCGACGACGACGGTCGCGGCGAGCAGGGTACGTGCGATCCGGTTCATTCTCGTCAGTCCTCGTCCTCAGGGGCCTGGGCGTCCTTGCTGAGCTGCTGCCCGACCTGGTCGAGCAGCTGGTCCACGTCCGCGCCGCCCTGGTCGGCGGCCGCGCCGCCGGTCGTGGCGGCCGGGGCCGTGGTCACGGTCGTCGCCGGCGGGGTTGGTGCGGCGGGCCGCTGTCCGCGGTCCTTGCCGCAGCCGCCCAGGAACAGCAGCGCCGCGGCCAGCGCGATGGCGAGCGTTCGTCTCATGGCGCCCATGGTGCGGGCCGCGGGTAAGCGCGACCCGCGGCCCGACGTAAGGGTTGTGTCAACGCCGCACGGCCGCGGTCACCTCGACCTCCAGCAGCGCTCCTGCGCGGAAGAGCCGCGACACCTCGACGGTCGTGCTGGCCGGCGGCGGCCCGGGGAACAGCTCGCGGCGCACGGTGCCGTACTCCGGCAACAGCCCCAGATCGGTGACAAACGTACGGATGTGCGCGACGTCGGCGAAGCCCGCACCGTGGGCCGCGAGAATGCCGCGCACGACGCCGAAGATGTGCCGCGCCTGGGCCGCCATGTCGCCCTCCCCGACGATCGCCCCGTCGTCGCCGACCGCGATCTGACCGGCGAGGAACAACAACGTCGCGCCGTCGGCATCGACCCGGGCAACGTGCGAATAAGGCCCGGCGGGGGCCGTCACCCCCGCGGGGTTGTCGAGCCTCATGACCATGTTCACGCCTCTCTCACAAGAACGGCAATATCCGCATCCGGTACCGCCCGAGCCACCACGGCCCGCGCCGCCGCCACGACCGGCAGCCCGCCGCCGCGCGCGGTCTTCCCTTCCACGGCGGCGATCGCGAGGTCGAGATCCTTGGCCGCCAGCGCGTTCGTGAAGTGCGCCGCGGGCCCTCCGGCACCGACCGTCCGTTCGGCCGCGGTGCCGAGCGGCCCGGCCCGCATGAGCTCGACGGCGCCCGCGCGCGGCAACCCCACCGCCTCGGCGACCACGAGCACGTCGGCGAGCGCCGCGACCGCCGAGATCATGGCCGCGTTGAGCACCACCTTGGCCGCCGCGCCCGAGCCGAGTGGCCCGCAGTGCCGCACGTCGCCGAGCGCGTCCAGCACGGGCCGCACCCGCGCCACGTCGGCCGCGTCCCCGCCCGCGAAGATGCGCAACGTCCCGGCGGCCGCCGCCCCCACACTGCCCCCGACCGGCGCATCCACGAGCGCGACGCCGTCGGGGAGACCGGCCGCGACCGCGCGTACCGCATCCGGCCCGATCGTCGACATCTCCACGACAACGGTTCCGGCCCGCAGCCGGGCGCGACCAAGCACGTCCCGGACCGCGGCCCCGTCGGTGAGCATGGTGATCACGACGCCGGCTTGGTTGCCCGCTTCGACGCCGGCTTCGTTGCCGGCTCCGACGCCGGCTTCGTTGCCGGCTCCGACGCCGGCTTCGTTGCCGGCTCCGACGCCGGCTTCGTTGCCGGCTCCGACGCCGGCTTCGTTGCCGGTCTCGACGGCGGCTCCGCCACGCGTTTCGTTGCCGGCCCCGACGCCCGCCTCTACGCCCGCTTCGACGCCGGCTCCGCCACGCGTTTCGTTGCCGGCCCCGACGCCCGCCTCTACGCCCGCTTCGACGCCGGCTTCGTTGCCGGTTTTGACGGCGGCTCCGACGCCCGCTTCGTTGCCGGCTCCGACGCGGGCTTCGACGGCGGCGAGATCGGTCGTCACAGTGACGCCCGGGAGCGGGCCGCGCGGCGTCCGGTTCCAGCCGGTGACCGCCCAGCCGGCTTCCGCGAGCCGTACGGCGATCGCGGCCCCCATCCGCCCGAGCCCGAGTACTGCGATGTGGTCCATGCCGACGACGCTATGGATCTTTCTCGCATGCCACCAGCGAATGTCTGGCATGGTGGCCATGCGCCGTGCGAATGTCGAAGTCGTGCAGACGGAGATGCTCGAGGTGTTCCGCGAGGTGGCGCGGCAGCGGTCCATCACGGGCGCGGCGGCGACGCTGCGGTACACCCAATCGGCCGTATCCCGGCAGATGGCCGCCCTGGAGGCCGAGTTCGGCGCTCGCCTCTTCGACCGCCTGCCGCGCGGCGTGGCCCTGACCGCGGAGGGGCACTGCCTGCTGGAGCACGCCTCGGCGGTGCTGGACCGCCTCGCGTCCGCGCGCCGCGACGTACAGGCCGTGCGCGACGCCGAGACCGGCCGCCTGCGCGTGGGCGCCTTCGCAACCGCGGACGCCGCGGTCGTACCACGCGCGCTCGCCCGCTTCCGCGCGTCCCACCCGCACGTGGAGATCTCGTTGGTGGAGGGCCTGACCACGCGTCTGCTGTCGGCCCTGCTGGTGGGCGACGCGGACGTGGTACTGGTGAACGCGAGCGCGGACCGCCCGTTCACGGACGAACGCTTCCGGCTGCATCACCTGGTGGACGAGCCGATGCTGCTGGCCGTGAGCGCCTCCCACGCCCTGGCGCGTCCGGCTTCCCGTTCATTGCCTCGCGACGCCGGCGATGGGGGACTGGGTCCACGTGCCGATGCACCGGCGAGCGGTGCCGAAGGGGCGGGTCCCGATCGGATATCCCCGGCATTGGCGGACGGTGCCGATTTTGCTGAGCCCAGTCCGACGTCTGGTGCGCTGGTTCACGGTGCCGAAGGAGTGGTACCCGATCCGACATCCTGGTGGATGTCGGATATGTCGTCGATAGATGGCGAAATAGGGCGACGAAGTGTGGCTGATTCCCGGCCGGGTGCGGGCGGGCGCGTCGTGCGGCTGCGTGACCTGGCCGGCGAGGCGTGGGTCGCCGGGTCGGCCCGTGCGGAGGAGACGCTGCTCGGGGCGAGCGTGCGGCTGGGGTTCCGGCCGCGGATCGAGTTCGTGGTGCGGGAGTGGACGGCGAAGTTCGGGTTCGTGGCGGCCGGGCTCGGCGTGACCCTGGTGCCGGGCCTCGCCGCGCGTACCGCCCCCGCCGACGTCGTACTGCTGCCGCTCGACCCCGCCGAGGTGCCGCCCCGCACCGTGGTGGCGGCGACGCTGGCCGGGCGCACGGTGCCACCCGTCGTCGAGGCCTTCCTGGGCACTCTGCGTGAGGAGGTCACCGAGGCCGCGCGTCCGAGCGCCTGACGGTGCGGCGGTCAGCGTCCCGCGCGTCCGAGCGCCTGACGGTGCGGCGGTCAGCGTCCCGCGCGTCCGAGCGCCTGACGGTGCGGCGGTCAGCGCTCCGCGCGTCCGAGCGCCTGACGGTGCGGCGGTCAGCGCTCCGCGCGTCCGAGCGCCTGACGGTGCGGCGGTCAGCGTCCCGCGCGTCCGGGCGCCTGACGGTGCGGCGGTCAGCGTTCCCGCGCGTCCGGGCGCGGATCGCTCGGGGTGGGCTCGGGACGCGTGGCGCCGCCCGGACCTCACGGTGTGGCGTCAGCCCGGGCGCGGATGGGACTCGAGGCACGTTGCGGCGCCGTCAAGTGGTTGGGCATCCTTTGCGGCGGCACACCCGAATTAGACGGCCGTCAGCGATAAATCCGACATCCGCAGGATGTCGGATCGTTGGTGCTCCTGCGGCGCCGTCCGGCAATCGGCTAGAGGCGTGCGTGATCAGTAGAGCTGGGCGTGAGGCGACCGCACCGCCACGTCCGGGGCGAGGACCACGGCAGGGCCCACGCCGACGGGAATTTCGCTACCCTGCGCGATATAGACGGCCCTAAGGAGGCGTCCGGGCGTATGGCGGCGGCGGGCATTCTCGTGACCGGGGCGACCGGGAAACTCGGGCGCGTACTGATGGAGGAGCTCCGGGAGCGGGGACTGGCCGCCCGGGGGATGAGCCGCTCGGCGCCCGGGATGGTGCGGGCCGATCTCGTCAGCGGGGAAGGGCTCGCGGCCGCGCTCGGTGGGGTGGGGCTCGTCGTTCACGCGGCGACGGACGGGCGGCGCGACGTGGTGGCGGCGCGGCAGCTCTTGAGTGCGCTCGGGGCCGATCAGCGGCTGCTGTACGTCTCGATCGTCGGGGTCGATCGCGTGCCCCTGCCGTACTACCGCCAGAAGCTCGCGGTCGAGGGTCTCGTGCGGGACCGGGGCGGGTCGATCTTCCGCGCTACGCAGTTTCACGACCTGATCTTCATGATCGCGCGGGGGCCTCGCTCGGTCGCCCGTGGTGCCCTATCCCGCGTTCGACTTCCAGCCCGTCGACACGCGCGACGTGGCGCGGCGGCTCGGGGCGGTCGTGGCCGCGCTCGGGTCGGGGGCCGCGCCCGTGGAGGAGGACTTCGCCGGGCCCGAGGTGCGGCCGGCGCGGGATCTCTTCCGGAGCTTCCTCCAGGTGTACGGCAAGCGCCGCCTCCTCGTGCCGCTCCGACTGCCGGGGAAGACGTTTGCCGGGTACCGCTCGGGTGGGCACCTCGCTCCGGACCGGGCGCTGGGGACGGTGACCTGGGAGCAGTATCTGGAGCGGCGGCGCGCGGGTTAGAGGGCGCCGGCCGTCGCGGCCGAGACGCGCGCGGAGGCGTTGGGGGGCGTGGGGCCCGTCGCGGCTGGGACGCGGGGGCGCGGAAGCGTGGAATGGCCGTCGGCCGAGACGCGCGCGGAAGCGTGGAATGGCCGTCGGCCGAGACGCGCGCGGAAGCGTGGAGCGGCCATCGCGGCTGGGACGCGCGGAGGCGTGCGCGCGGGGCGTGGGTGCGCGCGGCGTGGCGTGAGGCGCGCTCGGCGGGGCGTGGGTGCGCGCGGCGTGGCGTGAGGCGCGCTCGGCGGGGCGCGGGAGCGTGCGCGGCGCGGCGCGGCGGGGCGGGCGCGGCGCGGCGGGGCGGGGCGCGGCGGGGCGGGGCGGGGCGCGGGAGCGTGCGCGTGCGCGTGCGCGTGCGCGTGCGCGGCGGGGCGGGGCGCGGGAGCGTGCGCGGCGGGGCGTGTGCGCTGCGCGGCGGGGCGCGGCGGCGTGCCCCGCGCGTGGACGCGAGCGCGGTGCTAGGACTCCGGCGCCGGAGTCGGCGGCGGCGTGTGGCGAATCCGGCGCAGACCCACCGCGGCCGAGGCCCCCGCGGCCGCCACGTCGGCCAGGGTGAAGAGCAGGCGCGAGACGAGCGTCAGGGCCCAGGCCGTCGGCCACGGTACGCCCAGGCCCGCCAGCGCGATCGCCATCAGGAACTCGCGGGCGCCCAGGCCCGACGGGGCGACGATCACGAAGGTGCTGATGCTCATGGCCAGGGCCATCGCGAAGATGGAGCCGACCAGGCCGTGCACGCCGGGCAGGTGGGCGCGGACCAGGAACCAGATGTGCAGGCCCGCGGCCAGGTAGCCCACGGCGCACCAGGCGCTGCTCACGAGTACCGGGCGCCAGGTGATGGGGCGGTCCAGGGCCGGGCGGCGCAGGATGCGCATCGCGCGGCCCACGAGCCAGGTCAGCAGCGGGGGGTAGCAGCACGCCAGGCCGAACGGGAGCAGGATCACCGCGCACCAGACGGCGATCGCGGCGAAGGTCTGGTGGCTCGTCGCGTCCGCGCCGTCGAAGGCGACGCCGAAGCCGGGGGCGGTCAGGATCAGACCGACCGTCACGCCCAGGCCGGTGACGACGGCCGAGCCGATGAAGACCTTCGCGCGCGAGACGCCGACGCGGCGGCCGAGCTCCATCTGGACCACGTACGCCCACACCGTGCCCGGCAGGTACTTGCCCAAGGCGCCGATGAGCTGGATGGGCGCGGCGTCGCGGATGCGCAGCGGGTGGTCGAGGCTGCCGACCATTGCGCGCCAGGCCATCATCGTGGCCCACAGGCACGCCACGGCGCAGGCCAGGGACGCGCCCAGCGACGGCCACGACAGGCCGCGGAACGTCTCCGAGACCGAGGACCACTGCTGGACGGTGGTGGCGACGATGAAGTACGCGATCGCGAGCGCCGCTAGGATGCGGACCGCCTGGACCAGGCGGGCGCGCCACGGGCGGGCCGGTTTCAGGGTAGCCGCGGGGGCCACCGTGCCGTCGTCCATCGCCACCCCACTCACGGTCGGTCACGCTAGCACGCCATCTGAGACCCCTAAGATGGCGCGATCCGAGGTGAAGGAGTCGGCGCGTGCGGTACATCGTCATCGGTGGTGGCATCGTCGGGCTGGCGACCGCCCATCGGCTCGTCCAGGACCGCCCGGACGCCCGGGTCACCGTCGTGGAGAAGGAGCCGGGGTGGGGCGCCCACCAGACCGGGCACAACTCCGGGGTCATCCACGCCGGCGTGTACTACAAGCCGGGTAGCCTCAAGGCCACGCTCTGTAAGGCCGGCAGCGCCTCGATGGTCGATTTCTGCGCCGAGCACGGGATCGCCCACAAGGTCACCGGCAAGCTCATCGTCGCGACCGGGGACGACGAGCGGCCGCGGCTGCGGGCGCTGTTCGAGCGGGCGCAGGCCAACGGGCTGCCCGTGCGCCTGGTGAGTCCGGCGGAGGCGCGGGAGTACGAGCCGGAGGTCGCCTGTGTCGAGGGCATCCACGTGGCCTCGACCGGGATCGCCGACTACAAGGCCGTCTGCGTGAAGCTCGCCGAGCTCGCCGGGGAGGCGGGCGCGACGCTGCGGCTCAACACCGCCGTGCTCGGCATCCGGGCGAGCGGGCGCGAGGTCGTGGTGCGCACGACGACCGGCGACATCACCGCCGACGTGCTCGTCAACTGCGCGGGCCTGCACGCCGACCGGGTGGCCCGGATGGCCGGCATCAGCCCGCCGGCGCGCATCATCCCGTTCCGCGGGGAGTACTACGAGCTGCGCCCCGAGCGCCGTCACCTGGTCAACGGGCTCATCTACCCGGTACCGGATCCGCAGTTTCCCTTTCTCGGGGTACACCTGACGAAAATGATCGACGGGAGCGTGCACGCGGGGCCGAATGCGGTGCTGGCCATGGCGCGGGAAGGCTACTCGTGGGCGCGGATCCGGCCCCGGGACGTCGTCGACGCCGCCTCCTACAGGGGGTTGTGGGCGCTGGGGCGCAAGCATCTGCGGTACGGCCTCACGGAGGTCCGCCGTTCCCTGTCCAAACGCCGCTTCGCCGAGAGCCTGGCCCGGCTCGTCCCCGCGGTGACTGCTGCGGATTTGGTACCGGCTGAGGCGGGGGTGCGTGCGCAGGCGATCACGCCGGCCGGCGACCTGGTCGACGACTTCATGATCGTGACCGAGGGCCGGCAGGTACACGTGCTCAACGCCCCGTCCCCGGCGGCGACGAGCTCGCTGGAGATCGCCAAGTACATCACCGCGCGCCTACCGGTATAGGGTGCCCGCTGTGCGAAGGGTGCTGCTCGCCGTCGTTGCCCTGTCCGCCACGCTCGTCGCCGGGTGCGACGACGCCGGCGCGAGCCCGGCCGCCCAGACCTCGACCGCCCCCGCGGCGGCCGCGGGCGGCGCGTGCCAGCTGCTCGACTTCCGCATGGTGAATGCGAAGCTGGGCCTCAATCTGAGCGTCGCCGCGGGCGCGTCCATGGACAACTCGTTCAGCTGCGTGCTGCAGTCGGCCGCGGGCAGCTATCCGGACCTCGTGCTCTCCGTGAGCACGACGACCATCGGCGCGGACGTGTTCGGCTCCGACGTCCAGCCCAAGGACGCGCAGGCGGTGACGGGGCTGGGCCTGGTCGGGTACCAGATGCCGACGCCGGCCGCGGACAAGGCCGGCCCGGGCGTGGAGGTCGGCTGGCTGGCCGGCAACAAGCGCATCATCAAGCTGTCGCTGCGGCTGGCCCCGGGCGCCGGCGACGACCAGGCCCAGGCGGCGCTGCCGAAGATGGTCGAGCTGGCCAAGCTCATCGACCTGAGCAGCCTGTAGCCAAAATCGCCGGGTCAGGTGCCCGTTCAACCCGGGGGCGCCCCCGCGCGTGGCAGTGGCCGCGTCAGGTGTCCAGGCCGGCCGCCTTGCGGGCCGTCGCGAGTTGCCGCTCCGGGTCGCCGAAGTACCGCCACGGCCAGATCGCCGCCCGGTCGCCGCCGAGCTCGAGGTGCGTGCGCGCGCGGCCGGGTTCGTTCGCCTGGTGGTAGAGCGCGGCGAAGGCCTGGTGCGCGTGCATCGTCCACGGGTGCGTCGCGAACTCGGCGTGGCCGGCGAGGAGGCGGTCGGCGGCGGTGTCGGTCTCGCGGCGGATCTTGGAGTCGGCGAAGTACCGCCAGGCGCGCCAGAACCGCCCGACGACGGTCCCGTGCAGGAGGCCGTCGACGTAGCCCTCGATGTGCGCGAGCGCCACGAGGGCGTGCAGCGGGTGACCGTCGGGCCGCTCGGCGGTGCGGACGAGGGCGAAGGCGATAACCTTGTCCTGGTTGCCGTACCAGCGGTGCGTGAGGCCGGTCAGGTGCCGGGTGTGCGCCGCGTACAGGTCCGAGTCAAGCACGCACGCCCGCTTGAACACGTCCGCGACCTCGGTCCGGTGCAGCGGCGCGCAGACGACGGCGCCGGCGAGCTCGCTCCACGGCACCGGGTCGTCCCGCGAGAGCGCGGCGGCCTGGCGCAGCGCTGACCGCGCCCCGGCGACCAGGACCTGCTGCTCCTGCACCAGGCGCTCGGTCACGACCGGCTTGGCGTGGTTGTTCTCGCGTACGGCCCAGGCCGCGGCGGAGAGGGCGGCGCCCAGGAGGAGCCAGCGCTCGGGGAGATAGGGCTGCTGGGCCGTGAGCTCGCGCAGTCTCTCGATTCGCGTCACGCCCGCCGCGCCGAGGATCGCCACGGCGTGCTCGCGGGTCGCGGTGTCCTCGGTGGTGACGATCAATTCCAGGGCGGCGGTCGGGTCGGCGTCGTCGGCGAGGGCCGAGAGAGCTTTTTCGAGGGTTTCGTCGGAGAAAGCGCGGTCAAATACCACCAACTCAGGCTAAGTCGCGAAATTTCTGATGTTTGGGCTTGCGTCGGCATGTCACCCGCTTTGCCCTACCGGGGCGCCACGGCGCCCAAGTGCCCACAGCCCCAAAGCGCACGGGGCGCCCAAGTGCCCACAGCCCCCAAGGCGCCCACGGCGCCAAAGCGCCCACGGCGCCAAAGCGCTGAAGCGCCCACGGCGCCAAAGCGCCCACGGCGCCAAAGCGCCCACGGCGCCAAAGCGCCCACGGCGCCAAAGCGCCCACGGCGCCAAAGCGCCCACGGCGCCAAAGCGCTGAAGCGCCCACGGCGCCAAAGCGCCCACGGCGCCAAAGCGCTGAAGCGCCCACGGCGCCAAACGCCCACGGCTCCCAAGTGCCCGCGGCGCCCAAGCGCTAAAGCGGCCACGCCGCCGAGCGCCCACGGCTCCGAAGCGTCCAAGTTCCCACGCGCCGAAACACCCACGGCGCCGAAGCGCCCACGGCGTCCGCGGCGCCGAAGCGTCCGCGGCGCCCAAGGTGGACGACGGCACGCTCAGGTCCCTGGTCGGCGCGGCGCTGAAAGATGCGCAGCGTCCGCGGCGCCAAGCGCCCACGCGCGAAAGCGCCATGCACCCATGCGCCCGCGGCCTCAAAGCGTCCGTGGCCTCAAAGCGCCCACCGGCGCCGGGCGCGCCGTTCGCTAGGCGGGACGCTCGTCGTAGCGCGACCGCGACGCCGCCACATCCGATCTGTGCCGCTCGGCCCAACCGGTCAGGGCCGTCAACGCCGCCTGCAGTTCCAAGGCCATCGGCGTCAACGAGTACTCGACGCGCGGTGGCACGGTGGGGTAGCTCGTCCGCAGCAGGAGGCCGTCCCGCTCCAGGTTGCGCAGCGTCAAGGTCAGCATCCGGCGGCTGATGCCCGGGATCGCGCGCTCCAGGGCCGAGAACCGGATCGGGGCTCCCGAAGCGGCGACCAGAATGCAGACGCTCCACTTCGACCCGATCCGGTCGAGGACCTCTTCCACCGAGCAGGGGTCGCAGGCGCCGTCGTCGGGGCTCGAGGGAGGCACGGGCGCGCGGGCGGGGCTACGCCGCGGCCACGAAGACTCGCGACGCCACCTCGCGCGGGAGGCGGATGCGCTCGCCCTCGCGGTCGATCGAGACGCCGTCGCGCTCCTGGGCGACCGTCACGGTCGCGCCCGGGTCGATGCCCGCGGTGTGGAGCTGGCGCAGGACGTCGGCGTCGGTCTGGACCGACTCGCAGATGCGGCTCACGACGACGGCGCCGGCCAGGCCCGGGAAGGCGAGGTTGCGCTCCGGGTCGCCGGCCTCGTTCTGGGCGTCGCCCTGCAGCGTGTCGAGGCCGGGGATCGGGTTGCCGTACGGCGAGCGCGTCGGGCGCCCCAGCAGCTCGTAGACCCGCTGCTCGACGGCGTCGCTCATGACGTGCTCCCAGCGGCAGGCCTCCTCGTGGGCCTCCTCGTAGGGCAGGCCGATCACGTTGACGAGCAGCAGCTCGGCGAGGCGGTGCTTGCGCATCACCGCGACCGCGTGCTCGCGGCCCTGGTCGGTGAGTGCCAGGTGGCGGTCGCCCTCGACGATGAGCAGGCCGTCGCGCTCCATGCGGGCGACGGTCTGGCTGACGGTGGGGCCGCTCTGGTGCAGGCGTTCCGCGATCCGAGCACGCTTGGGGACGACACCCTCTTCTTCGAGCTCGAGGATCGTCTTCAAATACATCTCGGTGGTGTCGACTAGGTCGTTCACTGCCGTTGCCCTCCCGGTACGCGATGGTACTCGCTGCGTACGACAAGATTGGAGCGTGACAGCCAACCGGGCGATCTTGAACGTCGCCGCTCTCGCCGAGCTGGTGCGGTCCGCCCAACCGCCGACTCTTCTCGATGTGCGCTGGACCCTCGCGAAAGACGGCCGGGTCGCGTATGCGGCCGGTCACCTGCCTGGCGCGGTCTTCGCCGATCTCGACGAGGACCTCTGTGGGCCGCCGGGCGCCGGTGGGCGCCATCCGCTGCCCGATCCCGCCGCGCTGGAGGCCGCGCTGCGGAGACTTGGGGTCCGCGCCGAGCACCCGGTGGTGGTGTACGACGCAGGCGGGAGCAATCCTACCGGGGCGGCGGCGCGCGCCTGGTGGACGCTGCGCTGGGCGGGCTTGCGGGACGTCCGGGTGCTCGACGGCGGTTACGCGGCGTGGACGCGGGATGGACTCCCCGTGACGACCGAGATCCCCGAACCGGACGAAGGCGACGTAAAGGTGACGCCCGGCGGGATGCCGGTGTGGACCGAGGTCGAGGCGAGCGATTCGCGTAACACTTTGCTCGACGCGCGCGTAGCAAAACGGTTCCGCGGCGAGATCGAGCCGGTGGACGCGGTCGCCGGCCACATCCCGGGCGCGATCAACCTGCCGGCCGCGGAGACGGTCGACGAGAATGGGCTCCTGAAAAGAATCGAGGCGACAGAACCGGCCGGCGCCTACTGCGGCTCCGGGGTCACGGCGGCGCAGCTGGTCCTGGCGCTCTACGAACAGGGCCAGGACGCGGCGCTCTACGTGGGGTCGTGGAGCCACTGGATCACCGACCCGAAGCGGGCGATCGCATGAGCGCGCTTGTCGTGTGGGACGAGCGGCTGCTGCGGTACGACATGGGCGATCATCCCCTCGACCCGGTCCGCGTCGAGCTGACCATGGACCTCGCCCGCCGCCTCGGCGTCCTCGCCCGCCCCGGCGTCGTGCTGGAGCGGGCGGAGCCGGCCACCGACGACATGCTCGCGACCGTCCACGACCCCGACTACATCGCGGTGGTGAAGGCGGCCTCGACGGGCCGGCGTATCAGCCTCATGGGCCTCGGTACCAGCGACAACCCCACCTTCCCCGGCATGCACGACGCCAGCGCGCTCATCACGGGCGCGACCCGGCGCGCGGCCGAGGCCGTGTGGACCGGCGCCACCGAGCGGGCGGTCAGCATCTCCGGCGGCCTGCACCACGCGATGCCGGGCCGGGCGTCGGGCTTCTGCGTGTACAACGACCCGGCCGTGGCGATCAAGCGCGTCCTGGAGCTCGGGGCGGAGCGCGTCGCGTACGTCGACATCGACGTCCATCACGGCGACGGCGTGCAGGAGGTGTTCTACGACGACCCCCGCGTGCTCACCGTCAGCCTGCACGAGTCGCCGCGCACGCTGTTCCCCGGCACCGGGTTCCCGGACGAGACCGGCGGCCCGAACGCGCCCGGCTCCGCGGTGAACGTCGCGCTGCCGCCCGGTACCGACGACGGCTCTTGGCTTCGGGCCTTTCACGCGGTGGTCCCCGGAGTGCTGCGCGCGTTCCGGCCGCAGCTGCTGTTCACGCAGTGCGGCGCGGACACGTATCGCCACGACCCCCTCGCCAACCTCCGGTTGACCGTGGACGGCCAGCGCGCGGCGTACCTGGCGCTGCGCGACCTCGCCGCCGAGGTCGCCGGGGGCAAATGGGTCGCGAGCGGGGGCGGCGGCTACGCGCTCGTCGAGTGCGTGCCCCGGGCCTGGACCCACCTCCTCGCGGTGCTGACCGGCGAGGCGCTCGACCCGGCGCTGGAGCTGCCGGCCGGGTGGCGCGAGCTGGCCGCGCGCCGCGTCCCGGGCCAGCCGCTGCCGGCGACCATGGGCGACGGCGGCGACACGCGCTTCACGCCGTGGGTGCCGGGCGACTCCCCGGACGCCGTGGACCGCGCGATCATGGCGACCCGGCGTGAGGTGTACCCCTTCTTCGGCCTCGACCCGCACGACCCGCGGGACTAGTGCCGGACCGCGGCCTCGAGGCGCGTCAGGCGCTGCTTGATGTGGTCCAGCTCGGCGAGCATCGCCGTCTCGGCCGCGGCCGAGGTGCCGTAGGACGCGTGCGGTGCGGCGCTCGCCCGCAGGTTGGCGAGCTCGTCCTGCAGCGCGATGAGCGTCTGGGCGACGACGTCGAGGAACTGGTCGACCTCGTCCTCGTCGTACCCACGCTTGCCGAACGGCGCCTTGGCGAACCGCAGCGCCTGCACATCCGCCGGGGTCAGCATCATGGCAGACACGGTAACCCAGACGGGTGGAGACTATGCGGGTGAACGACGTTTCGGTCGAACGGGCCGCCGATGTGCTGCTCTCGGACGGGACCACCGTCCACTTGCGACCGATCCGGCCCGACGACGCGGACCGGATCGTCGCGCTGCACTCGCGGTTCTCGGAGCGGACGCGGTACCTGCGGTACTTCTCGGCGTACCCCCGAATCCCGCAGCGCGACCTCGACCGGTTCGTGAACGTCGACCACCACGACCGTGAGGCGTTCGTGGTCGAGCACGCCGGCGAGCTGATCGCCGTCGGCCGCTACGAACGGCTCGGCGCCGGCTCGCACCAGGCCGAGGTCGCCTTCGTGGTCGAGGACGCGCACCAGGGCCGCGGCATCGGCTCGGTGCTCATCGAGCACCTCGTCGCCGCGGCGGACACCGAGGGCATCACCGAGTTCGAGGCCGACGTGCTGCCGGTGAACCAGGCCATGCTGCGCGTGTTCATGGCCGCCGGCTTCCACATCGAGCGCCAGTTCGCCGACGGCGTCGTGCACCTGTGGTTCCCGATCAAGGCGACCCCCGACTCCCTGCGCGTGCAGCAGGACCGCGAGCAGCGCGCCGAGGCCCGCTCGATCGCCCGGCTGCTCACCCCGCGCGTCGTGGCCGTCTACGGCGCCCGCGCGGGCGGCTCGGGCATCGGCGCGGCGCTGCTGTCGCACCTGAAGGGCGCCGGCTTCGCCGGAGAACTGGTCCCGGTGCACCCGACCGCCCCGATGGTCGGCGGCCTGCCAGCCGTTTCAAGCCTCGGCGGTACCGCGGGAGCCGACCTCGCCGTGATCGCGGTCCCCGCCGAATCCGTCCCGGCCGTCGTCGCCGACTGCGCCGCGGCCGGCGTGCACGGGCTGGTCATCGTCTCGGCCGGCTTCGCCGAGTCGGGCCCGGCCGGCGCGCAGGCCCAGGCCGCCCTGCTCCGCGCGGTGCGCGAGCACGGGATGCGCCTGGTCGGGCCCAACTGCCTCGGCGTGGCCAACACCCACGCGGCGGTACGGCTCAACGCCACCCTCGCCCCGCTGCTCCCGCGCGCCGGGCGGGTCGGCTTCTTCAGCCAGTCCGCGGCGCTGGGCACGGCCCTGCTGGCCGAGGCCGACCGGCGCGGCCTGGGGCTGTCGACGTTCATCTCGGCCGGCAACCGGGCCGACGTGTCGGGCAACGACGCGCTGCAGTACTGGCGCGAGGACCCGCACACCGACGCGGTACTGCTCTATCTGGAGACCTTCGGCAACCCGCGCAAGTTCGCCCGCATCGCCCGTGAGCTGGCCCGCCGCAAGCCCGTCGCCGCGGTGGCGAGCCCGGTGCGCCCGCCGGCCCTCGACGCGGTGACCGTCGGCCCGGACGCCCGCGGGGTGGCGGCGCTCTTCGCCAGCTCCGGCGTCATCCGCGTCGACACCGTCGCCGAGCTCTTCGACGTGGGCCTGCTCATCGCCGGCCGCCCGCTGCCGACCGGCGACCGGGTCGCCGTGGTCACCAACGCGGCCGCGCTGGGCGTGCTCACCGTGGCGAAGGCGCCGGCCGCGGGGCTGCGCATCGCCGAGGGGTACCCGCTCGACCTCGGCCCCGCCGTGACCGACGTCGAGTTCGTACGCGCCGTGCACGCCGCCCTCGACGACGAGCGCGCGGACGCCGTCGTGGCCGCGTACGCCCCGGCGCTGGCCGAGGGCGACCAGCTCGGCGTGGCCGAGCTCCTGCGCGTGTCGACGGCGGGCGCCCCGCGCCCGCTCGCCGTGGTGATGCCGGCCGACCCGTCGTTCACGGTCGCCCCCGCGTACGGCGACGAGGACCCGGCCGCGCTGCCGATGTACCCGGCGATCGAGGAGGCGGTGCGGGCCCTGGGCCGTGTCGCCCGCTACGCCGCGTGGCGCCGCGAGCCGATCGGCGCCCTGCCCGACCTGCCCGGCGTGGACACCGCCGGAGGAACCGAGATCGCGCGGCGGCTGGCGGTGGCGGGGGCCGGAATCGCGACGCCGCTGGCGGTGCCGGCTTCGGACATCGGTCCGACAACGCCGCTCGCGGTGGCGGACACCGGTCCTGCGACGCCGCCCGCGGTGGCGGACACCGGTCCTGCGACGCCGCCCGCGGTGGCGGACACCGGTCCTGCGACGCCGCTCGCCGTGGCGGGCACCGGCTTTGCGACGCCGGGCGTCGGCGATCGCGGGCAGGCCGATGCGCTGCTCGCCGCCTATGGCATCCCGGTCGTACCCAGCCAGTGGGCCTCGGGCGACCACATCGTCGACCTGGCCGCGCGGATGGGCCTGCCGGTCGCCCTGAAGGTGGCGAAGAAGCCGTGGCGGCACCGGCTCGACCTCGGCGCGGTACGGCTGAACCTGACCACGCCCGCGGCCGTCGCCGAGGCCTACGAGGAGCTCGAGCGCCTCTTCGGCCGCGGCGTCGAGGTGGTCGTGCAGCCCATGGTCGCGCCGGGCGTCGCGTGCGTCGTGGAGGTCGTCGACGACCCGTCGTTCGGCCCGGTAGTGGGCTTCGGCCTCGGCGGCGAGGCGGCCGACCTGCTGGGCGACCGCGCGTGGCGCCCGGTCCCGCTGACCGACCGCGACGCCGCGGCGCTCGTCCTGGCCCCGCGGGCGGCGCCGCTGCTGACCGGGTACCGCGGCGCCGACCCGGTGGACCTCGACGCCCTGGCCGACCTGCTGCTGCGCGTGGGGCGCCTGGTGGACGAGCAGACGACGCTGTCGTCGCTGACCCTGAACCCGGTCCTGGCCCGCCCGTCGGGCCTGACGGTACTGCACGCGAGCGCCGAGTTCGCCCCGCACCTACCAAGACCGGACAGCGGCCCCCGACGCCTGTGACCGGCCATGGTGCGCGACCTCGACAACGCGCCGGACCCGAAGAGCTGCGAACTGCCGTGGACGGCGCGGAATCTGCCGGCCCCGATGAACCAAGTTGAACGAGCCTGGCGCTCGGGCCCCGAGAAAAGTGCAGAAGGGCCGCCCCCGGGAGGGGCGGCCCTTCGCGAAGCGGTGATACGCATCGAGGCGGCTCCGCGGCGGATCACCACCGCGGAGCCCAGCCATCGATCGTGGGGTCTGGGGCTCGGGCCCCAGGGAAGTTCAGGACGCGTAGGCCTCGAGGCGCTTCGCCCGGGAGGGGTGGCGCAGCTTCAGCAGGGTTACCTTCTCGATCTGGCGGATGCGCTCCCGCGACAGGCCGAACTCGCGGCCCACCTCGTCCAGGGTGCGCTGGCGGCCGTCGTCCAGGCCGAAGCGCAGCCGGATGACCGCCTGCTCGCGCTGCGACAGCGTCGACAGGACGATCTCGACCTCGGAGCGGAGCATGCCCTGCGACACGCTGTCGGCCGGCTCCTCGCGCGGGTCGATGCGGGCCACGAAGTCGCCCAGGGCGCTCTCGCCGTCCTCGCCCACGGCCTGGTCCAGGCTGACCGGCTCGCGGTCGTAGGAGATCAGCTCGATGACCTGGTACTCCTCGACGCCCAGGGCCGCGGCGATCTCGGCGACCACGGGCTCGCGGCCGAGGCTCGCGGCGAGGTCGCGGCGGACGCGGACCATGCGGTTGACCTGCTCGACCATGTGCACCGGGATGCGGATGGTGCGGGCCTGGTCGGCCATGGCGCGGGTGATGGCCTGGCGGATCCACCAGGTGGCGTAGGTGGAGAACTTGTAGCCCTTGGTGTAGTCGAACTTCTCGACGGCGCGGATGAGGCCGAGGTTGCCTTCCTGGATGAGGTCGAGGAAGGCCATGCCACGTCCGGTGTACCGCTTGGCGATGCTGACCACGAGGCGCAGGTTGGCCTCGAGGAGGTGGGCCTTGGCGGCGCGCCCCTCGCGGACCACGACGTCGTAGGTCTTCATCCAGGCCGGGTGCACCATGCCGGTGGCGAGCTTCTCCTCGGCGTACAGGCCGGCCTCGATCTTCTTGGAGAGGTCGACCTCCTGCTCGGCGGTGAGCAGCTTGGTGCGGCCGATCGTGTTGAGGTACGCGCGAACCAGATCCGCTGAGACGCCCGTGTTGTCGAGCGCGTGCTCCTGCTCGTGCTGTTCGTCGGCCTCAACGTCGACGGCGTTGAAATCCGTGGTCTCACTCAGCGGCTGGGCCACTTCGCTCGCCTCCCGTGTGGATTGACAAGTGGCGCGATCACTCCTGCGAGAAGTAGCTTCGCTGAGCGGGCGTGAAGTGGCGGTGAGGCGGCGTAGCCGTGGCACGAAACCGTGAGTCTCAGACCTCGAGTAGTACGGTCCGCGGTCCCACGTTCACGCTTTCGACGAGCATGTGGGTGCGGAATCGACCGGTTTCTACGATTGCGCCCCGGTCTCGCAGGGCGGTGCAGAACTGCTCGATGAGCGGCTCGGCGGCCTCGGGGCGGGCGGCGGCGATCCACGTCGGGCGCCGGCCCTTGCGCGCGTCGCCGTACAAGGTGAACTGCGAGACAACGAGGAGTGGCGCGCCGGTGTCGGCGGCGGATTTCTCGTCGTCGAGGATCCGTAGTTCGTGCACCTTGCGGGCGAGTGCTTCGGAAGTATCCGCATTGTCGGAATGCGTGACCCCCACCAAAACGAGCAGCCCGTCGGTGATCGATCCGACGACGACGCCGTCCACGGTCACGTGCGCGCGCGAAACGGTCTGGACTAGGGCGCGCACAGGAGCACGCCCCGCTCGACCAGATGGGACACGAGGGGGACCGCGACGTCGGCGAGAACCTCCGGCGGTACACCATGGGCGGCCGCCAGCACGTCGACCTGATCCTGCAGGGTCACCGACCCGTCGCACGCTCCCACGAGCGTCAGCGCGACCGGGTCCACCTCCTCGACCCACCGCAGCCCGTCGGGCAGGACGAGCAGCTGCTGCCCGACCTCCCAGCCCTCGGCGCCGAGCGCGGCCTCCTGGCGCAGCGTCAGGCCCGGCGCGGCGACGAGGCGGCTGTGCAGCAGGTCGGCGTGGCGCAGGAAGTCCTGGCGGTCGAACCAGTCGCCGATGAGCGGGCCGAGGTCGCCGCCGACGGTCTGCCGGAGGTCCTCGATGCGCACCGTCGGGTCGTCGTGGCCGCCGGCGCGCAGGGTGATGAGGCCGAAGCCGACCGCCTCGACGCGCTGCGCGTCGAACCAGTCGAGCCAGGCCGCGGCCAGGGCCGGCTGGCGGGACGGGTCCTCGGAGGCGTCGGCGAGCCACAGGTTGACGTACGCGAGCGGGTCCGACACCTCGCGCTGGATCACCCACGCGTCGAGCCCGGTGCCGGCGAGCCAGTCGTTTACCCGCTCGGTCCAGTCCTCGCCCGCCACGTGCAGCCAGTTGGCCAGGAACTGCATGTGCCCGCCGGCGGCGAGCAGGCCGGGCGCGGCCGCGACGAGCTCGGCGCAGACGGCGTCGCCGGGGCGGCCGGAGTCGCGGTACGTGTGCGCGGTGCTGCCGGGGCCGGCGACGAACGGCGGGTTGCTGACCACGAGGTCGAAGCGGCGGCCCGCGACCGGGCTCGTGAGGTCGCCCTCGAGCAGCTCCCAGTCGAGGCCGTTGAGCGCGGCGGTGGTGGCGGCGAAGCGCAGGGCCCGCGGCAGTACGTCGGTGGCGGTCACCCGCTGCGCGTGGGTGGACAGGTGCAGGGCCTGCACGCCGCAGCCGGTGCCGAGGTCGAGCGCGGTGCCGACCGGGCGGCGCAGGGTGGCGGCGGCGAGGGTGCTCGACGCGCCGCCGATGCCCAGGACGTGGTCGCCGGGCAGCGGGCGGCCCGGGCGCATGCCGGCGGAGAGGTCGGCGACGACCCACCAGTCGCCGTACGGCTCCAGCTCCAGCGCCGCGCGGACACCCTCCGCGGCGGCCTCCAGCAGCGGGGTCGCCGACTCGAGGGGCAGCGGGGCGAGCGCGGCCGCGACCCGGTCGAGCGGCTCGGTCTGGCCGCAGATGAACAGCCGGATCAGCGTGTCGAGCCGGCCCCCGGCCTCGGTGATGCGCAGCGCGGCGCGGAAGTCGTTGCGCGCGGCCGCGGCCGCGGCGTCCTCGCCGAGATGTTTCCGGATACCTTCGGAGGTGTACCCGGCCGAGCCGAGCGCCTCGCGCAGCTGAGCCAGGGCGGTGTTGTCCAGCAGTGCGTCCACCCTGCCATCCTGGTACGTCAGCGTTGGTCGATGCCTATGCAGGCCACGACCCGGGACGCGTCGGCGGTGAGGAACAGCTGGAAGTGGGTGGGCGGGTTCTCGATCTTCGCCTCGCCGACGCGCAGCGGCCGGTCGCCCGAGGTCGCCAGCACGTCGATCGCCTCGGCGCTGCCGAGCATCGGGTTGCCGATGCGTTCCATGTGCTGGGCCCGGCGGGTGTAGCTGCGCGCGAGCTGGTCGGCGGGCAGGGTGTGGTCCCAGACCACGTATTCCGCGCCCGCGCGGATCGCGGCGCGGCACGCCTGGAAAGCCGCCCCCGGCTCCTCGGCGAGGAGCCGGAGCAGTGCTTCACGCTCCATGAGCAATATGACCACAAAGCACGGGATTTGACCAGGTTCCTAACTGCAGTTCTTGAGCTGCTTGCGCACGTCGGCGGGGGCCTTGTCGCACGAGCCCGTGCCGACCGCGACCCACATGGCCTTGGCGTCGTCGAAATGGAACAGCACGGTCGCGCGGTCGCCCTCGGTGCGGGCGGTGGCGTACTGCAGCACGCAGCTGACGTCGGTGAGGCCCTTGCCGAGCTGCACGGCCGCGGCGAGCTGGGGATCGGTGACGAGCGCCTTCTCCAGCGCGGGCGCGTCGACCGGGCAGCCGCTCGCCGCGCTTACGCCGGGCTTGAGCGGCGCGGGGCCGGTCTGCGGCAGCAGGGAGGTCTGGTCCGGCGTGGGGAGGTTGGGGGTGGACTGGGCCTGGGGTGTCCCGCCGGAGCAGGCCGCGAGGGTGGCGGCCGCCCCAGCGAAGACAGCGAGGAGTGTGTATCTCACCCCGGCAATTTACGACACTCGATCGGGTTAGTTCTGGCAACCCTTGAGGTGTGTCGCGATGTCCGCCGGCACCTTGTCCCGGCAGACGCCGTCGGTGCCGCCGGAGACCGCGGCCCAGGTCTTCTTCGCGGCGTCGTACTTGAACAGCACGACCGCCGCCTCGAGGTTGGTCGGCTGCGCGGAGGCGGTGGCCCAGCCCGCGTAGCAGCTGACGTCCTTGAAGCCCTTGCCGAGCACGATGGCGTCGGCGATCTGGGCGTTGGCCTTGAACGCCTTCTCCAGCGTGGCGGCGGTGACCGGGCAGCTGCTCGGGGCCGTCACCGGGCTTGGGGCCGCCGGGCTGCTGGGCGCCGCCGCCGCGGCACTGGTGGCCGGCGGCGGCGCCGCGGCGTTCGAGGCGGCGGGAGCCGCGGGGTCATCGGAGCAGCCGGCCAGCGCCGCCGCGGCGAGCGACAAACCCGCAAGAGCGAATCGAATCTTCACACGCGGCATGGTGGGGCCTGGCCGCCCCGCGGTCGAGTCGGCTTCACGACACCCGGGCGAGGAAGCGCTCCAGCACCTCGACGACCAGCGCGTGATCGTCCGCCTGGGGCAGACCCGACACCGTCACGACCCCGACGACGCCCACATCGCGGACACGGATGGGGAAGGCGCCGCCGTGGGTGGCGTACTCCGCGGGGTCGACCCCGTACGCGGCGTCGAAGACCTTGTCCCGGGCCGCCAGCCGCCGGCCCACGAGGTAGGAGGAGGCGTGCAGCCGCTCCACCACCCGGATCTTGCGCTCGATCCAGCGGTCGTTGTCGGGGGCGGTGCCGGGCCGGGCGGCGTGGAAGAGCTGCTGGCCGCCCCGGCGGATGTCGACCGTGATGGCGAGGGAGCGCTCCTGGGCCGTCTCCACCAGCAGGCAGCCGAGCGCCCAGGCGTCGTCGTTGTCGAACCGGTCGAACAGCAGCCGGGCCTCCTGGGCCTCCAGCTCCTTGATCAGATCGTCCATCACCACATGCTCCCAAGCCGCTCTCAAGTCACCGGCAAGTCCGGCCCGCAGAATTCTGCAGCATGAGGACACGGACCTTCACGCTGTACATCGCCGCCACGCCCGAGCTGGTCTGGCGGGCGCTCACCGAGCCGGAGCTCACCCGGCGGTACTACCTCGGCCTCGCCGTCGACTCCACCTGGCGGCCCGGCGCCCCGATCGTGTTCCGCACCGATCGGGGCCCGGTCGCCGAGGCCCTCTACGGCGAGATCCTCCACGTGATACCCGGGGAGGAGCTGATACACAGCCTGCACGCGGCGCAGTGCTGGCTCACCTGGGACGTCGCGGCGGTCGAGCCGGGCCTGACCCGCGTCGCGCTGAGCTGCGACGACCTCGACGCGCGGCCCGACCCCGAGCGCGACGAGGCGTGGGCCCGGGTGGCGAGCGGCCTGAAGACGGTCCTCGAGACCGACGTCATGTTCCGGACGACCTGACCGCCCGGCTAGCCGATCCAGCCCACGAACGCGCCCTTGGCGGCGCGGGGCGCCGGGGCCGGGGACGTCTCGCTCGCGACCACGGCGGACAGGGTGCGGGTCAGCCACGCGTTCACCGACAGGCCCTCGCGCGCGGCCGCCTCCTCGATGCGCTGCTTGAGCTGCTCGGGCGGGCGGAAGTTGATGCGGCCCACGGGGCCCTCGGGCGACGGCTCGGGCGCGCTCACGGGCGACGGCGCCGCCGTGGGCTCGCCGTCGGCGGTGGTGACGACGAAGTACGGGTTGCGGTCGCGCACGCGGACCTCGACGGAGCCGGGCGCCAGGTCGCGGGTGATCTCGTCGGCCGCGTCCGACAGCACGTCGAACATGGCCAGCCGGGTCGCCGAGGCCACCGCCGCGGCGAGGCGCTCGGCCAGCGCGGTCTCCTCGGGACCCGCGGCCGCGAGCAGCTCGGCGCGCAGGCCGTCGACGTAGCGGGTCAGGTCCATGCCGCCAGTATCGCGCAACTATGGCGAATTCCATGGCGCCACCGGCGCCATGGACGGGTCCGCGCACGGCAGGATGGGTGATGCACCCAGGCGACACACGGGGAGATGCTCGATGATCCAGTTGCTCGCACCCGACGGGACCCTGCGGTCGGACGCGGACGCACCGCTCGAGGTGACCCCTCAGCTGTGCCGTGACCTGCTGCGCGACATGGTGCTCGCGCGCCGGTTCGACGAGGAGGCGCACGCCCTGCAGCGCCAGGGCGAGCTCGGCCTGTGGCTGATGGCGCTCGGGCAGGAGGCGGCCCAGGTCGGCTCGATGCGGGCGCTCGAGCCCGGCGACTACGTGTTCCCCAGCTACCGCGAGCAGGCCGCCGCCCGCTGCCGCGGCATCACCCCGGCCGAGCTGCTGGCCCAGTGGCGCGGGATCACCCACTCGGGCTGGGACCCGCGGCGGTACCAGTTCCACATCTACAGCCTCGTGCTCGGCACGCAAGCGCTGCACGCGACCGGGTACGCGGTCGGGGTACGCCTGGACGGCTCCGACGAGGTGGTGCTCACGTACTTCGGCGATGGCGCGAGCAGCCAGGGCGACGTGAACGAGGCGCTCAACTGGGCCGCGGTCGCCGGTGCCCCGATCGTGTTCTTCTGCCAGAACAACCAGTGGGCGATCTCCACCTCGACCAGCCGGCAGATGGCCGCGCCGCTGCATCGGCGCGCCGTCGGCTTCGGGCTGGAGTCGTACCACGTCGACGGCAACGACGCGCTCGCCGTGCACGCGGTCACGGCCCGGGCCGCGGCGTCGGTGCGCAGCGGCGGGCCGCCGGTGCTGATCGAGGCGATGACGTACCGCATGGCGGGCCACAGCACCTCGGACGACCCGCGCCGGTACCGCTCCGACGCCGAGGTGGAGGCGTGGCGCCAGCGCGACCCGATCGCCCGCCTCGAGCGGCTCGTGCGGGAGCGCGGCTGGGCCGACGACGACTGGTTCGCGGCCCTGGCCGCCGAGTCCGGCACCGTCGCCGCCGAGACCCGCGCCGCCTGCCTGGCCCTGCCGGACCCGGTGCTCGGGGACATGTTCGCGCACGTCCTGCAGGAGGAGAGCGAGCTCGTCCGGCGCCAGCGGGAGTGGATGGAGGCGTACCACGCCACGCTGGCTTGATTTGGCGCCATGATGGCGCCATAGTGATGTCATGACTGACTCGGGCATCACGGTCACCGGGCTGCGCAAGTCGTACGGCAACCAGGTCGTCCTCGACGGCATCGATCTCGACGTCCCGGCCGGGACCATCTTCGCGCTGCTCGGCCCCAACGGCGCCGGCAAGACCACGATGGTGCACATCCTGGCCACGCTGATCCCGCCGGACGCGGGTGGCGCCACAGTGGCCGGGCACGACCTGGCCACCGAGGCCGGGAAGGTCCGTGGCGCCATTGGCGTCACCGGCCAGTTCTCGGCCGTGGACAACCTCCTCACCGGCGAGGAGAACCTGCTGCTCATCGCCGACCTCCTGCACCTGCCCCGGCGCGCGGGCCGGCGCCGCGCGGCCGAGCTGCTGGAGCGCTTCGAGCTCACCGACGCGGCCCGGCGGACCCCGGCGACGTACTCCGGCGGCCTGCGACGCCGCCTCGACCTGGCCATGACCCTGGTCGGCGACCCGCGCGTGATCTTCCTGGACGAGCCGACGACCGGCCTCGACCCGCGCAGCCGCCGCACCGTGTGGGAGATCGTCCGGGGACTCGCCGCGGACGGGGTGACGATCTTCCTGACCACGCAGTACCTCGACGAGGCCGACCAGCTCGCCGGGCGCGTCGCCGTGCTCGACCGCGGCCGGATCGTCGCCGAGGGCCGCCCCGGCGAGCTCAAGCGCCGCGTTCCCGGCGCGCACGTCCGGCTCGGGTTCGCCGGCCCGGAGGCGCTCAACGCCGCGGCCGCGCTCCTGCCCGCCGCGACCGTGATCCTCGGCGAGGGGGCGTTCGAGCTGCGGGTGCCGGGCGACGGTACCGCCGCGGATCTGCGGGAATTGCTCGACCGCCTGCAGACCGGCGAGGTCGAGCCCGACACCCTGACCGTGCACACACCCGACCTGGACGACGTGTTCTTCGCCCTGACCGGGCACGCCGTCGCCTCCGCCGCCGCCTCTTCCGAAACGGAGACCGTGCGATGAGCGACGCCCTGACCATGCTGCGGCGCGACCTTCGGCACAACCGCCGCAACCCGTCGACGATGTTCGGCGCCCTGATCGCCCCGGTGCTGATGCTGCTCATGTTCGTCTACATCTTCGGGGCCGCCACGGACCTCGGCGAGGACTACCTCGGCTACGTGGTGCCGGGCATCCTGGTGCTTTGCATCGGCTACAGCGTCGGGCAGACCGCCGTGGCCGTGGCGACGGACATGAACGAGGGCATCATCAACCGGTTCCGCACCATGGGCATCTCCCGCGCGGCGGTGCTGACGGGCCGCGTGCTCGGCACCGTCCTGCGCACGCTGCTGTGCGTGGCGATCATCCTGGGCCTGACCGTGCTCATGGGGTACCGCCCCCACGCCGGCGTGACCGGCTGGCTCGTCGTGACCGGGATCGTGGCCCTCGCCGCGTTCGCCGCGGCCTGGCTGACCACGGCGATGGGCCTGTCCGTGCGCACGGTCGTGGCCGCGAGCTACGCGGCCCTGCCGGTGACCCTGCTGCCGATTCTGAGCAGCGCGTTCTCGCCCACGGGCCGCATGTCGCCGGGCGTGCGGGCGTTCACCGAGCACCAGCCGTACACCCCGATCATCGAGACTCTGAGGGGCGCGCTGAACGGGACCCCGATCGGTGCGCACCTGTGGTGGGCCGTGGGGTGGTCGGTGGCGATGGCCCTGGGCGGATACCTGTGGGCCCGGGCCCGCTTCACGCGCCCGCCGACCCCGCGGTGAGGCAGGATGGTCGGCATGGCCATCACGCTGCCGATCGATGATGTGGCGAACGAGTACCTCACCCGCAGCCCCCTGGCGCTGCTCATCGGGATGACGCTCGACCAGCAGATTCCGCTCGAGAAGGCGTTCTCCTCCCCGTACGTGCTGGCGCAGCGCCTCGGGCACGAGCCGGCCGCGCCCGAGCTGGCCGAGTTCGACCCCGAGGCGCTGATCGCGATCTTCGCGACCCCGCCGGCGCTGCACCGCTTCCCGAAGGCCATGGCCGGGCGGGTGCAGGAGGTCTGCCGGGTGCTGACCGAGCGGTACGACGGCGACCCGGCCGGCCTGTGGGACGGGGTGGCCGACGGCGGCGAGCTGCTGCGCCGGGTGCAGGGGCTGCCCGGCTTCGGCAAGCAGAAGGCGCAGATCTTCGTGGCGCTGCTCGGCAAGCAGTACGGCGTGCAGCCCGACGGGTGGCGCGCGGCCGCGGGCGGGTACGGCGAGGAGGGCTCGCACCGCTCGGTCGCCGACATCGTGGACGGGCCGTCGCTGGCGAAGGTGCGGGAGTACAAGAAGCAGATGAAGGCGGCCGCGAAGGGCTAAGCGAGGTGGCGCCACTGCTCGGACGTGGCGAAGAAGCGCACCAGGCCCAGCAGCCGGCTCGCCGGAGGCGCGGTCCAGTGGCGCGCGTGCGACGGGGTGGGGTCGCGCAGGCGGGCCAGGGCCCAGACCAGGTGGTGCCAGAGGACCCGCGGCTCCATGTTGATGCCGCCGTACCCGCGCAGCGCCCACGGCACGACGGTCAGCGGCAGCTTCGCGAACTCGGTGGCCGGGTCGGCCAGCGTCGCGTCGCCCCAGTCGATCAGCCCGGTCAGGGTGCCGCCCGCGGTCATGATGTTCTGCGGGGCGACGTCGCCGTGCACGGGCACGGGCAGCGGCGCGATCGGTATCCGCGGGGCGAGCCGGTCGAACCAGCCGGCGAGCCACTCCGCGCCCTCCTGGTCGAGGCGGCCCTCGGCACGCAGATCCGACACCAGCGCCCACGGGTCCGGGGACGGCGCGGCGACGGGCAGCCCGGGCGGGGGCGCGACGCGGTGCAGCTTCGCCAGTTCCCGGCCCACCTGCTCGAAAAGCTTCGGCGTCGGTACCCGCTGAGCCTCCGCATCCGCCCCGCGAACCCGCTCGGTGAGCAGGTAGGGCACCGTGGCGTCGAACTCGACCACGGCCGGCGTGAGCACCCCGCCGCGGCGCGCCGCGGGGATGATCGCCGCCTCGGTGAACAGCCGCGCGGCGTCGGGGCGGGTGCGCGGGACGCGCAGGACCAGGTCGTCCCCGAGCAGGTGAACGTGGTTCGCCCCGCCCTCGGGTCCGGCCTGTACCTTCTCGGGCGGCACCCCGTGCCGCGCCGCCACCGCCTCCGGTAACCCGTCCACGCCAGACTGTGGCACGCCGACAAGTGGCGCGGCAACGGATGCGGATGGGGCCAACCGGCCGTAAGGTGCATGCGTGCTGAAGGGATTCCGGGATTTCATCTCCCGTGGCAACGTCATCGAGCTCGCCGTCGCGGTCGTCATCGGCGCCGCCTTCACCAACGTCGTCAACGCGTTCACCGATGGCTTCCTCAAGCCGCTGATCAGCCTGACCGGTGGCATCGGGGTCGACGACAAGCAGGGCCTCCACATCGGCAAGCAGGTGCTCGCGTGGCCCAGCTTCGCGAACGCGCTCATCACGTTCCTGCTGACCGCCGCCACCGTGTACTTCCTCGTCGTGCTGCCCATGAACAAGCTCGCCGAGCGCCGCAAGCGGGGCCTGGAGCCCGAGCCGGCCGCGCCCAGCGACGAGATCCGGCTGCTCACCGAGATCCGTGACCTGCTGTCCACCGGCACCACCGACCGCGACCGGGGCCCGGCCGGCGGCACGAACCCGGGCGGGCCGATCAGGCCCACGGACACGTGACCCACCACGCACCCCGTGCGCGTGGCAGACTCGAACCAATGGCCCGTAGGGATCGCCCACAGCTGATCACCGACGCGGCGCGGAGCCCCGAGCAGGAGCTTCACGCCCGTGAGGTGCGCTATGTGTCCATGATGCTCCTGCGCGCCGCGTGCGTGGTGGTCGCCGCCATCCTGGTGGCGACCCGCCCGCCGCTGCTGTGGCTGTGGCTGTCGCTCTGCATCGCCGGCGCGGTCCTCCTGCCGATGATCGCGGTACTGCTGGCCAACGACGCGCCGGTGCGGCCCGAGAACCGGCTCCGGAACCGCTTCAAGCGCCGCAAGCCGACGTCCCACCCGGACCCGGACCACGCGCTGACCGAGCGCGAGCACAAGGTCATCGACGCGGAGTAGGGCCGGCCGCCCGCCTTGGGCAGCGCGAGGCCTCTCGCCCGGACGCGCACGCCGCGCTGGTGGGGCCGCGACCACTTTGGGTGACGCGAGGAGTCCCGCCCGGGCGCGGACTTGGGTCGGCCGCCCGCTCAGAGCGGTGCGAGACGTCTCCGCGCGGATGCGGGGCGGCGCGCTGACCGAGCGCGAGCACGAGATCATCGACGCGGACCAGGGTCGGCCGCTCGCCTGGCGCGCCGCTCGCCTGGCGCGCCGCTCGTCCTGCACGCGTTCGCCTTGAGCGCCGCTCACCTCACGCGCCGCTCACCTCACGCGCCGCTCGCCTCACGCGCCGCTCGCCTTGCAAGCGTTCGCCTTGAGCGCCGCTCACCTCACGCGCCGCTCGCCTTGCACGCGTTCGCTCAGCCCAAGCGAGCAGACCCAAGCAAATGTGCCGCCGAGGCAGCCCACGCCGGCCTCGAGCGCCGCTCGCCTGGCGTGCCGCTCGCCTTGCACGCGTTCGCCTTGAGCGCCGCTCACCTCACGCGCCGCTCGCCCGGCGCGCCGCTAGACGTCCCACCCACGCGCGGACCAGGGTCGGCCGGCCACCCTCGGGCGGCGCGACACGTCGCGCCCCTGGACGCGGGCCTCGGGCGGCGCGACACGTCGTCCCGCCCGGGCGCGGGCCTCGGGCGGCGCGACACGTCGCGCCCTGGACGCGGGCCTCGG
>NZ_JBEZDS010000047.1:0-91185 GCF_040648435.1 Dactylosporangium sp. NPDC049140 | reverse complement strand
AAACGCCCGGTCCCATTCCGAACCCGGAAGCTAAGCCCTCCAGCGCCGATGGTACTGCACCCGAGAGAGTGTGGGAGAGTAGGACGCCGCCGGACAATCTTCGATCAAGGGCCGCCCGTTTGGGCGGCCCTTGAGTCGTTTACCGGGTCGAGCGCATAAGGCGTACCCCGGTCGGGAAGGATGAAGTCGTGAACGCAAAGCCACACGACGGCGACGGCCAGGACGGCGGCCCACGCGGGCCCCGTAGGGATGACTCCCGTTCTCGCGGCGGCGATCGGCCGCGCGGGAACTCTCGCGACGATCGGGCCGGCGGCGGGTCGCGCGACGACCGGGGCGGCCGGGGCGGTGAGGCTCGGGGCGGGCGTGACGGTGACCGTCCGTTCCGGGACCGGACCGAGCGGCCGAACCGGGATGGCGGCGGGTACCGCGGTGGCGACCGGCCTTCCGGGCCCCGTGATAGTGGAGCCCGTGGTGACCGGCCCTCCGGGTTCCGTGAGGGTGGCGCCGCTCGTGGTGACCGTGATGGTGGGGCGCCTCGTGGGGATCGGCCGTTCCGTGATCGGGACGGTGGCGGGTACCGCGGTGGCGACCGGCCGTCCGGACCCCGTGATGGTGGAGCTCGTGGGGACCGGCCTACCGGTGGCGGGTTCCGTGACCGTGGGGACCGGCCCACCGGTGGTGGCTTCCGTGACCGCGGGGACCGGCCCAGTGGTGGTGGGTTCCGGGATCGTGATGGTGGGGCACCCCGTGGGGATCGGCCGTTCCGTGATCGGGACGGTGGCGGGTACCGCGGTGGGGATCGGCCCGAGCGGCGTGACGGTGGGTTCCGTGGGGATCGGCCGGCCGGCGGGTTCCGTGGGGACCGTGACGGTGCGCCTCGTGGTGATCGGCCCTCCGGTGATCGGGATCGTGGGGATCGGCCCAGTGGTGGTGGGTTCCGTGACCGTGGGGATCGGCCTGCCGGTGGTGGGTTCCGTGACCGCGACCGTGGGGACCGGCCGACTGGTGGCGGGTTCCGCGACCGTGACCGTGGCGATCGGCCCAGTGGTGGTGGGTTCCGCGACCGTGGAGACCGGCCCGCTGGTGGTGGGTTCCGCGACCGTGGTGGGGATCGACCCACCGGTGGCGGGTTCCGTGGGGACCGTGATGGCGGTGCTCGTGGTGACCGGCCGTCCGGGTTCCGTGGGGATCGGCCCTCTGGTGGTGGCTTCCGGGATCGTGACGGTGGTGGGTACCAGAGGCGCGACCGTGATGGTGATCGGCCCTCCGGCGATCGTGATCGTGGGGATCGGCCCAGTGGTGGGTTCCGTGATCGTGGGGATCGGCCTGCCGGTGGTGGGTTCCGTGACCGCGACCGTGGGGACCGGCCCAGCGGCGGGTTCCGTGACCGTGGGGACCGGCCTACCGGTGGTGGGTTCCGCGACCGCGACCGGGGCGACCGGCCCAGCGGTGGATTCCGTGACCGTGACGGTGGGGACCGGCCCAGTGGTGGGTTCCGTGACCGTGGGGACCGGCCTACCGGTGGTGGGTTCCGCGACCGCGACCGGGGCGACCGGCCCAGTGGCGGTGGGTTCCGGGATCGTGACGGTGGGGATCGGCCCAGTGGTGGGTTCCGTGATCGTGGGGACCGGCCTGCCGGTGGTGGGTTCCGTGACCGTGATCGTGGGGACCGGCCCAGTGGTGGGTTCCGTGATCGTGGGGACCGGCCTGCCGGTGGTGGGTTCCGCGATCGTGATCGTGGGGACCGGCCCAGCGGTGGGTTCCGTGACCGTGACCGGGGCGACCGGCCCAGCGGTGGGTTCCGGGATCGGGACGCCGGTGGGGCTCAGCGGAGTGAGGGGCTGCGGCGCAGCGATGCCGGTGGGTACCGGCCGCGCACCAGTGACCCGGGCTTCGTCAGCAGTGAGGATGCCGGCGAGGAGACCGTCAGCCGCGTGGCCGACCCGGTGCTCGCCGACGACCTCGACCCGTCGGAGCTCGACCGTTCGGTGCGCTCGGAGCTCAGCTCGCTCGCGCGGCCCGTGGCGGAGGAGGTTGCGCGGCGGCTCGTGGCGGCTGGGCAGCTGATCGACGACGACCCGGAGCTCGCGCTCGCGCATGCGCTCGTTGCGCGGCGCAAGGCGTCCCGGATCGGGGTGGTTCGCGAGGCCGCTGGGCTTGCGGCGTACCACGCCGGGGAGTGGCAGACGGCGCTCGGGGAGCTGCGGACGTACCACCGGATGAGTGGGAAGCAGACCCACATCGCGGTGATCGCGGACTGTGAGCGGGCCCTCGGGCGGCCGGAGAAGGCGATCGACCTCTTCCGCACGGCGGACCGGGAGCGGCTCTCGGCCGAGGAGATCGTCGAGCTGCTCATCGTGGCCGCCGGCGCGCGTGGGGATCTTGGGCAGACGGACGCGGCTGTGGCGATGCTGCAGGTGCGCGAGCTCACCTCGGCGCCCGATGCGCCTTGGGCGGCGCGGCTGCGGTACGCGTACGCCGATGCGCTCCTGCGGGCCGGACGGCGCGAAGAGGCGCGGGAGTGGTTCGCCCGGGCCGCGGACCTCGACGAGGATCTGCGCACCGACGCGGCCGAGCGGCTGCTCGAGCTCGACGGCATCACGCTCGACGGTGACACGGACGAGGACGACGACGAGCTCGAGGACGGCGAGGCCCGCGGGGCGGCCGGCCCGCGCGACGGCGAGGACGACGAGGACGACCGCGAAGAAGACGACTACGACGACGAAGACGAAGACGACGACGATCGCGACGAGGACGACGACGACCGCGACGACGACTACGACGACGAAGACGACGAAGACGAAGACGACGATCGCGACGGGGACGACGACGACGAAGACGATCGCGATGACGACGATGATCGCGACGACGACTACGACGACGATGAGGACGACGTCCTCGACGACGAAGACGACGAGGACGCGGACGACTACGACGACGAAGACGACGACCTCGGCGATGACGAGGACGACGACGAGGACGACGACAACGAAGACGCCGAGACCGACGCCGACAGCGCTGGCGATGGTGAAGCTGTCGATGGTGCAGGCGAAGGCGACGAGAGCGACGCCGACGACGAGCCGGACGGCGATCACGTCGACCAGGGCGACGCCGACCGTGCGCCCGCCGAGCCCGAGGACGCCGTCGGCGACGACGAGTCCGACGGGGATCAGCCGGGCGGCAAGGACGGCGAGGGGAAGGGCAAGGCGTGAGCGACGCGCAGGCGGATGATCTGGTCGGGCACTACGACCTGGTGATCTTCGATCTCGACGGGGTCCTGTACCTCGTCGACCAGATCATCCCCGGCGCCGCCGAGGCGTGTGCGGCGCTGCGCGAGCGGGGGATCCCCAGCGCGTACGCGACGAACAACGCCTCGCGGCTGCCCGGCGACGTCGCGGCGCTCCTGACGCGGATCGGCATCCCCGCCGAGCCGCGCGAGGTCGTGACCTCGGCCCACGCGACCGCGCTGCTGATGGCGGAGCGGTTCGCGCCCGGTACCCCGGTGCTGATCCTCGGCGCGCCCGCGCTGCGCGAGGAGGTCGTCGGCGCGGGGCTGACGCCGGTGACCGAGGCCGAGGAGGCGCGGGTCGTCGTGCAGGGGTACGGGCCGGACGTTCGGATGCGCGATCTGGGTGACGCCGCCGTGGCGATTCGCGGCGGTGCGGCCTGGATCGCGACGAACGCCGACAAGACGCTGCCGTCGCCGCGCGGGCCGCTGCCCGGCAACGGGTCGCTGGTCGTGGCCATGGCCACGGCGCTGGGGCGGCAGCCGGACACCATCGTCGGCAAGCCCGATCCGAGCCTGTTCCTGGAGGCGGCGCGGGAGCGCAGTGCCCAGCGGCCGCTCGTGGTCGGGGATCGGCTGGACACGGACATCGAGGGCGCGTACCGGGCGGGGATGGACAGCCTGCTCGTGCTGACCGGGGTCTCCGACGCCGCGGAGCTGCTCGCGGCGCCGGTCGAGCGGCGGCCCACGTTCGTGGCCGAGGACCTCGGGGGGCTTTTCGAGCCGGCCCAGGCGGTGTCGCAGGGGCAGTCGTGGCGCGTCGAGGACCGCGACGGGCGGTGGGTGCTCGCGGGCGACGGACGCCGGGTCGAGGCCCTCAACGCACTGTGCCAGGTCGCGTGGGCGGCGGGAGAGGTGCGGCCCATCGACGGCGACGGCGAGGCCGCCGACGCCGCGCTGAAGTGGCTGAAACTGACCTAGAGCAGCTTCCGCAGCTTCAGCAGATCCATCATGCCGGCCTCGATCTTGATGCGGCCGCTCGTCCACGCCGACATGACGTTGAGCTGGCCGTTGACCAGGGCGAGCAGATCGTCGCTGGACGAGGTCAGCTTGATCTTCGCGCGCGGGTCGTCGCCGTCGGTGAGGTCGGTGATCTGGCCGCCCTGGAGCCGGCCGTGGAAGGCCACCTCGAGGTCGGTGACGCGGCAGGCGAGGGTCCGGTCGAAGTCGAGCTTCTCCCGGGCCTGCGCGGCGTTTGTGGCCAGCCGCTGCGCGAGCTTGTCCAGCGCGGCGCGACACTCGTCAACCGTGGCCATGCGCGAAAACCCCGTCTTTCTCCAAATCCGTGGAATGTGACGGTACCGTACGGCGTCACGGCACGCCCGGTAGCGTAATGGCGTACACCACTTGGAGGAGAGACGCAATATGGCTCAGGAAGCATGGCGGGCGTATCTGGAGCTCGCCTACGGCATGACCGAGGCCACCACGAAGAAGGCGACGAAAACGGTTCGGCGCCTGGTCGGCAAGAGCGGCGCGACCGCCGATCAGCTGCAGGCGATGGCCGAGGACCTGCTCAGGGCCGGCTCGGCGAACCGTGACGCGCTGACGAAGCTGGTGCGGTACGAGCTGGATCGTGCCCTCGGCGCCGTCGGCCTGGCCACCGCCGACGAGGTTTCGGCGCTCACGACGCGGGTGCACGAGCTCGAGGCGCAGCTCAAGGAGGCGACGATCGCCGCGGTGGCGCCGCCGCACGAGCCCGCCCCGCCGGTCGGCGCCGAAGTGATCGAGGAGGCCCCGGCGGTCGCCGCAGCGCCCGCGAAGGTCGTCGCGAAGAAGGCCGTGGCCAAGAAGGTCGCCCCGCCGGCGGCGGCGCCTGCGGCGCCGGCCAAGAAGGTGGCCGCCAAGAAGGCCATCGAGACCGTCGCGGCCGCGTCCGAGGTCGGCCCCGCGTCGGCCAAGCTGCCCGTGAAGAAGGCCACTCGCGCGCCCCGGAAGACCGCGTCATGACCGCCCCCGTGCCTGGTCCTGGCCCTGCGCCGGCGCCCGGGCCGCCCGGGGCGGGGGTCCTCGGCCGGGTCGATGCGGCGGTGGCGGCGGTCGGCGAGGTAGCGTCGCTTCCGCTGCGGCAGCAGGTTTCGGTCTACACCGACGCCCACCGCACGCTGCAGGAGACGCTGGGCACGATCGAGGAACGCTGAGCTTTCAGGGAGCTGCTGGCAGATGGCGCGCCGGAACCGACTCGACGCCGAGCTGGTGCGCCGGGGGCTGGCCCGCTCGCGGGAGCAGGCGGCCGCGCTGATCGCCGCGGGCCGCGTCGAGGTGCGGGGCACCGCGGCGGGCAAGGCGGCGGCGCAGATCGACCCGGCGGACCCGGTGCGGGTGCTGGAGGCGGCGGGGGACGAGTACGTCTCGCGGGGCGGGCACAAGCTTGCCGGCGCGCTGGACGCGTTCGCCGCGCTGCCGGTGCAGGGGCGCCGGTGCCTCGACGCCGGCGCGTCCACCGGCGGGTTCACGGATGTGCTGCTGCGCCGGGGCGCGGCCGCGGTCGCCGCGGTCGACGTCGGGTACGGCCAGATCGCGTGGTCGCTGCGTACCGACGAGCGGGTCGCGGTGATCGAGCGGACCAATGTGCGGACGCTGACGCCCGAGCAGATCGGCGGCGTGTGCGAGCTGACCGTCGCGGATCTGTCGTTCATCTCGCTGCGGCTGGTGCTGCCCGCGCTGGCGGCGTGCACGGCCCCGGGCGGTGACCTCGTGCCGATGGTGAAGCCGCAGTTCGAGGTGGGCCGGGAGGCGCTGGGCGACCGGGGCGTGGTGCGCTCGCCCGAGCTGCGGACCGCAGCGGTGCTCGATGTCGCCGCCGCGGCCGCCGGGCTCGGGCTCGGCGTGGCCGGGGTCGCGCGCAGCCCGCTGCCGGGGCCGCAGGGCAACGTGGAATTCTTCCTGTGGCTGCGCCGCGACGCGCCGCCGGTCGACCCGGCCGCGGTCCAGCAGATTGTCGAGGGAGTGGTGTCGGCATGAGCGGTCCGGAGCGCAGCGGAGGGGCCGCTCATCGTGTGCTCGGTTCCTCGTGCCGGCGCCGGAGCGAAGCGGAGGTGTCGGCATGAGCGCACGCGAGGCGTTGCTGGTCGCCCATACGGGCAAGGCCAGCAACAACGACCACGCCCGGACGGTGGCCTCGGACCTGCTCGACAACGGGTTCACGGTCCGCGTCCTCGCCGAGGAGGCCCGGGAGCTGGCCATTCCCCGGGCCGTGCCGGTCAGCGGGGAGGCGGCCGCGCAGGGCGCCGAGATCGTCTTCGCGCTCGGCGGCGACGGCACCCTGCTGCGCGCCGCGGAGCTGGCCCGGCCGGCGAAGGCGCCGCTGCTGGGGATCAACCTCGGCAAGGTCGGCTTCCTCGCCGAGGCCGAGATCGGCGACGTCGACAAGGCCGTGCGGGAGGTCGTCGAGGGCACGTACACCGTCGACGAGCGCCTCACCATCGACGTGACCGCCGAGCACTCGGGGCGGCTGGTCGGCAACTCGTGGGCGCTCAACGAGGTCACCGTGGAGAAGGGCGCCCGGGAGAAGATGCTGGAGCTGCTCGTCGAGGTCGACGGGCGGCCCTTGTCGCGGTACGGATGCGACGGCGTCGTCTGCGCGACCCCGACGGGCTCGACGGCGTATGCGTTCTCGGCCGGTGGGCCGGTGGTGTGGCCGGAGCTGGAGGCGCTGCTGCTGGTGCCGATCTCGGCCCATGCGCTGTTCAGCCGGCCGCTGGTCATCTCGCCCGACTCGACGATCACGGTGAACGTGGAGCCGTTCACCAGCTTCGCGCTGCTCTCGTGCGACGGGCGGCGGGTGATGGACCTCGCGCCCGGCTCGACGGTGACGGTACGCCGGGGAGCCCTCCCCGTCCGGGTGGTACGCCTGCGTGAGCGACCGTTCACGGACCGTCTCGTGGCGAAGTTCGGGCTGCCGGTGGAGGGCTGGCGTCACAACAAACGGCACGGCTGACGGCCCGGCTGAGTGGAGAACTGTCGTACCCCGCAGCTAGTGTTCCTCACGTGCTGGAGGAACTCCGCATTACCGGACTGGGCGTGATCGAAGACGCCACCCTGCCCCTCGGCCCGGGCCTCACGGTCATCACGGGCGAGACCGGCGCGGGCAAGACCATGGTCGTGACGAGCCTCAACCTGCTCTTCGGCGGCCGCGCCGACGCGGGGCGGGTGCGCGCCGACCCGGGCCGGGCCACCGTCGACGGCCGGTTGACGCTGCCCGCGCACGTGCGGGCCGCGGTGGAGAGCCGCATCGCCGACGCCGGGGCGGAGGTCGACGACGACGGCACGCTGCTCATGAGCCGGACGCTGACGGCCGAGGGCCGCTCCCGGGCGCACGTGGGCGGCCGCACGGTGCCGGTGTCGCTGCTGGGGGAGGTCGGCGAGCGCGTGTTCGCGCTGCACGGGCAGTCCGACCAGCTGCGCCTGCTGCGCCCGGCCGAGCAGCGGGCCTCGCTGGACCGTTACGCGGGCGCGGAGCACGAGAAGCTGCTGGGGCAGTTCGCGGAGCTGTACAACCGCTGGCGGGCCGTCGAGGACGACCTGGCCGACCGGCGGGCCAACGCGCGGCAGCGCAGCCAGGAGGCGGA
Organism: Dactylosporangium sp. NPDC049140; assembly: GCF_040648435.1. Classification (NCBI taxonomy): domain Bacteria; kingdom Bacillati; phylum Actinomycetota; class Actinomycetes; order Micromonosporales; family Micromonosporaceae; genus Dactylosporangium; species Dactylosporangium sp. NPDC049140. Next base: position 83,331 of record NZ_JBEZDS010000047.1, on the reverse strand, counting down.
GCTGCTCAAGCTCGGCCTCGACGAGATCACCCGCGTCGATCCGCAGCCGGGCGAGGACGAGCTGCTGCGCGAGGAGGCGCAGCGGCTCGAGCACGTCGAGGGCCTGCGCTCGGCCGCGCAGCTGGCGCACGTGGCGATGTCGGGGACCGGCGACGGCGGCGGCGACGACGTGGCCGACGTCCTGAGCCTCATCGCGACCGCCCGGCGGACCCTGGAGGCCCAGTCGGGCGTCGACCGGGTGCTGGGCGAGCTCGCGGCGCGCCTCGACGAGGTCGCCACGCTCGCCGGTGACGTCTCCACGGAGCTCGGCACCTACCTGGCCGCCCTCGACGCCGACCCGGGCCGGCTCGAGGAGGTCTACGAGCGGCGGGCGGCGCTGCGGGCGGTGACGCGCAAATACGCCGAGGACGTCGACGGCGTCGTGGCCTGGGCCGACCGTGCCCGCACGCGCCTGGCCGAGCTGGACACGTCCGACGAGCTGCTCGAGGAGCTCGACCGGGAGCGGCAGCGGCTGCACGGGGAGGTCGCGGAGCTGGCGGCGGTGCTGTCCGCGGCGCGGCACGAGGCCGCGGGCCGGTTCGCCGCCGACGTGACGGTGGAGCTGGCCGGGCTGGCGATGCCGCACGCCCGGATCGAGGTCGTGGTCGTGCCGAAGGCGGCCGGCAACGGGCCGAGCATCCCGACGGCGGCGGGCACGGACATCGGGGTCGGGCCCGACGGGTCCGACGACATCGAGCTGCGGCTGCTGCCGCACCCGGGGGCGCCGTCGCAGCCGCTGCAGAAGGGCGCTTCGGGCGGCGAGCTGTCGCGGGTCATGCTGGCCATCGAGGTCGTGTTCGCCGGGGTCGGCGGGCCGCCGACGCTGGTGTTCGACGAGGTCGACTCCGGGGTGGGCGGCACGGCGGCAGTGGAGATCGGCAAGCGGCTGGCGCGGCTGGCCCGCGATCACCAGGTGCTGGTCGTGACGCACCTGCCGCAGGTGGCCGCGTTCGCGGACCGCCATCTGGTGGTGGCGAAGGACGTCGGGGGCGCGGTGACCACGAGCGGTGTGACGGTGGTCGAGCACACGGACCGGGCGAGGGAGCTCGCCCGGATGCTGGCCGGCCTGCCCAACTCCGACCTGGGCATCGCCCACGCCGAGGAGCTGCTGTCGGTCGCGGATCGGGAGAAAGCGCAGGCGTAAGGCGCGCGACGCCTCGCGTTTGATCCGTCGCTCTACGTTTAGATCGTGATTGATGCGGTCGCTGCGTCGCCCTGGGTGCTGCTCGCGGTCTTCGTGATCGCGGGCCTCGACTCGCTGGTGCCGCTGTCGCCGAGCGAGACGACCCTGATCACGGTGTCGGTCCTCGCCGGGGCGACCGGCCGGCCGTTCATCGCGCTGGTGATCCTGGCCGCCGCGGCCGGGGCGTTCGCCGGGGACACGGTGGCGTACCGGATCGGCACGCGGCTGGGGCGGCGCAGCCGCGAGCGCGAGATCTACGCGTGGGTGCGCCGGACGCTTGACGCGCACGGCGGGCAGGTCTTCGTCTTCGCGCGCTGGCTGCCGGGCGGGCGCTCCGCCTCCGCGCTGGCCGCCGGGGTGGTCGGATACCCGGCGGCGCGCTTTCAGGCCTGGACTGCGCTCGGGGCGAGCCTCTGGGCCATGCTGGCCGGGCTCATCGGGTACGGCTGCGGGATCTATTTCGACGGGACCCTCTGGAAGGCACTGCTGTCCGCCTATGCCGGGGCGGCCCTGCTGCTGGTCGCCGCGGAGGTGTTCCGCCGGGTCTCAGCGGCGGCCGACGAGCAGGTTGACGCGGGTGCCGACGGGAGCGACGGTCAGGGCCAGGGTCGACTGCTCGAGTACGACCATGGCGCCGGTGGGTCCGATCTCGCGGATCACTCCGAGCTCGAGTCCGGCGGCACGTAGGGCGGCGGTGGCCTCCGCCGGGGTCTTGCCGGCGAGGTCGGGGACGCGGGTAAGGCGCATGGACGGTAACGTCTCCATGCAGACGTGAGTGGGTCCCGGCCGTCGCAAATACGCGCTTCGAGTGTCAGGTGGGCGACACCCGAGATGGGTGACCGGCGTCACGCCGGAACGTGAAATGGGGCGTTCCACCTGCACGTGGACATGTCGTACGCGGCTTTCGGGCGGCGTCCATGCCAGGATGGGTGTGATGCGACTTCCAACCTTGCGCCGCACCCGGTCCGCCGAGCCGGGTGCCATCGCCGGCGTCGTGCGGCTTGATCGGCGGACGAAGCGCCTGGTGGGGCGGCTGCGGCCGGGAGACATCGCGGTCATCGACCACGTGGACCTCGACCGGGTGGCGGCCGACTCGCTGGCCGCCTCCGGAGTGGCGGCCGTGCTCAACGCGAAGCCGTCGGTGTCGGGGCGGTATCCGAACCTGGGCCCGGAAGGGCTGATCAAGGCCGGCATCCCGCTCGTGGACGACCTGGGCGAGGAGCTGTTCGACCGGCTCCGCGAGGGCGAGTCGGTGCGCATCGAGGGCGACACCGTCTACGTCGGCGAGGAGGCCGTGGCCAAGGGCGTGCGGCAGGACGCCGACACGGTCGCCGAGGCGATGGCCGACGCCCGCGAGGGGCTGTCGGTGCAGCTGGAGGCGTTCGCGGCCAACACGATGGAGTACCTCAAGCAGGAGCGCGCCCTCCTGCTCGACGGCGTCGGCGTGCCCGAGATCCAGACGCAGATCGCCGGGCGGCACTGCCTCATCGTGGTGCGCGGCTACGACTACAAGGCCGACATCGACGTGCTGCGGCCCTACATCCGCGAGTACAAACCGGTCCTGATCGGTGTCGACGGCGGCGCGGACGCGCTGGTCGAGGCCGGGTACACCCCGGACATGATCATCGGCGACATGGACTCGGTAAGCGACGACGTGCTGCGCTGCGGGGCCGAGATCGTCGTGCACGCCTACCCCGACGGGCGCGCCCCGGGCCTGGCCCGGGTGCAGCGGCTCGGGGTGGAGGCGATCACCTTCCCGGCCGCGGCGACCTCCGAGGACATCGCGATGCTGCTCGCCGACGAGAAGGGGGCCTCGCTGCTGGTCGCGGTCGGCACCCACAACACCCTCATCGAGTTCCTCGACAAGGGTCGCGGCGGGATGGCCTCGACGTTCCTGACCCGGCTGAAGCTCGGCGGCAAGCTCGTCGACGCGAAGGGGGTCAGCCGGCTGTACCGCCAGAGCCTCTCCGGCTCCTCGCTGATCCTGCTCCTGGCCTCGGCGATCGCCGCGATGGCCGCCGCGCTCGCGGTCACCACGATCGGCCGGGCCTACCTGAGCGTCATCGCCGAGTGGTGGGACAACCTGATCTTCACGCTGTTCTCGTAGACGGGGCTCGCTTTGATCAACTTCCGGTACCACGTGGTGTCGCTGGCGGCGGTGTTCCTGGCCCTGGCCATCGGCCTCGTCGTCGGCACCGCGGCGGCCAACGGCCCGTTGACCGAGAACCTCAACGAGCAGGTCAACACGCTCACCGACGACAAGCAGCAGCTGCGCGACGACCTGGAGCAGTCGCGGGCGGAGCTGAAGAAGAACGCCGACTTCGCCAGCGAGGCCGCCCCGGCGCTGCTGGCGAACAAGCTCGCCAACAAGAACGTGCTGCTGGTCAAGCTCGACGGCAGCGACAGCGGCGACGTGAACACCGCCACCGACGGCGTGGCCACGATGCTCGGCACGGCCGGGGCCAAGGTCGTCGGCACGGTCACGATCAAGGAGAAGTTCACCACGCCGGCGAGCGGCGCCAACCTGCTCAACCTGGCCGAGTCCTCGGCCCCGGCCGGCGTCAGCGGCGCCCTGCCCAGCCAGGCCAACGGCGTGGACACGTCGGCCGCGCTGCTGGCCGCGGTGCTGTTCGGCAAGGCCGGCACCCCGCAGATCGAGGGCACCCGCACGGTGCTGTCGGCCTACGAGAGCAGCGGGTACATCGGCCTCGACGGCGACTTCAAGACCCCGGCCGAGGCGGCGATCATGGTCGCCGGCGCGCCCGCCAGCGGCAAGGACGCCAAGGAGCGCAACGCCGCCGTGCTGACCATCGCCACCCGCTTCGACGTCGGCGCCCGGGTCGTCGTCGCCGGCCTGTCCGCCAACGGCCTCGTCTCCGCCGTGATGGGCGACGCGACCGTGGCCAAGTCCATCTCCACCGTCGACAACGCCGTCACCGCCTACGGGCAGGTCGCCGCGGTCATGGCCCTGACCGAGCGGCTCGCCGGCAAGGCCGGGCACTACGGCAGCGGCGACGGCGCCACCAGCCTGCTACCGAAGACGGCGAGCGTGACAAATGGCTCGTAGGTTCATCCTGGGCGCCCTGGCCGGCCCGGTCGGCGGCGGCGTCGCCCGCGCGGTGCTGCGCGCGCTGCAGGACCACCCGAAGCTGGCCCGCACCAACTTCCGCGGCCGCAACGTGTCGCTGGCCGGCGGGCCGGCGCTGGCCGCCGGGGCCACCGCGGGCGCGATCGTGCACCGGCCCGAGCACGCCGCCGCCAGCGCGATCGCCGGCCTCGGGTCCGGGGCCGTGGGGCTGTACGACGACCTCGTCGGCGGCCGCCCCGAGCACGCGGCCAAGGGCTTCAAGGGGCACCTGGGCGCGCTGCGGGAGGGCCGTGTGACAAGCGGCCTCGTCAAGATCGCCGGGGTCGGCGCGGCCGGGCTGGCCGCCGCCGCGCTGCTGCCCCGCAAGCGGGCCGTCGACGTGGTGCTCGGCGCCGGCGTGATCGCGGGCGCCGCGAACCTGTTCAACCTGCTCGACCTGCGCCCCGGCCGAGCCTTGAAAGCCGGGATCGCCGTCGGTGGTCCACTGGGCGCGTCCGGCCCCCTCGGAGCCGCCGGGGCGCTGCTGCCCGCCGACCTCGACGAGGAGATCATGCTGGGCGACGCCGGGGCGAACGCGCTCGGCGCGCTGCTCGGCGTCGCGTACACGGCCCGCACCGGCACGCTCGGCCGGCTCGCGGCCCTGGCCGGCATCGCGGCGCTGACCGCGGCCAGCGAGAAGGTCTCCTTCACCAAGGTCATCGAGGCCAACCCGGTGCTCAACCGGCTCGATCAGTGGGGGCGCCGCAAGCCATCCCCGTATCCACGCGGGCGCGGGTGACGAGAAGCAGGATCTTCGGTGCGGCGGCACTCGTCGCGGGTCTCACCCTTCTGGCCAGGATTGCCGGATTTGCGCGCATCCTGGTGTTCAACTCGTCGGTCGGGCCGACGCGGCTCGGCGACGCCTACCAGGCCGCCAACACGATCCCGAACATCATCTTCGAGCTCGTCGCCGGCGGCGCCCTGGCCAGCCTCGTCGTGCCGCTGCTGGCCGGCAAGGACAAGGCGACCGTCGGGCGCACCGTCGGCGCCCTGCTCACCTGGGTCGTGGCCCTGCTGACCCCGATCGCGCTGCTGGTCGCGCTGCTGGCGCACCCGCTCGTCGGGCTGCTCACGGCCGGGCAGCCGGCCGAGGTCGTCGACGCCGGCGCGCGGATGCTGCGGGTCTTCGCGCCGCAGCTGCCGCTGTACGGCGTCGGGATCGTGCTCACCGGGGCGCTGCAGACGTACCGCCGCTTCGCCTGGCCCGTCATCGCGCCGCTGCTGTCGAGCCTCACCGTGATGGTGGTGTACGTCGCCTTCGGTGTCGTCGCCGGGCGCGGGGCCGCGCTGGCCACCGTGAGCGGCGGGGAGCTGCTGCTGCTCTCCGGCGGTACCACCGTTGCCGTGGCGGTGCTGTCGCTGTGCCTGGTCGCCCCGGTGAGCCGGCTCGGGCTGCGGATCCGGCCCGCGGTCCGGCTCGACGTCGGCGCGCTGGCCACCCTGCGCCCGCTGGTCGTCGCCGGGATCGTCACCGTCGGCACCCAGCAGCTGGTGCTGGGCCTGGCCATCAACCTCGTCAGCTACAGCCCGGACGACGGCGCCATCGTCGTCTACAGCCTCGCCCAGACGATCTTCCTGCTGCCGTGGGCGGTGCTCGCGGTGCCGGTGGCCACGACGGCGTACCCGGCGCTCGCCGAGCACGGCGCGGCCCGGGACCGGGCCGCGTTCGCCGCCGCCCTCGCGCCGGCCGTGCGCGCCGTGGTGCTGCTGTCCTGCCTCGGCGCCGCCGCGCTGATCGTGCTCGCCCGGCCGATCGCGGTCCTGCTCGCCGCCGCCTCCTCGCACCCGCCCGCCGTCGGGCCGCTCGCCGCCGGGATCGCCTGGTTCGCGCCCGGGCTGCTCGGGTACGGCCTGTTCGCCCTGCTGTCGCGGGCCCTCTACGCCGGCGGCAACGCCTACCCGGCCGCGGTCGCGACGGCGGTCGGCTGGGCCGCGGCGGCGGTCGCGGCCCTGAGCCTGGCCTCGGCGCTGCCGGTGGCGGACCGGGTCGCGGCCGTGGCCGCGGCGAACTCGATCGGCATGCTCGTGCTCGGCGCGGCGCTGCTCGTGGCCGTGCACCGGCGGGCGGGGGGCGCGGCGCTGGCCGGTACCGCCAGAACGGCATCGATCTGTGTCGCCGCCGCGGCCGTCGCCACCGGCGCCGGGCTGTTCCTGCGCGCCCACCTGGCAACCCCGGGTGCCGGCGGGGCGGTCCTGCAGGGCATGCTGTGCGGAGTCGTGGTGGCGGCGGTGTATCTCGCCGGGGCGGCCTTCGCGGACCGCCGCACGCTGCGCCGACTACTCCGACGAAAGGATGGATAGTGGGCGCCCGCATCGCGTTGGTCCTCGCCTCCAGCACGGGCGGCATCGGCCGGCACGTCGGCATGCTCGCCGAGGGCCTGGCGGCGCGCGGCCATGAGGTCAGCGTGCACGGGCCCGCCGCGACCGATGAGCAGTTCGGGTTCGAGGCCCGCGGCGCCCGGTTCGTGCCCGTGGAGATCCCGGCCAGCCCGCAGCCCGGCGACGTGCTCGCCGTGCGCGCCCTGCGCCGCAGCCTCCGCGACGCCGACGTGATCCACGCCCACAGCCTGCGCGCCGGGCTCGTCGCCGCGCTCGCCCGCGCCGACGGCACCCCGCTGCTGGTCACCTGGCACAACCTGGTGCTCGCCACCGGCCTGCGGGCCCGGCTCTACCACCCGCTCGAGCGCCGGGTCGCCCGCGCCGCCGACGTCACCCTCGCCGTGTCCAGTGACCTCGCCGCCCGCGCCGCCGAGCTCGGTGCGCGCGATGTCCGGCTGGCGAAGGTACCGGCGCCCGTGCCCCGGCCCGTCCGGCGCACCGCCGGGGAGATCCGCGCCGAGCTCGGGGCCGAGCCGGGCCAGCCGCTGGTGCTCGCCGTCGGCCGGCTGCACCCGCAGAAGGGCTTCGAGACGCTCGTCTCGGCCGCGGCGCGCTGGCGCGACCGGGACCCCGAGCCGTTCACCGTGATCGCCGGCAGCGGCCCGTCGTACATGTCGCTGGCCCAGCGCATCTCCGTCGAACACGCCCCGGTCCACCTGCTCGGCCACCGCGACGACGTGCCCGACCTGCTCGGCGCGGCCGACCTGGTCGTGGCGACGAGCGTGTGGGAGGGCCAGCCGCTGTTCATCCAGGAGACCCTGGCCGCCGGGGTACCGCTGGTGTCGACCGCCGTCGGCGGCGTGCCCGAGGTCGTCGGCGACGCCGCGCGCCTGGTCGAGCCGGCCGACGTCGACGCCGTCCACGAGGCGGTCGTCGAGCTGCTCGACGACCCCGCCGCCCGCGCCGACCTGGCCCGCCTCGGCCTTGCCCGCGCCGCCGGCTGGCCCACCGAGCGCGACACGATCGACCAGGTCGAGGCGGTGTACGCCGAGCTGCGCACCGCCCGCGGGGCGGGCTGATGCGCCACTGGCTGCACCGGTTCTCCCCGGCACTGCTGGCGCTGCTGGCCGGCCTGGCGGGTGTCGCCGCGCTCATCCCGCGCCCGGCCGCCGTACCCGCCCAGCCGACCGCCGACTACGTGATCATCGTCGGCGTCGCCGGGCTGCGCTGGGACGACGTCAACGCCGCCGACACCCCGGCGATGTGGCAGATGGCCCAGGACGGCGCGATCGGCGCGCTGTCGGTGCGCTCGGCCCGGCGGATCACCTGCGCCGGCGACGGCTGGCTCACCCTCGGCTCCGGCAACTTCGCCGTCTTCACCCCGGGCCCGGTCACTCCGGTGTGCCCGCCGCTCGACGTGCCCATCACCCGGAACACGACAAGCGCCACCCTGCCCGACCAGGGCGACCTCGTCACCCGCAACAGCAACCTGCACTGGGGCGCCCAGCCCGGGGCCCTGGCCGAGGGCGTGCGCTGCACCACCGCGGTCGGTCCGGGCGCGGCGGTCGCGGCGGCGCGGCCGTACGGCCGGGTCGACCGGTACTCCGAGACCCTCGACGACAGCCTGCTCGACGCCTGCGCCCTCACGCTCGTGGACCTCGGCGAGATCGCGGGCGACGACCCCGTGGCCCGGGCCGCGGACGCCCGCCGCGCCGACGCCGCGCTGGCCGGCATCCTCGCCGCCCGCCCGGAGCACTCCGTCGTCATGCTCGCCGGGCTGTCCGACCTCGACGCCACCAGCCGGCTGCACGTGGCGATCGCGCAGGGGCCCGGGTTCACCGGCGGCTGGCTGACCTCGCCCTCGACGTCGCGGCCCGGGTACATCCAGGTCGTCGACCTCGCCCCGACCGCCCTCGCGGCCCTCGACCGGCCCATGCCCGGCAAGCTCTTCGCCGGCGCCGCCGCGTCGACCGCCGACAGCGGCCGGCCGGCCGACGTCACCGCGGCCGTGAGCCGGCTCGCCGACGCCGACCGCGAGGCGAGCGTCCAGCGCCGCGTCGGCACCAACTTCTTCACCACCCTCGTCGTGGCCGAGCTTCTGCTGTTCCTGGCCGTGGTACCGCTGCTGCAGCGAGCCCGCCGCCCCGCCGGCCCCCTCGCCCACCGGCCGATCCCGCGCCCGCTCGTGCGGGCCGCCGAGGTGCTGCTCATCGCCGCGTCCCTCGCCGTGCCGGCCGCGCTCGTCGCCGACCTCCTGCCCTGGTGGCGCTGGCCCCGCCCCGGCATCGGCTTCGGCGGCGTCACCCTCGCCGTGACAGCCACCGCGACGTTCGCGATCGCGTTCCTGACCCGCCGCAGCCGGGCCATCGCCCCGCTCGGCGGGGTCGCGGCCGTCGCCGCGCTCGCCGTCGCCTTCGACGTGCTGACCGGCTCGCGGCTGCAGCTCAACGGCGTCGCCGGCTACTCCGCGGTGGTCGGCGGCCGGTACGCGGGCGTCGGCGTCATCGGCCTGGGCCTGCTCGCCACCGGGGCCCTGCTCGGCGGGGCCGCGCTCGCCCAGCGCTTCGAGCGCCGCTGGCGGACGTTCGTCATGGCCGTGATCGGGGCCGTCGGGATGGTGATGATCGGCAGCCCGTACCTCGGCGCCGACGCCTCCGGCGCGGTGGCCCTCACCGCCGGCGGGTGCCTGGCCGCGGCGATGGCCGTCGGCGGCTGGCTGACCATCACGCGCCTGCTCTGGGCCGCGGGCGCGGCGCTGTTCGTGAGCTCGGGCTTCGCGATCCTGGACCTGTTCCGGCCGGAGGCGCAGCGCAGCAGCGTCGGGCGGCTGCTCGTGCGCACCCAGGACGGCACGGCGGGGTTCATCGCCCGCCGCATCGCCGAGGCCGACGTGGTGACGACGGTCACCAGCCCGCTGACGGTGCTGGTGCTGGGCTGCGTGGTGTACGCGACGTTCGTGCTGCTCCGCGACTGGGGCGGCCTGCGTCGGCTGCTGGGAGTCTTCCCGCCGGTGCGTGCCGCCCTCTCCGGCCTGGTCGTGGCGTGCCTGCTGGCCGGCGTCGTGGAGGGCGTGTCGTTCAACGTGCTGGGCGCCGCCCTGGCGACGGCGCTGCCCCTCGTCGTCCTGTCCTGCCTGCGCGTCCTGGAGCACGCCGACGACCGCACCCCGGCGGCGCCGCGGGTGCCCGAGGCGGCGCTGGAGAGCTGAGCCCGGGGCCCTACCCGACCAGCTCGGCCGTCGCCTCCCACAGGCGCCGCTCGCGGGCGCGGTCCTGGGCCACCGGTTGTACCGGCGTCACCTTCGTCTTCACCACGAACGCGCCGTCGCGCAGGCCGGCCCACCGGTCGTCCAGGGCCATCGCGGCCAGCAGCGGGCCCGAGCGCTGGGGCGTCGACACGCCGGGGACGCGGGCCAGGGCGCGGCTCATCGCCTGGAACGCCGCCGGTGCGCCCCGGCCCAGCGCGGTGCCCGGCATCCAGCCCGGTTCGAACACCGACACGTTCACCCCGTCGGCGGCGCGGCGTTGCAGCTCGTGGGCGTAGTACAGCAGGGCCAGCTTGGCGTTGGAGTAGGCGACGCCGGAGGTGGTCAGGCTCGGCGTCTGCGTCGCGGGGGCCGGGCGGGCCAGCTCGACCGGGTCGGACCACTCGGCCGCGGCCACGTGCAGCAGCCGGCGCCAGAAGTTCGCGTGGTACGTGTTCGAGCCGAGCAGGACGATCCGGGCCGGGGCCGTCAGCGAGCCGAGCAGGTCGCCGATCAGCCGGGCGTGGGCGAGGTAGTTCACCGCGAACGTCAGCTCGTAGCCGTCGCGCGACGACTGCCGGGTGTCGGTCGACATGATGCCGGCGTTGGCGACCAGGGCGCGCAGCGGCCGTACGGTGCCGGCGGCCAGCAGCTCGCGCACGGTCGCCGCGGCGGCGCGCACGTCGGACAGGCTCGACAGGTCGGCGCCGATCTCGTGCACGCGGGCGCCGCGGGTGCGGGCCTCCTCGGCCACCGCGGTCAGGTCCCGGCCGGGGCGGCCCACCAGCAGCAGGTCGGGGCGCCGGGCCGGTGGGCGGTCGGCCATGGCGAGCACGGTGTGGCGGCCCAGGTTGCGGGTCGGGCCGGTGATCAGCGCGGTTCCGGGTTCGGTCATGGCTCCAGGCTGCGGGAACGGCCGCGGCGCAGGCAGTCGTCGGTTTTTCGTAGGACTGCCAGGACCAGGACAACCCCGTTCGGTGCGCGCAGACTGGGACGCGTGGAAGCGTTGGACTTCGGCCGGACGGTGCGCCGCTGGCGGGACCGGGTGACGCCCGAGGCCGTCGGCGTTCCCGCCGGCCGCCGGCGCCGGGCCAGCGGGCTGCGCCGCGAGGAGCTGGCCGGGCTCGCCGGCATCTCGGCCGACTACCTGACCCGCCTCGAGCAGGGGCGCGCGACCGCGCCGTCGGCGCAGGTGGTCGAGGCGCTCGCCCGGGCGCTGCGTCTGGCCGACACCGAGCGCGACCTGCTCTACCGGCTGGCCGGGCACGCCGCGCCGGGGCCGGATGTCGTACCGTCGCGAGTCACGGCGAGCGTGCAGCGGCTGCTCGACCGCCTGTCGCACACCCCGGTCGTCGTGTACGACGCGACCTGGACGCTCGTGCTGGCCAACGCGCCCTACGACGCGCTGATGGGGGAGACGACCGCCTGGCGCGGCCGGGAACGCAACGCCGTGTGGCGCAACGTCGCCCGGCTGCCCTCGCGGGTCGTGCACACCCCGCGGGAGCAGGCCGAGCACGAGGCCCGGCTCGTGGCCGACCTGCGCCTGACGGCCTTGCGCTACCCGGCCGACCGCGCCCTGCGGCGCCTGATCGCCGACCTCGCCGCCGGCAGCCCGCGGTTCGCGGAGCTCTGGGACGCCGACGCCCCGCCGCCGCCGGCCGAACCGTCCCGGCGCAAGACCATCGACCACCCGGCGGTCGGGCGGATCACTCTCGACTGCGACACGCTGATCGTCGCCCAGGACGACCTGCGCATCACCGTCTACACCGCCGAGCCCGGCACCGCGGACGCCGACCGCCTGGCCCTCGCCGTCGTCCTGGGCACGCAGTCGCTAGTGCCCTGACGGGCCGAGGATGGGCGTACCGGAGCTGCGTGAACGGCCGCGGAACTCGGCCAGCACGGTGCCGTCGGCGCGGTGCACCGTCACGTCGTAGAGCCCCGACCGGCCGCGGCGCGCCCGCTCCACCGCCGTCGCGGTCAGCTCGTCGCCCGCCCGCGCCGGCTCCAGGAACGACACGTCCGCGCCGGCCGCGACCGTCACCCGGTCGTACGTGTTGCACGCGAACGCGAACGCCGTGTCGGCCAGCAGGAAGACGTAGCCGCCGTGGCCGATGGCGTGGCCGTTGAGCATCGCTGACGTCACCGTCATGGTGGCCGTGGCGCGGCCCGGGCCCACGCCGCCGATCCGGACGCCCAGAGACTGTGACGCAGTGTCTCCGGCGTACAGGGCGGCGGCGCAGGCCTCGGCGAGTTCCTGCGGGGTCACCCGGCCTCGGCGGCCGGGCGCAGCGTCTTCCAGCCGCTGGCCCGCGCCTGGGCCGCGCCGAGGATGCCGATCACGCAGGCGGCGTTGGTGATCTCTCCGGACAGGGCCATGGTCACGGCCTCGTCGAGGTCGACCCAGTGCAGCTCCAGGTCGGCCTCCTCGTGGGTGCGCTCGTAGGCGTCCCCGTCCGGCTTCGGGCCGACGTCGCGGGCGAGGAAGAGGCGGATCTTCTCGTTGGAGCAGCCGGGGGTGGTGTGCACCTCGGCCAGCAGGTCCCAGCGGCCCGCGACGAGGTCGGCCTCCTCGGCCAGCTCGCGCGCGGCCGCGTCGACCAGGGCCTCGCCGGGCACGTCGATGAGGCCGGCCGGCAGCTCCCACAGCACCTGGCGGACGGCCGGGCGGTACTGCCGCACGAGCGCGACCCGCCCCTCGCCGTCGAGGGCCACGACGCCGACCGCGCCGACGTGCACCATGTAGTCGCGGTCGACGACCTCGCCGCCGGGCATCTCGACGGCGTCGGTGACGACCGAGAAGACCCGGTTGCGCAGCCGCTCGGTGTGCGAGCGAACCTCGTACGTCGTCATGCCGCGACCTCCGCTTCGCTCCGGCCGCTCATGCGTCCACCGTCTCCAGCTCGACCGGCAGGCGGTCGGCCGCGTTGTAGGCGACCGCGGCGCCGACGAACGCGGCGAACAGCGGGTGCGCCCGGGTCGGGCGGCTCTTGAGCTCCGGGTGGGCCTGGGTGGCCACGAAGAACGGGTGCTGCTCGCGGTCGAGCTCGACGAACTCGACAAGCCGCCCGTCGGGGGAGGTACCCGAGATGAGCAGGCCGGCGCCGGTCATCGCCTCGCGGTACGCGTTGTTGACCTCGTAGCGGTGCCGGTGGCGCTCGGAGACCTCGGTGGCGGCGTACGCCTCCGCGGTCAGCGTCTTCGGGGTGAGCACGGCCGGGTAGGCGCCCAGCCGCATGGTGCCGCCGAGGTCGCCCTTGCCGGCGACGATGTCGTGCTGGTCGGCCATGGTGGAGATGACCGGCTCGCTCGCCTCCGGGTCGAACTCCAGCGAGTTGGCGGCCGGGATGCCGGCCACGTGGCGCAGCACCTCGATGGTCATGCACTGCAGGCCCAGGCACAGGCCGAGGGTGGGGATGCCGCGCTCGCGGGTGTACTGCGCCGCGCCGATCTTCCCCTCGATGCCGCGCACGCCGAAGCCGCCCGGGATGACGACGCCGTCGACGCCCGCGAGGGCCTGGGCCGCGCCGGCCGGGGTGGTGCAGGCGTCGCTGGGCACCCAGCGGATCTCGACCCGGGCGCGGTGGGCGAACCCGGCGGCGCGCACGGCCTCGGTGACCGAGAGGTACGCGTCGGGCAGGTCGACGTACTTGCCGACGATCGCCACCGTGACCGTCTGGCGCGGGTGGTGGACCCGGTCGAGCAGGTCGTCCCACTTCTTCCAGGCGACGTCCCGGAACGACAGGCCCAGGCGCCGCACGACGTAGGCGTCCAGCCCCTCCTCGTGCAGCACGCGCGGGATGTCGTAGATCGAGGGCGCGTCGGGCGCGGAGACCACGGCCTCGGCGTCGACGTCGCAGTACAGCCCCAGCTTGTTCTTGGTCTTCTCCGGGATCTCCCGGTCGGAGCGGCAGACCAGCGCGTCGGGCTGGATGCCGATGCTGCGCAGGGCCGCGACCGAGTGCTGCGTCGGCTTCGTCTTCAGCTCGCCGCTCGGGGCCAGGTAGGGCACCAGCGACACGTGCAGGAAGAAGCAGTTGTCGCGGCCGATGTCGTGGCGGACCTGCCGGATCGCCTCGAGGAACGGCAGCGACTCGATGTCGCCGACGGTGCCGCCGACCTCGGTGATCACCACGTCGGGGGCCACGCCCTCGGCGTTGGGCTCCGACATCGCGCGGATGCGGGCCTTGATCTCGTTGGTGACGTGCGGGATGACCTGGACGGTGTCGCCGAGGTACTCCCCGCGCCGCTCCTTGGCGATGACCGCCGAGTAGATCTGGCCCGTGGTCACGTTCGCGTTGCGCGACAGGTCCTGGTCGAGAAAGCGCTCGTAGTGGCCGATGTCGAGATCGGTCTCGGCGCCGTCTTCGGTGACGAACACCTCGCCGTGCTGGAAGGGGTTCATCGTGCCGGGGTCGACGTTGAGGTAGGGGTCGAGCTTCTGCATGACGACCCGTAGCCCGCGCGCGCTGAGCAGGCTGCCGAGGCTGGAGCCGGTGAGGCCCTTGCCGAGTGAGGAGGCGACGCCCCCGGTGACGAAGATGTGCTTGGCCTGCCGGCTGGCACCGGTCCGAGCTACTGAGGACAAAGCTGCTCCCGTGGGGTTCGTCACGCTGCCGAGTCAGCGATCCACGGGAGTCCAGCCTAACAGCAGGTAAACGGCGGTGCGGAAGGGCGCACCGGAGGTCACACGCGTCACACGTCCGTGCGTGATTTTCCGGGCACGGTGAGCTATCTGGCGGCGGCGATGTCGCGACTTTCCCAGGTCCGCTGCTTGGGCCGGGTGCGGGCCACGATGAGCATCGCCCGGCCCAGCTGGCCGGTGCTCGTCGCGATGCCGGGCGCGAAGCGGACCAGCAGCGCCGCGAGCGGGCTGAGGACGGTGTAGGCGATGTGGTACCAGCGGACCCGGGAGCGCACCCCGTGCTCGGGGCGGATGAAGCCGGGCCGGAACGCGTAGCCGGTCAGGTCGAGCGCGGCGACGTCGTCCTCGGTGCGGCCCTTGACGCGGGCCCACATCTGCCGCCCGTCCCGGTTGGTCCCGGCCCCGGAGACGTAGACGAACACCATCCCGGGGGCCTGCGCGGCGGCCTGCCGGGCCGCGGCGAGCGTGTAGTCGTACGTGATGCGCGTGTAGTCCGCCTCGCTCATGCCCACGGAGCTCACCCCGAGGCAGAAGAAGCAGGCGTCGTACCCGCCGAAGCCGACGCCCGCGAAGTCGGTGAAGTCGGCGTGGACGACCTCGCGCAGCTTGGGGTCGCTGACACCGGTCGGGGTCCGGGTCACCACCAGGACCTCGGACACGTCGGCGGCGAGCAGGCATTCCCGCAGCACGCCCTGGCCCACCATGCCGGTGGCCCCGAAGACGATGACCTTCATGCGCTCATTGTGCCCTGATGGCGGAGAGTGTCGCGTTCTCCAGCGTCGTGTTCAGGTCCGAGCTGGTCGCGGCCCTTGCTGCAGTCGATGGTGGGGCAGCCGGTGACCGCCGGGATCGCCGCCGCCGCCGAAATGACCATTTTGCGAGTCATATCCGGATTTTGTCACTCGTCCGGCGGGCGGCGTTGCTGCTTGCGCCGAGACGTGTGCCGCTTCGACTCCAGGCGCCGCTCGACGGCGCCCTTGGACGGTTTCGTGCGTTTGCGCGCCCGGGGTGGCGGGGCGATCGCGGCCGCGACGACCGCGGCCAGGCGCTCCTCGGCCGCGCGGCGGTTCTGCAGCTGCGAGCGGTGCTCCGACGCCGTGATCGACAGCACCCCGTCGACGAGCCGGCCCGCCAGCCGCGCCAGCGCCCGCTCCTTGAGCGCCTCGGGCAGCGCACCCGTCGCGAGCAGGTCGAAGCGGAGCTCGACGCGCGAGTCGGAGGTGTTCACCGACTGCCCGCCGGGGCCGCCGGAACGGCTGAACCGCCAGCTCAGCTCGGCCCGCGGCAGCGCGATGTCATCGGTCACCCGCAGGTCGTCATCCATGGCCCCCAGCATGAGGGGCGCGGTCTGCACCTTGCACCCGAGGGTGACTTGACGCCGGCCCGGCAGAAGGGCGATGTACGCTCAGCGAGGCGAGACGCAGCGGAAAGGTGACACCGTGGCTGAAGCCGTTCAGACGACGGCGCTGCTGGTCGAGGACTTCGACGTCGCACTCATCACCCCGGTCCGTCATGCCGTGAGCCGCGGCGCCGCCGCGGCGGGGCTGACCGGGCAGCGGCTCGAAGACTTCGTGCTCGCGGTCAACGAGATCGTCACCAACGCCGTGCGCCACGCCGGCGGCGGCGGGACCCTACGCCTGTGGCTGACCGGCGCGGCCCTGGTCTGCGAGGTCGTGGACAAGGGGGCGGGTATCCCCGAGGAGCGGCTCAGCGGCGACAGCGCCCTGCCGCCCAGCAGCGCGATCAGCGGCCGCGGGCTGTGGCTGGCCCGGCACCTGGTCGACGACGTCGCCGTGACCACCGGCGAGGCCGGAACAATTGTGAAGCTGAGCAGCGCCCTGCCGGACTAGTCTGCCCGCGTGCTGCGACCCGAGTACCCCATCCGCACCGAGCGGCTCACGCTGCGCCCGTTCGCCGACGGCGACTACGACGACCTGCACCTCATGACCGGCGACCCCGACGTGGTGCGGTACCTCTACTGGGAGGTCCACACGCCGGAGGAGACCCGCTCGGCGCTGGCGCGGCGCAAGGGCCAGACCGCGCTCACCGACGAGGGCCAGTGGCTGGTCCTCGCCATGGAGGCGGCGCCCGCGGGCGAGCCCCGCGTCGTCGGGCAGGTGGTGCTGCGCTGGGCCAGCGTCGTACACCGGCAGGGCGAGCTCGGCTTCACCCTCAGCCCCGCCTTCCAGGGCCACGGCTACGCCCGCGAGGCGGCCGAGGCGATGCTGGGCCTGGGCTTCGAGAGCCTCGGCCTGCACCGGATCTACGCCGCCTGCGACACCCGCAACGCGCCCTCCTGGGGCCTGCTCACCCGCCTCGGCATGCGCCGCGAGGCGCACTTCGTCGAGGACGAGATCTTCAAGGGGGAGTACGGCGACCAGTACATCTACGCCATGCTCGACCGCGAGTGGAAGGAGCGTCAGAGCTCGTCGAGGTAGCGCCAGGCGCCGCCGACCTTGAGGAACCGGCTCCGGTCGTGCATCTTGCCCGACCGGCCGTCGGTGACGAACCGGGCCTGGAACTCCACGACGCCCTCGGTGTCGAACAGCCCGCCGCCCTCGCGGCCGAGGATCGTCAGCCCCTGCCAGTTCTGGTCCGACTCCAGCGTCAGCGCGCGCGGCTTGGTCCGCTCGTGCCAGGTGCGCAGCAGGAACTTGCGGTCGCCCACGACGTACGCTGAGTACCGCGCCCGCATCAGCAGCTCGGCGCTCGGCGGCTCCGCGCCGCGGTGGTACTTCCCGCAGCACTCGTCGTAGGGCTCGCCGAGGCCACAGGGGCAGGTGTCGGGCAGGGTCATGCCGAGCATTGTTCCCGATGGGCCTGCGGTGACACCCCGCGGACACGCTTGAACGCGGCGCTCAGCGCGAAGGCGCTGCCGTAGCCGACCCGGCGGGCGACCGCGCCGAGCGTCGCGTCCGGCTCGAGCAGCAGATCGGCGGCGAGCGCGAGCCGCCAGCCGGCCAGGTAGGCCATCGGCGGCTCACCCACCAGCTCGCCGAAGCGCCGGGCCAGCAGCGCCCGGGACACGCCGACCTTCGCGGCCAGCCCGGCGACCGTCCAGGGCAGCGCGGGGTTGTGGTGCAGCAGCTGTAGGGCCGGGCCGACGACCGGGTCGGACTGGGCGCGGTACCAGCCCGGGGCGCCCGAGCCGGGCCGGGCCAGCCAGATCCGCAGCGCGGTGATGAGCATCAGGTCGAGCAGCCGGTCGAGCACCGCCTCCTGGCCGGGCCGGTCCTTGGCGATCTCGTCGGCCAGCAGCGGCACCAGCGGCGTGTCCCACTCGGCGCGGTGCACCACCAGCACCCGCGGCAGGGCCGTGAGCAGCCGCCGACTCACCTCGCCGGTGAGCTGGTAGGCGCCGGTGAGGATGAGCGTCGGGCCATCGGGATCGGTGCCCCACGTGCGCACCCCGAGGTGCATCTGCTCGGCCAGGTCCACGCCGTCCGGGGTGGTGCAGCGCTGCCCCGGATGGATCACGATCTGCGGGGCGGCGCCGGGCGGCTCGGCGACCGTGTACGGCTCCGGCCCGCGGATCACCATCACGTCACCCGCTCCCGCGGCCATCACCTCGCCCACCCCCGAACCGGGATCGGGGTCGCCGACGTAGTACGCCTCCCCGCGCACCACCGCCGCGACGGCCAGGGCGGCCTCGTCGCGGATGCGCAGCGACCACGGCGGCGTCAGGACGGAGCGGAGCAGGAAGGCACCGCGGGCCCGGGGGCCGTCGAGCAGTGCGGTGAGCGCGTCCACGCCCCCACCGTAGACGGTGGATTATGCATCGGCGCGCCTCGGCCATGGTGCGTCTCAGCCGCGGCCGATTCACTGAGATGCATGAGAAACGTCGTCCTCGCCGCCACCACACTGCTCGTCGGCCTCTCCGCCGGCGTCTTCTTCGCCTACTCCACCTCGGTCATGCTCGCCCTGCACAAGGTCGAGGACCGCACGTTCATCGACGTGATGCAGAAGATCAACACGTCGATCCTCAACGGCTGGTTCCTGACCGTGTACGTCGGCGCCCTGCTGCTGACGATCGCCGCGGTGCTGCTGCACCTCCCGGCGGGCCGGCGCGCGCCGCTGCCGTGGCTGCTGGCGACGCTGGTGCTGTACGGCATCGTCTTCGTCGTCACCGCCGCGCTGAACGTGCCGATGAACAACACCCTCGACGCCGCCGGGCCGGTCGCGGCGATCGCCGACCCCGCCGCGGTCCGCCAGGCCTTCGAGGGGCCGTGGGTGGGCTGGAACCTGGTGCGCAGCGTCGCCTCGGCCGGCTCCCTGCTGACGGTGGCGGTCGCCCTGCTCAGAGCGTGATCCCGGTCTTGGCCCGGTCGATGGATTCGGGGGCGGCCGGGCCGCCGGGGTTCTCGGTTGCGAGGGCCTGGTTGAGCTCCACGAACGGGCGCATCCGGGCCTCGTAGGCGGCGAGCCCGCCGGCCCCGGCCCGGGCCAGCTCCTCGGCGAGCACGTAGGCGCCGACCAGGGCCAGGCTGGTGCCCTGGCCGGACAGCGGGGACGGGCAGTAGCCGGCGTCGCCGAGCAGGGTGACCCGCCCGGACGACCAGGCGTCCAGGCGGACCTGGGCCATCGCGTCGAAGTAGAAGTCGGGGGCGGCGTCCATGGCCGCCAGCAGGCGCGGGATCTCCCAGCCCAGGCCGGCGCAGCGCTCGTGCACGAGACGGCGCTGGGCGTCGAGGTCGTGGCGGTCGTACCCGACCGGCCCGGACATGAAGCCGACGTTGACGCGCAGCTCGCGATTGTCGCGGGCGGTGTAGATGCCGGCCCCGGCCCCGGTCCGGTCGTCGCGCAGCCAGACCTGCCACTCGTCGAGGCCCAGGTCGTTGGGGGCGGTGTAGACGGCGACGTAGGCGCCGAGGTGGTGCGGCACCGCGTCCGGGAAGATCGCCCGGCGCACCGCGGAGTGCAGCCCGTCGGCCCCGACCACCAGGTCGAACCGCTCCGTCGTCCCGCCGCGCAGGCGCACGTCCACGCCGTCGGCGTCCTGCTCCAGCCCGGCGATCGCCTCGCCGTAGCGGAGGTCGGCGCCGCCGGCCGCGCCGGCCAGCAGCGCGACCAGGTCGTCGCGCAGGATCTCGACGTCGTCGCTGTCCAGGCGCCCGCTGCTCGGCGCGAACTCGGTGGACCGGAACAGCTCGGTGCCGTCCGCGGCGAGCATCGAGGAGCCGCGCATCCGGGTCCGGGCCTTGCGCAGGTCCCCGAGCCGCCCCATGCGGTCCACGACGTCGAGCGCCGCGCCCCGCACGTCGAGCGCCTGGCCGCCGGGGCGCGGGGCCGGGGCGCGCTCGACGATCGTCGCCTCGGCGCCGTGGTGGCGCAGCCAGTACGCGAGCGCCGGTCCGGCGATGCCCGCCCCGCTGATGAGTACCCGCATGATGCCTCCCGTTGTTGTACGACGTACGCAACTGTATGTACGCCGTTGAGCGGTCAGCAAGGCGGAATGTGTACTATGACAGTCATGACCGAGGCGCCCTATCAGCGGATCGTCGCCGACATCGCCGAGCGCATCGGTGACGGGCGGCTGCGCCCCGGCGAGCGCCTGCCCGCGACGCGCCGGCTGGCCAAGGACCACGGGGTCGCGCTGGCCACGGCCACGAAGGCCCTGGCCGCGCTGCAGCAGCAGGGCCTGGTGGTCTCGAAGCCGCGCTCGGGCACGGTCGTGGCCGGGCTGGCGACGACGACCCCGCCGCCGGTCGTGCCGCGCGGCCCGTTCGGCACGGCGGACCTCGTCCGGGTCGCCATCGGGATCGCCGACGCCGAGGGGCTCGCCGCGCTGTCCATGCGGGGCGTGGCCGCGAAGCTCGGGGTGCCCACCATGTCGACGTACCGGCACGTGGAGAGCAAGGAGCGGCTCGTCGCGCTCATGGCCGACGCGGCCTACGGCGAGCTCGACGTGCCGACCGCGGACGACTGGCGGGCCGGGCTCGAGGCGTCCGCGCGGGCGCTCTGGACGCTGTACCGCCGCCACCCCTGGCTGGCCCACGTCACGCCGCTCACCCGCCCGCTGCCGCTGCCCAACCTGATGCGCCACGGCGAGGTGATCCTGCACGCGCTGGCCGGGCGCGGCCTCGGCGCGGCGGCGCGGCTCGACCTGCAGATCGTCCTGCTGACCCACGTGCAGGGCCTCGCCGTCCAGCTCGAGGCCGAGGCCCAGGCCCAGGCGGCGACCGGGCTGACCGAGGACGACTGGATGGACGTGCACGGCCCGGCCCTGGAGGGGATCGCCGCCACCGGCCGTTACCCCGGCTTCGCCGCGCTCCTGCGGGACTTCACCGCGGCCGGCGGCTACGACCTCGACCTCGACCGCATCTTCGAGCTCGGCCTGCGCACCCTGCTCGACGGCCTGGCCGCGACCGTCTTCCGCGACCGCTAGGGGCTGTATCGAAGTGGATGGCCGGGCTGCGGCGGACTCAGGCGTCGACCCCCACTTCGATACAGCCCCTAGCCCAGCGGCTGGAAGCGGTAGCGCTCGTCGGGCTGGCCGTTGCAGTCGAAGATGCGCGCGACGGCTCCGGGCGCCGGGTTGCCGCTCTCGATGGTCAGGCAGCGGTTGCTGTTGGGGTTGAGCAGCCGGTACGCGCCGTTGTCGGGCACCAGCTTCCACAGCTGCCCGATGTCGGCGTGGCAGTCCCACAGCCAGACCTGCGCGAAGTTGTCCTTGGCGTTGTTGGCCACGCTCAGGCACCGGTTGTCGGCGGCGTTGACGAACTGGAAGGTGTCCTGGGAGTCGCCGATCGCCTGCGGTACCCACAGCTCCGTGGGGTTGTTGCCGTCGCACCCCTGCTGGGTGGTGTTGCCGCCGTTGCCCCCGTTGGCCTGCAGGCACAGGCCCGAGTGGTCGGGGCGCATCAGCGACGGTTTCGCGGCGAGCAGTGCGGCCTTCTTCGGGGGCGGCGACGGGCTCGGGGTCGGGCTCGGCGGGGGAGCGGGCGACGACGGCGGGGCGGCGGCCGGGGCCGAGGACTCGGCGCCGACGCTCGGCGGCGCCTGCTGCGCGCTCGTCGACTGCGGGTCGTCGGACATGAACGCCTGGACCGCGAAGACGATGCCCGCGATGATCGCGAGCACGGCGACGCCGGCCGCGCCGAGCAGCAGCTTGTCGGGCCGGGGCCCGGGCAGCGAGGGGCGGGGCCCGCCGTAGACGGTCATGGCCGCACAGCATAGATCACGGTGGCGCCCGTACAACTTGTCAATCCCGCTGCTCAGGAGTTCACACTGTGCGGCCGATGGGTAGAGGTGAAGGGCCATAAACTCCGCCTTGTACACACAGCGCAATGAGGCGCTGAGTGGAGAGGGGTCATCAACGTGAAGGTCGCAATTCCGCGCGAGGTCAAGAACCACGAGTACCGCGTGGCCATCACGCCCGCCGGCGTCCACGAGCTCGCCGCGAACGGGCACGACGTCTTCGTCCAGTCCGGGGCCGGCGAGGGTTCGTCGATCACCGACCAGGAGTACCGCGAGGCCGGCGCCGTCATCCTGCCGACCGCCGACGACGTGTGGGGCGAGGGCGACCTCGTCCTGAAGGTCAAGGAGCCCATCGCCGAGGAGTACCACCGGATGCGCGCCGGGCAGGTCCTCTTCACCTACCTGCACCTGGCCGCGTCCCGCGACTGTACGCAGGCGCTCGTCGACCGCAAGGTCACCGGCATCGCCTACGAGACGGTCGAGCTGCCGGACCGCTCGCTGCCGCTGCTCGCCCCGATGTCCGAGGTCGCCGGGCGGCTGGCCCCGATGGTCGGCGCCTATCACCTCATGCGCGCGGGCGGCGGGCGCGGCGTGCTGCTCGGCGGCGTGTCCGGCGTCTACGCGGCCAAGATCGTCGTCATCGGCGCCGGCGTCTCCGGGCTCAACGCGGCCGCGATCGCGGTGGGCATGCAGGGCGAGGTGCTGCTGCTGGACAAGAACATCGCCCGCCTGCGCGGCGCCGACGCCATCTACAAGGGGCACCTGCAGACGATCGCCTCGAACGGGTACGAGATCGAAAAGGCGGTTCTGGACGCCGACCTCGTGATCGGCGCGGTGCTCGTGCCCGGCGCGAAGGCCCCGAAGCTCATCAGCAACGACCTGGTCAAGCGCATGAAGCCCGGCAGCGTGCTCGTCGACATCTCCATCGACCAGGGCGGCTGCTTCGAGGACTCCAAGCCGACCACGCACGACGAGCCGACCTACCGGGTGCACGACTCGCTCTTCTACTGCGTGGCGAACATGCCCGGCGCGGTGCCGCACACCAGCACTTACGCGCTGACCAACGTGACCCTGCCGTACGCGCTGGAGCTGGCCAACCGCGGCTGGCGCGACGCCCTGCGCAGCGACCGGGCCCTGGCCCTCGGCCTCAACACGCACGACGGCGCGGTCACCTACGGCCCCGTCGCCGAGGCGCACGGCATGAGCCACGTTGCCCTGGACGCCGTGCTGGCATAGAACACCATGGTGGACCTGCGCCGCACCGTCGACTCCTACCTGGACCACCTCACGGTGGAACGGGCGCTGGCCGCCAACACCCTGGCGTCGTACCGCCGCGACCTCGACCGCTACGTCGGCTGGCTGGTCGCGGCGGGCCTCGCCGACCTCGCCGACGTGACCGCGCGCGACATCGCCGCCCACGTCGCCGACCTGCGCACGCCCGCCGACGACGCCCCGCCGCTGTCGGCGTCCTCGGCCGCCCGGGCCGCCAGCGCCGTGCGCGGCCTGCACCGCTTCGCCCTGCTCGAGGGCATCACCCCGGACGACCCGGCGCGCGAGGTGAAGCCGCCGCGGCTGCCCAAGCGGCTGCCCAAGGCGCTCGACGTCGACCAGGTCGGCCGGCTGCTGGCCGTGCCGGCGGCCACCCAGGGCGGCCCGCTCGACCTGCGCGACACGGCACTGCTCGAGTTCCTGTACGGCACCGGCGCCCGCATCTCCGAGGCCGTCGGGATCGCCGCGGACGACCTCGACCTCGACGCCCGGCCGGGGATGGCGACCCTGCACGGCAAGGGCGGCAAGACCCGGCTCGTGCCCATGGGCAGCTACGCGCGCGCGGCCCTCGACGCGTACCTGGTCCGTGCCCGCCCGGCGCTGGCCGCCAACGGGACCGGGGTGCCGCACGTGTTCCTCAACGCCCGCGGGGGCCCGCTGTCGCGGCAGAGCGCGTGGACGATCCTGCGCAAGGCCGCCGACCGCGCCGGGCTGCCGGTCGACGGGCCGTCCGGGGTGTCGCCGCACACGCTGCGCCACTCGTTCGCCACGCACCTGCTCGACGGCGGGGCCGACATCCGGGTCGTGCAGGAGCTGCTCGGGCACGCGTCGGTGACCACGACCCAGGTGTACACGCTCGTGACCGTCGACCACCTGCGCGAGGTGTACGCCACCGCCCACCCGCGGGCTCGCTAGCGTTTGCCAACGCTTGTTGGCCTACAGTGGTCGGCATGACTCGTCGCTCCGATGCCACGCGCGCCGCCATCCTGAAGGCCGCCCGGGTCCGCTTCGCCGAGGACGGCTACCAGCGGGCCACCATCCGGGCGATCGCCGCCGACGCCGCGATCGACCCGTCGATGGTGATGCGGTACTACGGCAGCAAGGAGCGCCTCTTCGCCGCGGCCGTCGACATCGACCTGCGCATGCCGGACGTGTCGGAGCTGCCGCCGGAGCGCATCGGGCCGGAGCTCGTCCGGCACTGGGTGCGCCGCTGGGAGGAGGACCCGACCGGTGACGTGCTGCTGACGCTGCTGCGCTCCGCGGCCACCGACGAGACCGTCGCGGAGCGGGTCCGGGACGTCTTCCAGGAGCAGATCGTGCCGATCGTGCTGCGCCTGTCCGGCGGCGACCGGGCCGAGGCCTCGCAGCGGGCCGGGCTGCTCGCGACCCAGATGCTCGGGCTGGCCATGTGCCGGCACATCCTGCGCATCCCGCCGGTCGCGGCGATGACGACGGAGACCGTGGTCGAGCGGGTGGGGGCGACGGTCCAGCGGTACCTCACGGGCGTGTTGTGAAAAATGGTCCGTTTGCCGACTGGAATCCGGTTCGGGGTGCACTACATGTGGAGGGTATGACCGCATCTGCCTCACCGGAGCCGCAGCGCCGCATCCTCGTCGCGGTCGACGTCGAGAAGTACTCGCGGCGGGAGAATCTGCTGCAGTACCACATCCAGGAGGATTTCCACCGGACCCTCGCGGAGGCGGCGGAGCGGCTCGGGCTCGACCGCGGCGCCTGGCTCACCCAGGCGGCCGGCGACGGCGAGCTGGCGGTGCTGCCGGCCGCGGCCTCGGAGCCGCGGGTCGTCGCGCACCTCGCCACCACGCTCGACGAGCTGCTGCGCGCGCGCAACGCCGGGCTCCCCGGCGAGCGGCACATCCGGGTGCGGGTCGCGGTGCACGTCGGGCTGGTCCACCTCGACGGGGCGCTCGGGTTCCCGGGCGCGGCGGCGGTCGTGGTGAGCCGGCTCGTCGACGCGCGCCCGCTGAAGCTCGCGCTGGCCGCGTTCCCGGCGGCGGGGGCGGCGCTGATCCTCTCCGAGCAGGTCTACGACGACGTGGTCGCGCAGCGGTACGAGGACCTCGCGCCGGAGGCATTCACCCCGGTCCGCATCGAGCTGGCCGACAAGGGGTTCGACGAGGCCGCCTGGGTTCGCGTGCCCGGCGCGGCGCCGCTCGACCTGGCGCGGGTCCTGGCCGACTTCGCGCCCTCGGCCCCGCCGCCGGCCGGCCCCGCGGGATCGGGCAGCACCTACCGCATCGACACCCTGACGACGAACGGCCCGGCGGTCTTCGGAGACCATGGCCGGGCCGTGTCGATCAATCAGGAGCCGTCGAACTGACTCACTTGTGGCGGTTGTACATCCTCGGCGCCTTCGGGCTGCCGCCCTTCCCGACGCCACCGCCGCCCCGGCCGCCGCCTCCGGTAGGGAAGGTGCGGTTGGCCTGGGCCCGGCGGATCGCCTCGAGCGGGTTGGCGGGCCGGTCCTCGTCGGTCTCTTCCGGCTCCGGTTCCTGTACGTCGTCTACAGCAGGCATGGTGGCGTCTCCTTCGCGGATGCGGGCTGGCGGGTTGACAGGCTGCGGCCGCGCGGTAGCACGAAGCGGGAAAAATGAACCCACAACGGGGGCCGACCGGCTGCTCGGGGCAGCGGCGGCTCGCGCGGCGTCGATGGGCTCAGAAACGCATGCGTCGACGGTAGCAGCACCCCGGCCGTTCGCGCACGCGAGTTTTCGGCCGGGGTGCCTTTTTCTGGCTCTACCGTCTGGCTCTACTGGCTGCTGAACACCTTCACGGCCGGCAGCCAGGCGCCGGGTTCGTCCGGGTCCATGGGCTTGATGCCCAGGGTGATCTGCGTGAGGGCGGCCGACGGCTTCGAGTTGGTGACCTCGCCGGAGACGAACACGTCGCCGTTGCCGAGGATCCGCGTGCACCGCACCTGGCCGCTGCAGTCGAGCCGCCCCGCCATCTTCGACCCGGCGTAGGACCGGCCGGTCGCGAGGGTCAGCGTCGTCAGGTCGTCGAAGTTGTACGGCTCGTACAGCGGCAGCGGCGGAGGCTTCAGCGTCAGGCGGACCGCCGAGGCGGCCGGCTCGTCGCTGGGCACGTCGTCGCCGTAGCTCGCGGTCAGCAGCTGATAGCCCCGCGGCACCGTCGCCGCCTGGAACGCCACCGGGAACTGCCGTGGCGCGCTCGGGGCCAGGCCGTCCGCGATCGTGAGCAGCTCGTCGCGGCCCGGGACGTTCTCCCAGGCCGTCCAGTAGATCGCGGCCCAGGCGCCGTCGGTGTACTGCCAGGCGAGCGTCGGCACCAGGGCGTCGCGGCCGTACATCGCCTTGGCGGCCCCGGGCGGTATCGACGGGCCGGTCGGGCCGCCGGAGTAGGCGAGGAACCCCACATCGCCGTCGCCGACCTGGATCTTCTCGCCGCCCTTCTCGAAGAGGGCGGGTTCGAAGGCGCCGGGGCGGTACACCACCAGGGTTCCCCCGCTCGAGACCTCGGACGCCCGGCTCGCCGACGGTTTGGCCGTCGCCAGCGGCTGCGCCGGCTGCGCCGGCTCCGTCGGCTCGGGCCCCGGGCCGGGGTCGATCGAGGACTGCTGGTAGGCGTTGGTGACCAGGTCGGGGGCGCTGACGATGTACGGCCCGGCCTTGTAGCCCTGGTAGGTCGTGACGAACGCGGGCGCCTCGGCGAACTCGGTAAGCGCCGGCGAGGCGCTGGGCAGCGCGCTCGGGTCGACGGCCGGGGTCAGCGCGCGGGGCGTGCCGGTGAGCATGAGCGCCGCGGTGACCGCCGCGATCGCCGTGACCGTGCCGCCGGCGACCGAGGAGAGCAGGGCCATACGCCGGCGGCGCCGCACCAGGTGCCGCCCCGCGGCGGTGATGTCGTCAACGCTGAGCCGCGGTGGCGGCGCGTCGTCCCGGACCGACGTCAGCAGCGTGTGCAGATCCTGTTCCATGCCCTTCCCTCCCATCCTGGTCGTGGCCGATCCCGATACCACCCGCTGCAGGGCCCCCCGCAACGTCGTCCCGGACACGGAGCTCTTCCGTGCCGAGCAGCGCGCGGAGGGCGGCGAGCCCGCGGGCGGTCTGACTCTTGACGGTCCCCGGCTGGCGGCCGAGCACCTCGGCGGTCTCCTCAACGCTCAGTCCCTCGTAGTACCGCAGCACCAGCACGGCGCGCTGGCCGGGTGCCATACGGGCGAGCGCGGCACGGATCCGGAGCCGCTCGTCGACCTGATCGGCGTGGTCGGGCCCGGGCAACTCGGGCAGCGCGTACCCGGCCGACCGCTCGCGCCGCCGCCAGGGCCGCCGCGACTCGTCGACCAGTGCGTGCACGATCGCCCGCCGCACGTACGCCAGCGGGGTGTCGACCTTCGTCCAGCGCACATACAGCTTCGCCAGCGAGGCGGCGACCGCGTCCTCCGCGGCGTGCCAGTCCCCGCACGTCAGGTAGGCGAGTGAGCGCAGCCCGTCGAATCGCGCGGTGACGAATTCGCGGAAGTGCGCCTCGTCGTCTTGGTTCACCCGTTCGGGCTCCCTTCGTCCGGGGGTAGACGCAAGCGCCCTGGAGAGGGTTGCACACGATCGGGGGATTTTTCGTCGCCCGCTCGGCCCCGCCAATTGGCGCATTACGGCCGTTCTGCGCCCAGCTCGACATGTCGGGCGCTCCGCGCCACGACATGTCGGTTTTATCGTGATATTTCGCGGCGAGCCGATGGATTCGGGGAGCCGTCGCCGGTGGCTTGTCGTTGCGGAGTATCGGCGAATGGGCATTTCACCGGCCGGCACGGGCCCTGGCCGGCGCGGCACAATCGTGGTGGTGTGCGATGACGCGCAATCCGCGTCGGCATCCGCGGTGGCCGGCTCCGCCGATTCCCCATCCGACGGCGCTGGGCATTCTGTTTGCTCGACGGGGCATTCGGCCGGTTCTGCGAGCGCCGCGCAGGCCCGCTCTTCGAAATACGCGTCAGCAGCCTCGACACTGCCGTACCTGTCGCAGAGCTTCTTCCGGTGCCGCTACTCGAGCCCCCGGTCCCGATGCCGCTGGTGCTCCTTCCAAAACTTCTCACCGGCAGGCGAATAATTACGCCGCCGAGTAGCGTCATACATCGCAGCTATTTCGGCCCGGCTGAACAACCCCCGCTGCCCCAACACATATCGATTATCCCAAAGAACGGAAGCAAACAGGATCCCGTTTCAAATAGCGCGAGACAGGAACCACCGAATGACGACCCGCACGAACCCGGCAGCAAACAACGGCCAAGAGGCATAACCGTAGGCAACAACGAAAAGGGACCACGCTTACACATTGCGGGGCCGAAGGCCCCGCGCACCATCGGCCGAGCGTCGTTTGTCAGCCCCCGTCCCAGTAAAAGACCCGTCGGGGTATAAATCCGAAATGTCCGATCACGAAGTGTCGGACATTTCGGCCGGGAACGCCTCAGCCGCCGACGACGGCGGTAGCCTCCACCGACGCCGGAGGCGGTGTAGGCGCATCCGTGGTCGGCGCCGGAGGCGTAGTGGTACGCGTAACCGGCGGCGCAGAGGAAGCCGGCTGAGTGCCAGGAGCCGGCGAGCTGGGCGGCGCGGTGTTCGTAGCGCTGTTGCCACCCGCCGAGGCGCCCGGCGTCGGGGCGTGCGACGCGTTCGGGACGCCCGGGGCCTTGCCCGTCGTCGAGACCGTTGCCGTCGGCGACGAGGAGGTGTGGGCGTCCGGGTAGCTCGGGTCCAGCACGTTGCGCGTCAGGGCGACCACGGCCAGGACCACGCCCGCCACCAGCGCGATCACGGCCGCCGTGGCGGCGATCGGGACCCAGACCGGGCGCCGTCCCGGGCCGTCGTCGGCGGGGGCGCCGCCCGGGGTGGTGATGATCGTCGTGGGGGCCGAGGTGCGCATCGCGGGTACCAGGGCCGGGTCTTCCGACGTCGCGTCGCGGGCGGCCCGGGCCGCGGACGCCATGGCGGCGGCGGTCGGGTAGCGGTCCTGCGGGTCCTTCGACATCGCGCGCTCGATGAGCGCTCGCGTCGCCGCCGGCAGGGTTTCGGGCAGCGGGGGCGGCTCGTCCTGCAGGTGCTTGATGGCGATCTCGAGCGGGGAGTTGCCGGTGAACGGCGGGGCGCCGGTCAGGCAGTGGTACGCGACCACGCCCAGCGCATAGATGTCCGCCGACGGCGAGATCGGTTTGCCCGACGCCTGTTCGGGGGACATGTACAGCGCGGTGCCGATCACGGCGCTCACCTTCGTCACCGAGGTGACGGCGGCGGAGCGGGCCACGCCGAAGTCGACGAGCGTCACCGCGCCGTTCGCGCCGACCAGGAGGTTGTTGGGCTTGACGTCGCGGTGGATGATCCCCACCTCGTGGGCCGCGTGCAGCGCGTCGGCCGCCTGGGCCACGATGCCGAGCGTCTCGCCGACCGACAGGGTGCCCTCGGCGTTGATGCGCTCGCCCAGCGGGCGGCCGTCCACGAACGCCATCACCAGGAACAGCGTGCCCTCGGGGGTCTCGCCGTAGTCGTACACGCCGACGACGCCGGGGTGGCCGAACGAGGCCATGATCCGGGCCTCGGAGCGGAAGCGGCGGCCGAACTCCTCGTTGCTGACGTGGCCCGGTAGCAGCACTTTCACGGCCACGGTGCGGCCCAGCGTCTTGTCGGTGGCGCGGAACACCTGCCCCATGCCGCCGCTGGCGACGAACTCGTCGAGGCGGTACCGGTCGCCGAGCACGTCCCCTGGTCCCAACACGGCAATGAAGGTACCCAACGATGAGCTTCGCGACACGCCGGGCGCGCGGCGCGATATGTACCCTGCAGGGACGGTAGAGTCGGGCAACGGCTGACTCGCTCCCCCTGAAGGCCGACGCCGATTCGGTCCCCGGGTGGAGACAGCGCCGCCGGGAGGGGCGAAGACCAGCGATGACAGGCATGGGCGACCAGGCGGAGTCGTGGACCACCACGATGCGCGCCGAGCAGGCCTCGCTTGACCTCGGTGCGGAGCTCGGGCCGGCCGACCCGACCGCGTACACGATGCGCAAGCCGATCCCCGAGCCGATGCCGATGGACCGGCACGGCCCGGCGCGGATCATCGCCATGGCGAACCAGAAGGGCGGCGTCGGCAAGACCACGTCGACCATCAACCTCGGCGCGGCGCTCGCGGAGTACGGGCGGCGGGTGCTGCTCGTCGACTTCGACCCGCAGGGCGCGCTCTCGGTCGGCCTCGGCGTCAACCCCCACAACCTCGATCTCACGATCTACAACATCCTGATGGACTCCGACGTGACGGTCGAGGACATCCGGATCAAAACGGACATCGCCGGGCTGCACCTGCTGCCCGCGAACATCGACCTCTCGGCGGCCGAGATCCAGCTCGTCACCGAGGTCGCGCGCGAGATGGCCCTGGCGCGCGTGCTGCGGCCGGTGCTCAAGGAGTACGACTACATCCTGATCGACTGCCAGCCGTCCCTCGGCCTGCTGGCGATCAACGCGCTCACCGTGGCGCACGGCGTCATGATCCCGCTGGAGTGCGAGTTCTTCTCGCTGCGCGGCGTGGCGCTGCTGCTGGACACGATCGACAAGGTGCGCGAGCGGCTCAACTTCGACCTGGAGCTCGAGGGCATCCTCGCGACCATGTACGACAGCCGCACCACCCACTGCCGCCAGGTGCTCCAGCGCGTCGTGGAGGCGTTCGGCGACAAGGTGTACCAGACGGTCATCACCAAGACCGTGAAGTTCCCGGAGTCGACGGTCGCCGGTGCCCCCATCACCACGCTCGACCCGTCGTCGTCGGGGGCGCGCAACTACCGTCAGCTGGCGCGCGAGGTCATCGCGCAGCAGGCCGAGCGGCGGCTGTAGTAGGGGCTTTCCGCAGTTCGTGCGCTAGGTTCTTCGCGTGACTGAGCCGGTTGTCGAGTCGTCCGCGGCGGTGGACGCCGCGGACGCTCCCGCCGTGATCGCAGAGCCCGCCGCGCCGGCCGCGGCGACCTCGGGGTTCCAGGTCAAGCTGTCCAACTTCGAGGGCCCGTTCGACCTGCTGCTGCAGCTCATCGGCAAGCACAAGCTCGACGTCACCGAGGTCGCGCTGCACACGGTGACGGACGACTTCATCGTGTACATCCGCGCGATGGGCGACAACTGGGACCTCGACGAGGCGTCCGAGTTCCTCGTGATCGCGGCCACGCTGCTCGACCTGAAGGCGGCCCGCCTGCTGCCCTCGGCCACGGTCGAGAACGAGGAGGACCTCGCGCTGCTCGAGGCGCGGGACCTGCTGTTCGCTCGGCTGCTGCAGTACAAGGCCTTCAAGGAGGCGGCCGCCCACATCGCCGGGCTCGAGGCCGTGGGATCGCGCCGGTACCCGCGCGCCGTCTCCCTCGAGCCCCGGTACGCCGACGCCCTCCCCGACCTGGTCCTCGGCATCGGCCCGAAGCGGCTGCTCAAGATCGCGGTGCGGGCGTTCACGCCGAAGGTGCCGCCGGTGGTCTCGGTCGCCCACATCCACCAGGTGCGCGTCAGCGTCCGCGAGCACGCCAACATCATGCGGGACTGGCTCCTGCAGCGCCGCGTGGCGAACTTCTCCGATCTCTGCGCCGGCTGCGAGTCGACCCTCGAGGTGGTGGCCCGGTTCCTGGCCCTTTTGGAGTTGTACCGCGAGAACCTGATCGACTTCGAACAGGCCGAGGCCCTCGGCGAGCTGGTCGTGCGCTGGACCGCCGCCGAGGACGTGCCCGTGGAGCTGGAGGTCGAGGAGTACGAGGGCTCGCCCGCACCCGCGCCCAAGGACCCCGAATTGGCGGAATCCGCTGGTTCGTTGGATGCTTCGGAGTCGCCGGTGCCGGAAGACGCTGAGGCCGCGGCGGACGTGGACAACGAGGTGGACGAGTGAACGAGGACGACAAGCCGACGGGTTCGCTGGCCGATCAGGCCGCGAGCTGGGTGCCACCGTGGGCGCGTCCGAAGCAGGAGCCGCCGGCCGCCCAGTCGTTCCCCGACCTCCAGTGGCAGTCCGACACGGAAGAGGAGCAGCCCGAGGCTGAGGTGGAGGCTGAACCGCAGCCGGAGCCGGAAGCTGAGTCCGAGCCGGAACCGCAGCCCGAACCCCAGGCCGAGGCGGAGCCGGAAGCTGAGCCGGAGCCGGAGCCGGAGCCGGAGCCGGAGCCGGAGTCCGAGCCGGAAGCGGAAGCCGAGCTGGAAGCAGAGCCTGAGGCCGAGCCGGAGCCGGAGCCGGAGTCCGAGCCGGAGCCGGAGTCCGAGCCGGAAGCGGAAGCCGAGCTGGAAGCGGAGCCTGAGCCCGAGCCGGAGCCGGAGTCCGAGCCGGAAGCGGAAGCCGAGCTGGAAGCGGAGCCTGAGCCCGAGCCCGAGCCGGAACCGCAGTCCGAGCCGGAAGCGGAAGCCGAGCCGGAAGCCGAGCCCGAGCCTGAGGCTGAGCCCGAGGCGGGAATCGAACCGGAGCCGCAGCCCGAGGCCGAAGTCGAACCGGTAGCGCAGACCGAGGCCGAAGTGCAACCCGAGCCGGTCGCCGCGACGCTGCCCGGGCCCGAGGCGCCCAAGCCGGCCGCGGCCGTCGAAGAGCCGGTCAAGGCCGAGATGGGCGACGCCGAACTGCGGGCCGCGGTCGAGGCCATTCTGCTCGTCGTCGACGAGCCGACCAGTGCGGTCACCCTCGCCCAGGTGCTCGATCAGCCCGTCGACCGGGTGCTGGTGGCGCTCGAGGCGGCCTCAGCGGAGTACACCCGGCTGGGTTTCGGCTTTGATCTGCGCCAGGTGGCCGGGGGCTGGCGGCTCTACACCCGGCCGGAGTATGCGGCGTACGTGGAGAAGTTCGTGCTCGACGGGCAGCAGACCCGGCTGACCCAGGCCGCGCTGGAGACACTCGCCGTGATCGCGTACAAGCAGCCGGTGACCAGATCGCGCATTTCCGCCATCCGGGGTGTGAACTGTGACGGGGTGGTCCGTACGCTGGTGACGCGGGGCCTGATCGAAGAGATCGGCAGTGAGCCCGAGAGCGGCGCGTTCCTCTACCGGACGACCACGCTGTTCCTGGAGAAGCTCGGCCTGCAGAGCGTCGACCAGTTGCCGCCGCTCGCCCCGTTCCTTCCCGACGACATAGATGAGATCGCCGATGCCCAGCGTTGACCCGTCCGTTGACTCCGACTCCGTGCCCGCTCCCGGGTTCGCCGGACCCGAGTTCGAGGGCTCGGCGTTCGACGCCCCGCCCGACGCGGAGCCGCCGCGGCACGAGGAGCGGCTCCAGAAGATCCTGGCCGCGGCCGGGCTCGGCTCGCGGCGTGCCTGCGAGCGCATGATCGACGCGGGCCGTGTCACGGTCAACGGCCGCGAGGCGACCCTCGGCGACAAGGCCGACCCGAACCGCGACGCCATCCACGTCGACGGGCAGCGCCTGGTGACCGACACCCGGCTGGTGTACATCGCGCTGAACAAGCCGCGCGGCGTGGTCTCCACGATGGACGACGACAAGGGCCGCAACGCGATCTCGGACCTCGTGCCGAACATCGAGTCGCGGGTCTTCCACGTGGGCCGGCTCGACCAGGACAGCGAGGGCCTGATCCTGCTCACCAACGACGGCGGGCTCGCGCACAAGCTGATGCACCCGTCGTACGAGGTCGCCAAGACCTACCAGGTCGAGATCCCCGGCCCCGTCCCGCGCGCGATGGGGCGCGAGCTCAAGTCCGGGATCACCCTCGAGGACGGCCCGGTGAAGGTCGACTCGTTCCGGGTCGTCGACGCCTACGGCAAGGTGGCCCTCGTCGAGGTGGTCCTCCACGAGGGCCGCAATCACATCGTGCGCCGCGTGTTCGACGCCGTCGGCTTCCCGGTGCAGCGGCTCATCCGCACCGAGATCGGCCCGATCCGCCTCGGCGACCTGCGACCGGGCCGCACGCGGCACCTGTCGCAGGCCGAGATCGGGGCGTTGTTCAAGGCCGTGGGGGAGTAGGCCTCAGGTCGAGCGGCGCATCGCCCGGATGCCGACGACCAGCCCGACGGCGGCCGTGGCCGCGGCGGCGATGAAGCCCCAGGCCACGGTCGTCTCGGCGATGCGCCCGGCGAAGAGCAGGCGCACGGCGCTGACCATGTGCGCGAGCGGGTTGAAGCTCGCCGCCGTGCGCATCGAGCCGGGCCCGGACTCCTGGGGCAGCAGCATGCCCGACAGGATCATGAGCGGGAACAGCAGCGTCTGGTGCACCGCCCAGAACATCCAGTCGGTACGGCGGACCGCCACCGCTACCGCCAGCGCATAGCTCAGCGAGCCGAGCCCGACGCCGAAGAGCGCGAGCAGGGCCAGCCCGAGCAGCGCGCGGGCCGGGTACAGGTGGAAGCCGAACGGCAGCATGACCGCGACGATCACGGCCGCCTGCCCGGCCAGCGGCACCATCTCCTTGAGCGCCCGCCCGATCAGCAGCGAGTTCCGGGACAGCGCGCGTGGACCAGGCCGATGGCCACGTCGAGGCGGCGCCGCTGCCCGCCGGAGAGATCGGTGACCTTGCGCTCGCCCAGCTCGGCGAGGTCGAGCGCGGTCAGCAGCTCGTCCGCCCGCCGCCGGGCCTCGCGCCGGTCCAGCCCGTAGATGCGGCCCTGCACCCGCAGCTCGTCGCCGACCCGCTGGGTGTGCGCGGCGCCGTTGCCCTGCCCGACGTACCCGATGCGCCGCCGCACCCGGTCCGGCTCGCGGGTCACGTCGTGCCCGGCGACCACCGCCGTGCCCGCCGTCGGCTCGATGAGCGTGGTGAGCATGCGCATCGTGGTCGTCTTGCCGGCCCCGTTCGGGCCGAGCACCGCGACGAGCTCGCCCGGCTCGACGTCCAGGCTGATCCCGCGCACCGCGTGGATCCTCGTCTTGCGTCCGGTCACGAAGTCCTTGGTCAATCCTCGCGTTCGAATCATGCGAGAAGCCTCGCAGCGGAAGCGGACAGCTCCTGTCCTGTACTCCGGCGATACTGAACCCATGCTCGAGACCTCGGCCCGGCTGCTCGCTCTGCTGTCCCTGCTCCAGGCCCGCCGCGACTGGCCCGGCCGCACGCTCGCCGACCGGCTCGAGGTCAGCGCGCGCACGGTACGCCGCGACGTCGACCGGCTGCGCGACCTGGGGTACCCGGTGCAGGCGACCCGCGGGCCCGACGGCGGCTACCGGCTCGACGCCGGCTCCGAGCTGCCGCCGCTGCTGTTCGACGACGACCAGGCCGTCGCGGTCGCGGTGGCACTGCAGACGGCGACGATGTCGGTGCAGGGCGTGGAGGAGGCGGCGCTGCGGGCCCTGGCCACGGTCCGCCAGGTCATGCCCGCGCGGCTGCGGCACCGGGTCGACGCGCTACGCGTGACGCGGGTGGTGAAGAGCTCGTGGCGCGAGGGGGACATCGACGCCGAGCACCTGCTCACGATCGGCACCGCGGTCCGCGCGCGCGAGGTGCTGCGCTTCGACTACGCCGGGCGGCGCGAGCTCGTGGAGGGCGCCGGCGTGCAGCGCCCGCCGCGCCGCGCGGAGCCCCACCACCTGGTGACGTGGGGCGGGCGGTGGTACCTCATCGGCTGGGATCTGGACCGGGCGGACTGGCGGACGTACCGCGTCGACCGCATGACGCCGCGCACGCCGAACGGGCCCCGGTTCGCGCCGCGGGAGCTGCCGGCGGCCGACGTGGCGGAGTTCGTCGCGGAGCGCTTCGAGCGCCAGGACCTGCTGCCGTGCAAGGGCACCGCGATCCTGCACGTGAACGCCGCGGCCGCGAACGAGTGGATCCGCGGGCAGGGTCTGGTCGAGGACGCCGGGCCGGACCGCTGCCGGGTCACCGCCGGCTCCTGGTCGTGGACCGGCCTGGCCGCGTGGTTCGGCATGTTCGACGCCGAGTTCGAGCTCGTGGGGCCGCCCGAGCTGCGCGCGGCCGGCACCGCGCTGGCGGCCCGGTTCCAGAAGGCGACGGGCCCGATCCCGGGATCGGGCCCGTCGCGCTGATCTCACCGGGGAACTAGGCGGCCTTGCGTACGGTCGCGAGCGCCTTGCCCCAGGTGACCGTCTGGTCCAGGACCGTGGTGAGCGAGTTCTCGTGCTGCGGGCCCGGCTTGAAGACGCTGAAGTTCTCGAAGTCGGTGAACAGCGACAGCGCCACCTGAGCCCGCACGTCGGCGATCTGCAGCTCGGCGGCGATGAGACGCAGGTGCTCGAC
Source organism: Dactylosporangium sp. NPDC049140 (assembly GCF_040648435.1). NCBI lineage: Bacteria > Bacillati > Actinomycetota > Actinomycetes > Micromonosporales > Micromonosporaceae > Dactylosporangium > Dactylosporangium sp. NPDC049140. Next base: position 47,146 of record NZ_JBEZDS010000047.1, on the reverse strand, counting down.
GGCGCGCGTGCCGCCCACGGAGCCGTAGCTGACGAAGCCGGCCGCCTTGTTGTTCCACTCGGCGTAGAGGAAGTCGATCGCGTTCTTCAGCGCGCCGCTGGTCGAGTGGTTGTACTCGGGCGTGACGAAGATGTACGCGTCGAACTCGGCGATCTTGGCCGCCCACTGCTTGGTGTGCTCGTTGGCGTACTGCCCCATGGACGGCGGCATGGCCTCGTCCAGGTGCGGCAGGTTGTAGTCGAGCAGGTCGACCAGCTCGAACTCCGCGTCCGAGCGCCGGCTCGCGATGTCGTACACCCACTTGGCCACGGCCTCGCCGTTCCGGCCCGGGCGGGTGCTGCCGAGGATGATTCCGACCTTGGTCATTGCGTGGAGTCCTCTTCCTGAGTGCCGCCACCCGGGGAAGGGTGACGTGTCACCGAGACCATAGCTCAGAACAACGGTGACGTGTCACCCACTCCCGTAGACTTCCGGCGTGACGGTTGACTGGCTCGACGAGCGGGAGCAGCGGGCGTGGCGCGCTTACCTCGCGCTCAACGCCGAGGTTCAGCGCCGCACCGCCCGGCAGCTGCTGCGTGAGACCGGGCTCACCATCGCGGAGTACGCGGTGCTGGTGAGCCTCTCCGAGGCCCCGGGCGGGCGGCTGCGCGTGTTCCAGCTGCGCGTCGCGGCCGACTGGGAGAAGACCCGCCTCACGCACCAGATCACCAGGATGACGGCCCGCGGGCTGGTCGCCCGGGAGCCCTGCGCCGACGATCCCCGCGGCGCGTTCGTGGTGCTGACCGAGGCCGGCTGGGAGGCGGTCACGGCCGCGGCGCCCCGCCACGTGGCCCACGTGCGGCACTGGTTCTTCGACGCGCTGCGCCCCGAACAGGTGGACGCGCTGATGGACATCGCCGACGCGGTGCTCGACCGCCTGCCCGAGGCCGACCGCACGATGGGTGCGCCGTGCCTGCCATCGCCCTTCTGTCCCACCGATTCCGACATTCCTGAAATGCCGGAAGAGGTCGAATCGGCCGGTTGTTAGGGAAAGGTCGCGGAGAACCCGGTGTGACGGCGGCCTCCCGTGGGCGGACGTCATCGGCGGGTCAAGTACTGTTTTGAAGGGCTTCACCGAGTCAGAGGAGACGGGCGTGCACGACGAGGGCCGGCAACTGGTGGTTGCCGTCGACGGGCCGTCCGGCTCAGGCAAGTCAACCATCTCCCGCCGGGTCGCGCAGGCGCTCGGCGCGCGCTACCTGGACACCGGGGCGATGTACCGCGCCGTCACCTACGCGGTGCTGCGCGACAACGTCGACCTGGGCGACGCCGACAAGATCGCCGCGGTCGCCGACGGCGTCGAGCTGACCATCGGCACCGACCCGGCGGCCCCGCACATCAGCGTCGACGGCGTCGGCGTCGACCGGGAGATCCGCGGGCCGGAGGTCACCCGCGCGGTGTCGGCCGTCTCGGCGGTCCCGGCCGTGCGCGCCCTGCTCGTGGCGAGCCAGCGCTCGATCATCGCCGAGGCCGACCGGATCGTGGTCGAAGGGCGCGACATCGGCACCGTCGTGGCGCCCGACGCGGACCTGAAGGTCTACCTCACCGCCGACGCCGAGGAGCGCGCCCGCCGCCGCAGCAGCGAGAACGCGTCCGACCGCGTCGCCACCGCGGCCGACCTCGCCCGGCGCGACCGCCTCGACTCGACCCGCGCCGCCGACCCGCTGCGCCAGGCCGACGACGCCGTCGTGCTCGACACCACCGCGCTCGGCATCGACGAGGTGGTCGAGCGGCTGCAACGCATGCTCGACAAGGTAACGGCGTGAACGCGATGTCCGCGGACGTCTCCGGGCGCGACACGTTCGACCCCGAGGGCGACGAGCCGGACCTTGAGCTGAGCCTCCCCATCGTCGCGGTCGTCGGCCGCCCCAACGTCGGCAAGTCCACGCTGGTCAACCGCATTCTCGGGCGCCGCCAGGCGGTCGTGGAAGACGTGGCCGGGGTGACCCGCGACCGGGTCGCCTACGACGCCGAGTGGACCGGCCGGCACTTCACCGTCGTCGACACCGGCGGCTGGCTGCCCGACGCCCGCGAGCGGGCCCGGGCCATCGCCACCCAGGCCGAGATCGCCGCGCAGACCGCCGACGTCGTGCTCTTCGTCGTCGACGCCACGATCCCGCCGACCTCGGACGACGAGGCCGCCGTGCGCATGCTGCGCCGCAGCGGCCGCAAGGTCATCCTGGTCGCGAACAAGGTCGACAACGACCGGATCGAGGGCGAGACCGCCAGCCTGTGGGGCCTGGGCCTGGGCGAGCCGTTCCCGGTCTCGGCCCTGCACGGCCGCGGCGCCGGTGACCTGCTCGACAAGATCCTGGAGAACCTGCCCGAGGCCCGCCCGGTCGAGCCGCGCGAGGCCGGCCCGCGCCGCATCGCGCTCGTCGGGCGCCCCAACGTGGGCAAGTCCAGCCTGCTCAACAAGCTGGCCAAGGAGGAGCGCGCGGTCGTCGACTCCGTCGCCGGCACGACCGTCGACCCCGTGGACAGCCTCGTCGACTTCGGCGGCGAGACCTGGCACCTGGTCGACACCGCCGGCCTGCGCAAGCGGGTCGCGCACGCCTCCGGCACCGAGTACTACGCCTCCCTGCGCACCAACGCGGCCATCGAGGCGGCCGAGGTCGCGATCGTCCTGCTCGACGCGAGCGAGGTCATCTCGGAGCAGGACCAGCGCATCATCACGATGGTGATCGAGTCCGGCCGGGCGCTCGTCATCGCGTTCAACAAGTGGGACCTCGTCGACGAGGACCGCCGGTACCAGCTCGGCAAGGAGATCGACCGCGAGCTGCGCCGGGTGCCGTGGGCGGTGCGGGTCAACGTGTCGGCCCTGACCGGCCGGGCCGTGGACAAGCTCGCCCCGGCCCTGAACACCGCCCTGGACAACTGGGAGCGCCGCGTGCCGACCGGCCAGCTCAACCAGTGGCTGACCGCGCTCGTCCAGGCGACGCCGCACCCGATCCGCGGCGGGCGCGCCCCGCGCGTGCTCTTCGCGACCCAGGCCGGCGTCTCGCCGCCCAAGTTCGTGCTGTTCACGACCGGCGTGCTGGACCCCGGCTACGTCCGCTTCGTCGAGCGCAAGCTCCGCGAGGAGTTCGACTTCACCGGCACCCCGATCCACATCACCGTGAAGCCGCGCAAGAAGAACAAGAAGTAGGTAGGGGCTAGTCAGCCAGGGCGAAGACCTCGGCGTGCTGCTGGATGCGCGGCACGCCCAGCTTGCGCAGCGACGCCAGCACCGCGTTCGTCATGGCGGTCGGCCCGCAGACGTACACGTCGCGCTGGCGGATGTCGGGCACCAGCTTCGTCAGGTGCTCGGCGCTCAGCGGCGCCGGGCTCGTGTCCTTGGTGCGGCCCACGACCAGCATGAGCTGGGCGCGCTTGGCGTACGACAGGTCGCGCAGCTCGTTCAGGAGCGTGGCCTCGGACTCGGAGCGGACGCGGTACATGACGATGATCGAGCCCTCGAGAACCTCCAGGAGCGACCGGATCGGCGTGATGCCGACGCCGCCGGCGATCAGCAGCGTCGCCGACTTCGTGCGGTGCTGGGCCGTGAAGGCGCCGTAGGGGCCCTCGACGAAGACCCGGGTGCCGACGCGCAGGGTGCGCAGGCCCGCCGTGCCGCGCCCGACCGCCTTGGCCGTCAGCCGCAGGCCCTTGCCGTCCGGCGCCTGCGACAGCGAGAACGGGTTGACCTGCCACCAGCGCCCCGGCGTGAGGAAGCGCCACAGCATGAACTGGCCCGCCTCGGCCGGCATCCTGTCCAGGCCGCGGCCGGTCACGTACACCGAGGTCACGTCGTCGGACTCGGGCACGACGGCCGACACGCGCAGCCCGTGGCGGAGGTTGCGGTACAGCGGCAGGCCCATCCGGCCGAGCACGAACAGCCCGATCGAGACCGTCCACAGCGCCCACCAGTACACCTTGGCCCAGGTGGCCGGCTGGGAGATCGGGTTCTCGATCGTCTGGTGCACGATGGCGAACCCGACCACCGCGTAGGTGCCGATGTGCACGAGGTGCCACAGCTCGTACGGCAACCGCCGGCGCGCCGCCCGGGTCGAGGCGAGCACGACGACGAACAGCAGCGTGCCCGAGACGATGCCGGCGAGCGTGCCGAGCGAGCCGAGCCACTTGTCCGTGAGCGTGCCGAAGGACCAGTGATTGATCCGGGCGTACGCCCACGACGCGAGCGTCGAGTGCACGACGATCGTCCACGCGAGGCCGATGCCGACCCAGCGGTGCCAGGCGGTGAGCTGGCCCAGGCCCAGCCGCCGGTCCAGCCACGGCACGCGGGCCACGAGCACCAGCTGCAGCGCGAGCAGCACCGCGGCGTGCAGGCCCAGGAACCGCCCGACGGCCAGCATGGTGCTGGGCGCGTCGGAGGCGCTGAAGAACAGTGACTCGACGGCGGCCGCGTTGACGAGCGCGACAGCGACGAGGGCGAACGTGGCGCGCTGGGGCCCGTTCCCGCCCCGCGGGCGGCGGTGCCGCTGCACCCGCTCCGACACGGCGGCCCGGGGGTCGGACATCCGGATGGGAGCGGCGGTGCCGGTGCCGTTCGGCGGGGTCATGAGGCCTCGAATCGGTCGGAAAGGGCGTAGCGCAGGAGTACCACGTCGTCCATCTGCCGTACATCCACCATCGTGGCGCGGTGGCCGGGGTGCCACGGGAAGTGCCCGTCGCCGACGAAGCGCGGGGCCCGCCCGTCGCCGACGAAGAACGGCGCGATCACGAGCTGGAGCTCGTCGACGAGCCCGGCGGTGAGGAACATGGTGTGGACCGTGCCGCCGCCCTCGACGAGCAGCCGCCGCACCCCACGGCCGGCCAGGTCGGCCAGCACGAACCCGGCGCCGACGGGGTCGCCGCCGTCGACGACCTCGGCCCGGCCGCCGAGCCGGACGTGGTTGCGGCGGGCGGTCTTCGTGGCGCAGTACACGATCTTCTGGGCGTCGCCGTGGGTGAAGAACCGCGACTGCGGGTCGATGTCGCCGTGGCCGAGGATGGCGACCTTGGCCGGCGGCGGCAGCCCGCGCTCGGCCCGCCGCTCCCGGTGCTCCGGGGCGCGCACCATGAGCCGCGGGTTGTCGCGGCGGATGGTGTTGGCCCCGACCAGGATCGCGTCGCAGCCGGCCCGCATCCCGTCCACACGGTCGAGGTCCTCGCGGTTGGAGAGCACGAGGCGCTCGTCGCTGGCGTCGTCGAGGTACCCGTCGAGCGACATCGCGCAGCTCAACACGACGTAGGGCCGGGCCTCGGAGATCTGCACGGCCGCATCTTCCCAGGCGAGCGTGGCCTCACCTGGCGGCGGCACGGCTCGCCTTGGCCGCGAGGTACCCCGCGTTCGCCGGGCTGAGGAAGACGCCGGTCGGCACCACGCTCGCCACCGTCACCCCGAGCCCGTCGAGCTGGTCGGCCTTGTCGGGGTTGTTGGTCAGCAGCCGGATGCGCTGCGCGCCGAGCGCGTCGAGCATCTGGGCCGCCGCGGAGTAGTCCCGCTCGTCCTCGGCGTGCCCGAGCGCGATGTTGGCCTCGAAGGTGTCCAGGCCGGTGTCCTGCAGCGCGTACGCGTCGAGCTTCGAGTACAGCCCGATGCCCCGGCCCTCCTGGCGCAGGTACAGCAGGAAGCCCCCGGCCTCGGTGATCCGCTCGATCGCCTCGCGCAGCTGCGGCCCGCAGTCGCAGCGCTCACTGCCGAAGATGTCCCCGGTCAGGCACTCGCTGTGCAGGCGGACCAGCGGCGCGGCGCCCCCGTCGGCGCTGCGGCGGGCCGCGCCGGCCCAGTCGCCGAGGCCGAAGGCGACGTGCTCGCGCCCGTCGACCAGGCCGTTGAACGTGAACAGGCGGGCGGTGGTGGAGTACCCGTCGAGGAGCCGCAGCGGCACGGTCACCTGCGTGCGCATGGTTGCTCCCGGAAGTGTTTCGAACATCCCTCTCCTTAGCTCGCCACGGTGCGTCGGCGGAACAGCAGGACCGCTACGCCGGGAAGGCTCGACACCAACACCAGTACCCCGTACGCCGTCGCTGTCGCCACGCCTTGCGCGGCGGTGAGGCCGGCGGCGGCAAAAGCCCAGGCGGCGACGCCCTCCCGCGGCCCGAATCCGCCGATGTTCGCGGGCACGCCCATCGCGAGCAGGGCCAGTAGCGTCAGCGGCAGCAGTTGCGCGGCCGGCGCGTGCAGGCCGGCGGTGCGCGCGGCGACGAGGAACGTGACCAGGTGACCGGCGACGGCGACGGCGGAGCAGAGGACGACGCCGGGCCAGATCCGCCGGGCCAGCAGTACCTCGCGGACGTCGGCGCGCGCGGTGTGCACCGCCCGGCGCCACCACTGCGGCCCGCGCCGCCCGGCGACGAGCGCGAGCACGGCCGCGAGCAGCGTGACGCCGGCCACGACGGCGGCGATGCGGGGCACGAACGGGCGCACCGGCGACGGCAGCGCCCAGAGCAGTGCCACGGCGAGGGTCAGCTGGACGGCCTGGCCGGCCGTGCGCTCCCACACGACGGCGCGGATGCCGCGGCCGACGTCGCCGTCCGCGCGCCCGTGGCCGACGGCCCGGTCGACGTCGCCGAGCACCCCGCCCGGCAGCGTGGAGTTGATGAGCACCGCGCGGTACAGCTCGGCGACCGCGGTGCGCAGGGGCAGGTGCATGCCCAGGCCGAGGGCGACGAGCCGCCACCGCCAGGCGCACGCCACGATGGTGGCCGCCCCGACGCCGACCGCGGCCGCGACCGACCACACGTCGATCATCCGCAGCCCGGCGACGAACGGCCCGCTGCCGACGCGCCACACGAGCAGCGCGAGCACGGCCAGCCCGCCGACGGTGCGCACGAGACCCCAGTTGATCGCCCGGCGGCCCGTGGGTACGGCGACGGCGGCGGCGCTGCTCGGCATGGGACTCCTTTCCGGACGATCTCTATTTACATACGCCGCCGGACGCGATCGGGTTCAGTCCGCGATCGTGTGTCGGAAAACGGCCTCGACCGCGCGTGCGGTGTCGTCCCAGCCCGTGAGCGTCGCCCGGCGGGCGAGCGCGGCGGCCCGGAGCCGGTCGCGCAGCGCCGCGTCGCCGAACCAGCGCCGCAGCGCGCCGGCCAGGGCGTCCGCGTCGCCGGGCGGGACCAGCCAGCCGGGCGGCGCGGCGGCCCCGATCGCGTCCGGCAGCCCCTTGGCCGTCGTGGCCAGGACCGGGACGCCGCGGGCGAGCGCCTCGGCGGCGACCATGCCGTAGGTCTCGCCCCGCGACGGGTGGACCAGCAGGTCCGCGGCGGCGTACAGGGGATCGACCGGGCGCGGCCCCACGAGGCTGATGCGGTCGCCCAGGCCGAGGGCGTCGATGCGGGCCGCGAGCCCGCGCGCGAAGGCGGGGTCGCGGTCCACGGAGCCGGCGCACACGCAGGTCCAGTCCCGGTCGGCGACCCGGGCGAGGGCCTCGACCAGCACGTCGTGGCCCTTGTGGCGGCCGATCACGGCGACGCAGAGCAGCGCCCCGGCGCCGCCCGACCCGGCGGCGACCGGCGCCTGATGCACGCCCGGCGTCGCGACGTGGAGGCGGCTCAGCGCGTACAACTCGATGAGCCGCCGCCTCGTCCAGCCGCTGGTGGCGATCACCGCACTCGCGGCCCGCAGCGCCCGCGCCTCGTCCGGCCGGGCCGCCGGGTCGTCGTCGCCGAACGGCATGTGCACGAGCACGACCAGCCGCAGCCGGGCCGCGTGCGCCTCCAGCACGGCGGGCGCGCACGAGGCGACCAGGCCGTCGACCAGCACCGCGGCGCCGTGGGGAAGCCCCGCGAGGAGGGCGTCGAGCCGCGCGAGGTCCCCGGCGTCCGGGTGCGGCCAGGCGCCGGGCGCGGGGCGTTCGACGGCGGCCAGCCGGTCGCAGATTTCGCGGTCGTACCGGTTGCCGCCGCTCGGGGAGCGCGGGTCGTCGATGTCGCCCGGCAGCACCGCGAAAACGGTCACAGATCGCGCTCGTACGTGGCCCACGCCACGTGTGACTCGCGCAGGGTGACCGCCAGCCGCTCCAGCCCGGTCCCGCCGCCGCCCAGCGCCCCGGCGGCAACCCGCGCGGCCAGCCGGTCGGCCACCACCGCGGCGAGCATCTCCGTCGACGTGTTCACGCCGCTGAACTCGGGCTCTTCGTCGAGATTGCGGTAGTTCAGCGCGCCCAGGACATCCTTGAGCTCCTGCGCGGCCAGGCCGATGTCGACCACCAGGTTGTCGGCGTCGAGCTCCCGGCGGGAGAACGTCACGTCGACCACGTAGGTCGCGCCGTGCAGACGCTGGGCGGGGCCGAAGACCTCGCCCTGGAAGCTGTGGGCGATCATCATGTGGTCACGGACGGTGAGGCTGTACACGCGGCATGCTCCTGTTCAGTAGGTGATCACGTGGCAGAGGGCCGGGTGGGTGCCGTCGGCGAGCCCGGCCAGCACCGCCGGCAGGTCCGCGAACGGGGACTCGCCGGTGATGAGGGCGTCGAAGGCCGGGTCGCGCAGCAGGCGCAGCGCCAGGGCCATCCGGTCGGCGTAGGTGCGGGTCGCGGCCCGGGCCGGCGAGACGGTGCCGACCTGGCTGCTGCGGATCGTGAGCCGGCCGGAGTGGAAGGCGCCGCCGAGCGCGAGGGTGACCGGGCGGTCGCCGTACCAGCTCAGCTCCAGCACCGTCCCCTCCGGCGCGAGCAGTTCGAGCGCGCGCTGCAGGCCCGGCTGCGTCGCGCTGGCGTGCACGACCAGGTCGCGGCCCCCGGACGCCTCCGCGGGGAGCGCGAACGCGACGCCGAGCGCGTCGGCGACGGTCCGGCGCGACGGGTCGGTGTCGACCAGCTCGACCTCGGCCCCCGGCAGGCGGGCCAGCAGCGCGGCGACGCTGCAGCCGACCATGCCCGCGCCGACCACGCTCACCCGGTCGCCGATCAGCGGGGCCGCGTCCCAGAGCGCGTTGACGGCGGTCTCGACGGTGCCGGCGAGCACGGCCCGGCGCGGCGGTACCCCGTCGGGCAGCGGCACCACCGACGCGCGCGGCACCACGTACGCGCTCTGGTGCGGGTACAGGCAGAACACCGTACGGCCGCGCAGGTCCGAAGGGCCCGCCTCGACCACGCCGACGTTGAGGTAGCCGTACTTCACCGGGTACGGGAAGTCGCCCTCCTGGAAGGGTGCGCGCATGACGGCGAACTGGTCCGGCGGCACCTTCCCGGCGAACACGAGCGTCTCAGTGCCGCGGCTCACACCCGAGTACAGCGTCCGGACCAGCACCTCGTCGTCACCCGGGGCGGGGACCTCCACCGGACGTATCTCCCCGCCCGTCCCGGTGGTCCAGAACGCGTTCGCCTGTGGCACGCCGACACTCCCTGAGATCGTTCCGATCGAACCGTTACGCCCGAACGCGCGTATGCACTGACGGGTCCATGGTCAGTAAGCACAGCCTCGTACACGGAGTGACGATGCCGCAGGTTCGAACCGGTCCGGTCATTGGACTGATCTTCCACGTTGCCGTGCTCGGCGTCCTCTCGGGGACGGTCGGGCTGGGCACGGCCGGGTGGGTGATCGGTCTCGCCAGCGGGTTCGTCACCTCGGTGGCGCTCGAGTACGGCCTGCAGCGCTCCGGCGCCGAGGCCTTCGGCGCCGCCAACTGGGTGACGCTGACCCGGGCCGGGCTCGCCGGCGGGGTCGCGGCGCTCACCGCCGACTCCTTCAGCCGGCCGGTGCCGATCGGGGTGCTGTGCGCGCTCAGCGCGGTCGCGCTCGCCCTGGACGCCGTGGACGGCAACATCGCCCGGCGCACCGGCGGGTGCACGCCGCTCGGGGCGCGCTTCGACATGGAGACCGACGCCTGGCTGATCCTCGTGCTCAGCGCGTTCGTGGCCGAGTCGGTCGGGCCCTGGGTCCTCGCGATCGGGGCGATGCGGTACCTGATCGGGTTCGCGACCTGGCTCGTGCCGTGGCTGCGCGGGCCGGTGCCGCCGCGGTACTGGCGCAAGGTCGTCGCCGCGATGCAGGGCGTGACCCTCGCCGTCGCCGCGTCCGGGCTGCTGCCGCTGCCGGTCACCACCACGATTGTGGCGATCTCGCTGCTGTTCCTCGTCGAGTCGTTCGGCTCCGAAGTGCTGTGGCGCTGGCGCCGGCAGTCGCTCACGGTGGCGGTGTCCTCCTGATGGCCGTGCTCTCGCCGCCCGTGGAGGTCCCCGCGCCGGACGAGCCCGCCGCGCCCGTGCGGCGGTCCTGGCCGCGCGCCGCGCTCGTGTGGGCGGGCACGCTGCTCGGGGCCGGGGTGGTGCTGTTCACGCTGGTCACGCCCGATCGGCTCACGCAGTACAGCTACGGCGCCTTCCTGCGCGTGCCGATCGAGGGGCTGTTGCTCGTCGCGCTGTTCCTCGCCGTCCGCGGCCGGGCCCGCACCGTCGTGCTCAGCGTGGCCGGGGTCCTGCTCGGCGTGCTGTTCATCATCCGGCTGTTCAACCTCGGCTTCTACACGTCGCTGTCGCGCCCGTTCGACCCGATCCTCGACTGGGTGCTGCTCGACCCGGCGTACGGGCTGGTCAAGTCGTCGCTCGGCGAGGCCGCCGCGGTCGTGATCACGGTGATCCTCGCCCTGATCGTGCTCAGCGTGCCGGTGGTGATGACGCTCACGCTGCGGCGCCTGTCCCGGCTCGCGCTGCGGCACCAGGTGGCCACGACCCGCGGTACCGCCGTCCTCGCCGGGGTCTGGGCGCTGTGCGCGGTGCTGAACGTGCAGGTCGCCAACGGCGTGCCGGTCGCCTCCGACGGGGCCGTCGGCGCGCTGGGGACCCAGGTCTCGCTGGTGCGCCGCGACATCGGCGACGGCGAGAAGTTCGGCCAGCAGGCGCAGATCGACGCGTTCCGCGACGCGCCCGGCTCGCAGCTGCTCACCGCCCTGCGCGGCAAGGACGTGCTGCTCACGTTCGTGGAGAGCTACGGGCGCGACGCGGTGCAGAACCCGCAGTACGCGCCCCAGGTCAACGCGGTGCTCGACGACGGCACGCGGCGGCTGGCGGCGGCCGGCTTCCAGGCCCGCTCGGCGTTCCTGACCTCCCCGATCACCGGCGGCGGCAGCTGGATGGCGCACGAGACGCTGCTGTCCGGCCTGTGGGTCGACAACAACCAGCGCAGCTCGTCGCTGCTGTCCGGCGACCGGTTCACGCTCAACGCGGCGTTCCGCCGGGGCGGGTGGCACGTCGCCGGGATCATGCCGGCCAACGACCGCGACTGGCCCGAGGGGAAGTTCTTCCAGTACCACGACCTGTACGACTCGCGGAACATCGGCTACAAGGGCCCGAAGTTCAGCTACGTGCCGGTGCCGGACCAGTTCACGCTCGCGGCCTACCAGCGGCTGGAGCGCCAGCCCGGGCACGCGCCGACCTTCACCGAGATCCCGCTGGTCTCCAGCCACGCGCCCTGGACGCCGATCCCGCAGCTCGTCGGCTGGGACGAGGTCGGCGACGGCACGGTGTACAAGACGATGAGCACCGAGGGCGACCCGCCGGACTCCGTCATCCGCACGTCGGAGAAGATCCGCACGGCGTACCGCAACTCGATCGTGTACTCGCTGAGCTCACTGATCTCCTACGTGGAGCAGTACGGCGACGACAACCTCGTGGTCGTGTTCCTCGGCGACCACCAGCCCTCGCCGGTCATCGTCGGGGACACCGCGAGCCACGACGTGCCCATCACCATCGTCGCCCGCGACCCGAACGTGCTCGCCAAGATCTCGGGGTGGGGCTGGCAGGATGGCCTGCGGCCCGCCGACGGCGCCCCGGTGTGGCGGATGGACCAGTTCCGTGACCGCTTCCTGACCGCGTACCGCTGAGCGGCCTGCGTATCCTCGACGGATGCCGAGAGGAGCGCGCCGGGTCGCCGAGCGCGGGAGGATCGGGCCGTTTCCGCTGTGGGCGGTCGTCGCGGCGATCGTGGTGCTGCTCGCCGGGGCCGGGGTCGCCTACTCGGTGTCGGGTGGCGACGACTCCTCGCCCTCCGCCGCGCCGCCCTCCGGCTCGACCTCGGCCGCGCCGGCGGCCCCGGGCGGCGCCGGCTCCTCCGCCGCCGTGGGCTGCGCCGAGTCGGTGGTCGCCAAGCTGCCCCTCGAACTGCAGGCTTCCCAACTGCTCATGATCGGTACGCCGCTGAGCTCACCCCTGGGGGCGACGACGACGATCCAGAAGTACAAGCTGGGCGGGGTCTTTCTCGCCGGGCGCTCCTCGGCCTCGGCCGCCCAGCTGCGCCAGCAGATCGCGCAGCTGCAGGACGCGGCCCAGGCGAACGGCGGCGTGCGGCTGCAGATCGGCATCGACCAGGAGGGCGGCCAGGTCCAGACCCTCAAGGGCGACGACTTCCCGGCCATCCCGACCGCGGTGAACCAGGGCAGGCTCGACCCGTCGACGCTGAACAGCCGCACCGCCGAGTGGGCCGCGCGGCTCAAGGGCATCGGGGTCACCATCGACCTCGCGCCCGTCGCCGACGTCGTCCCCGCCGATGTCGGCAAGAACAACCCGCCGATCGGGGGTTTCGAGCGGCAGTACGGCTCCACGCCCGACCCGGTCGCCGAGGACGTGGCCACGGTCGTGACCGCGGTGCAGGGCGCGGGCGTGCTCACCACGCTCAAGCACTTCCCCGGGCTCGGCCGCGTGCGCGTGAACACCGACACCACGACCGGCGCGCGCGACGACCTCACGACCGCGGACGACGGGTCGCTCAAGCCCTTCGCCAGCGGCATCAAGGCCGGCTCGGCGGCGGTGATGATCTCGTCCGCGACGTACCCGAAGCTCGACTCCCGCAACGTCGCCGCATTCTCGTCGGCGATCATCACCGACCTGCTGCGCGGCAAGCTCGGCTTCGACGGCCTCGTGATGTCGGACGACCTCGGCGCCGCGGTGGCGGTCTCGTCGGTGCCGGTGGGGCAGCGGGCCGTCAAGTTCGTGCAGGCGGGCGGCGACATGCCGCTGAGCGTGCGGCTGTCCGACGCGCAGCCGATGACGGACGCGCTGGTCGCCGCGGCCAAGGCGGACCCGGCCTTCGCCAGGCGCGTGAGCGAGTCGGCGACCCGCGTGGTGCGCAGCAAGATCCGCGCCGGCCTGGTGACCTGCGGCTGATCCTCCCGGGGTCATCCGCCCGGCAGGACGCCCGGGCGGTACCCGCGACGAAAGCTGGATCCGGCAGGACGTCACCCCCGTCGGAAGGATCGATTCCATGGCCAGGGCAGTAGGCATCGACCTCGGCACGACCAACTCGGTGATCGCCGCGTTCGAGGGTGGGGCGCCGACCGTGATCCCCAACGCCGAGGGGAGCCGGACGACGCCGTCCGTCGTCGCGTACACGCCCGGCGGCGAGCGGCTCGTCGGGCACCTCGCGCGGCGCCAGGCGGCGCTCAACCCCGACGGCACCATCACGTCCGCGAAACGGTTCATCGGGCGGCGCCACGACGAGATCGCCGAGGAGGCCGCGACCGTCACGTACCAGGTCGTGGCCGGGCCCGAGGGCGCGGTCCGCTCCGACGTGCGCGGGCGGCCGATCTCGCCCGAGGAGGTCTCGGCGCAGGTCCTGCGCAAGCTCGCCGACGACGCCGCGAAGTACCTGGGGGAGAAGGTCACCGAGGCCGTCGTCACGGTCCCGGCCTACTTCAACGACGCCCAGCGCCAGGCCACCAAGGACGCCGGGCGCATCGCCGGGCTCGAGGTGCTGCGCATCATCAACGAGCCGACCGCGGCCGCGCTCGCCTACGGGCTGGAAAAGTCGGGGCACGAGACCGTGCTCGTCTTCGACCTCGGCGGCGGCACGTTCGACGTGAGCATCCTCGACGTCGGCGACGGCGTGGTCGAGGTGCGCGCGACGGCCGGCGACACCCACCTCGGCGGCGACAACTTCGACCACCGGCTCGTCGACCACCTGGCCGAGGAGTTCCGGCGCGACGAGGGCATCGACCTGCGCAAGGACCCGCAGGCGCTGCAGCGGCTGATCGAGGCGGCCGAGCGGGCCAAGATCGAGCTGTCCACGGTGCCGCAGACGAGCGTGAACCTGCCCTTCGTCACCGCCGACGCGAACGGGCCCAAGCATCTCACCACGACCATCACCCGCGCCGTGTTCGAGGAGCTCACCCACGACCTGCTGGAGCGCACCCTCGCCCCGGTGCGGCAGGCGATGAGCGACGCCAAGACCGGCGAGGGCGACCTCGACGAGGTGATCCTCGTCGGCGGCGCGACCCGCATGCCGGCCGTGCAGGCCCTCGTGCGCCGGCTCACCGGCGGCAAGGACCCGAACATGAGCGTCAACCCCGACGAGGTCGTCGCGCTCGGCGCCGCGATCCAGGCCGGGGTGCTCAAGGGCGACGTGCGCGACGTGGTGCTGCTCGACGTGACCCCGCTCTCGCTGGGCGTCGAGACGCTCGGCGGGCTCATGACCCGCGTCATCGAGCGCAACACGACCATCCCGACGCGCCGCACGGAGACGTTCACGACCGCCGAGGACAACCAGCCCGCGGTGGAGGTCGTGGTCCTGCAGGGCGAGCGCGAGCGGGCCGCCGACAACCGGGTGCTGGGCCGGCTGCGGCTCACCGACATCCGGCCCGCGCCGCGGGGCGGACCGCAGATCGAGGTGACGTACGACATCGACGCCAACGGCATCCTGGACGTCTCCGCGAAGGACGCCGACACCGGCGGCGAGCAGCAGATCACCATCACCGAGAGCGGCACCCTCGAGCCCGCCGAGGTCGAGCGGATGGTGGCCGACGCCGAGCGGTACCGCGGCGAGGACGAGCGCGCCCGCCGCAGCGTCGAGGCCCGCAACGAGCTCGACGGGGCCGCCTACCAGGTGCGCCGGCGGCTCGACGAGGGCGGCGCACGGATGCCGGCGCACGAGCGCGAGCGCGCGGAGCTGCTCCTGCGGCAGGCCCGGGAACCGCGCGACGACGAGGTCCGGGGCCTGACCGAGGATCTGCGCCAGTTCGTGTACGCGGACGAGGACGTCGTACACGCCGAGTTCTCGTGATGGACGGCGTCGACTGGGAGCGGCGGTGGCGGCGGGCCGAGGCCGACGCCGACAACGCGCGGAAGCGGTGCGACCGGCTCGTCGCCGAGCGCACCGCGGCCGAGCGGGAACGGTGCACGGCCGCGTGGCTGCCGCTGCTCGACCATCTCGACCTGGCGCTCACGCACGCCGGGGCCGACCCGGCCGCGATCGTGGCCGGCGTCGAGCACGTCCGCGACGAGGCCCGGGCGGTGCTGGGCCGCCTGGGCTACGAGCCGATCGGCGAGCCGGGCGAGGTGTTCGACCCGGCCCGGCACGAGGCGGCGGAGGCGGTCGCCGGCGGGGCGGAGGGCGCGGGCACGGTGGTCCGCGTGATCCGGCCCGGCTACGGCGGACCCGACAGCCTGCTGCGCCCGGCCGCCGTCGCCGTGTCAGTGGCCGACGATCCTTAGTCGAGCTCGACGACCTCGCGGCCGAGGGGCCAGAACGCGATCGGTACCAGCTTGAAGTGCGCGATGCCGAACGGGATGCCGATGATGCTCACGCACAGGGTGATGCCCGCCGTGATGTGGGTGAGCGCGAGCCACCAGCCCGCGAGCACGACCCAGAGCACGTTCGCGAGCCCGGTGGCGACGCCGGCGCCGCCGTTCTTGGCGCGCACGGTGCGGCCGAACGGCCACAGCGAGTACACCGCCAGGCGCCACGACGCGATCGCGAACGGGATCGTCACGACGAGGACGAAGCAGATGAGCGCGGCCAGGGCGTACCCGAGGAACAGGATGAACCCGCCGCCGAAGATGACCCACAGGACGTTGAGGACGAAGCGAATCACGCCTCCGATCATGACGTACCGCCGCAAACGACACCCGGGTACCGTGGGCGCGTGCCGGAGGATCGCCTGGGTGAGGTGCGGGACCTGCTGGAAGCGGCGCTCGCGCCGAGGGCGGACTACGACGCGGCCCAGCGGCTCGTGTGGCTCGCCGACGAGTACCAGCCCGACGCCGTGCGGGAGGCGGCCGCGGCCGCGCTGCGGATCGTCGCGCACGAGGTGCCCCCGCCGCCGCACGGCCACGGCGGGGTCACGGTCCCGCCGCTGTGGGGGATCGGCGACGCCGCGGCGTTCGACCCGGCCAAGCGCTGGGCCGAGGGCGCGGCCGGGCCGGTGGTGCCCGTCGGCGTCGCCGCCGACGGCTCGCCGGTGGCGCTGGACCTGCGCGAGGGGGCCGAGGGCGGGGCCGGGCCGCACGCGCTGGTCGTCGGGGCGACCGGCTCCGGGAAGTCGGAGCTGCTGCGCACCCTCGTGCTGGGTCTCGCCGTGCACAACCCGCCGGACGAGCTCGCGCTGCTGCTCGTCGACCACCGCGGCGGCGCCTCGTTCGCCGGGTTCGAGAACCTGCCGCACGTGGCCGGGCTGGCGCTGAACCTGTGGGAGATCCGCGACCTGCGGCGCCTGGCCGCCGTCATCCAGGGCGAGCTGCGCCGCCGCCAGGAGCTGTTCCGCGACGCCGGGGTCGCGAACATCGGGCAGTACCGGGCGGACGGCCACGCCCTGCCCCGGCTCGTCGCCGTCTTCGAGGACTTCTCCGACCTCATGACGTCGATGCCGGAGTTCCTCGACACGTTCACCACGGCGGCCCGCATCGGCCGCTCCCTCGGCGTGCACCTGGTGCTCGCGAGCCAGCGGCTGGAGGAGGGGCGGCTGCGCGGCCTCGACGCGCACCTGTCGTGCCGGGTCGCGCTGCGCACCTTCTCGGCGATGGAGTCGCGGCAGGCGATAGGCCTCCCCGACGCCTACGAGCTGCCGTCGGCGCCCGGTCACGGGCTGCTGCGCGAGGGGCCCGGGGCGCCGGTGCGGTTCCGGGCCGCCTACTGCGGGTTCGCGTACCACGCCGGCCCGCCCTCGTGGGAGGCGTTCATCCGCGCGCGGCGCCATCCGAGGCCCGGCACGGTGCTGTCGGTCCTGCTGGAGCGGCTCGCCGCGGCGGGCGGGGCGACCCGGCAACTGTGGCTGCCCCCGCTGGAGGAGCGCATCCCGCTCGGCACCGTGCTGCGGGTCCTGCTCGGCGACCGGCGGCTCGTACCGATCGGCGTGCTGGACCTGCCGCGGGAGCACGCCCGCCGCCCCTTCGCGGTCGACCTGCGCGGCGACGCCGGGCACCTGGCCGTCGTCGGGGCGCCCGGCAGCGGCCGGCGCACCGCGCTGCTGACCCTGGTGCACGCCCTCGCACGGCTCCTGCCGCCGCAGGAGGCCCGCGTCTACGCGATCCTGCACGGCGACGCGCCCGCGCGGCCGCACGTCGCCGCGTCCGCGCGCCACGCGGACCCGGACGCGGTCCGCCGGGTCGCGGCCGAGGTCGCGGGCATCGTCGCCGACCGCCATGGCGCGCCCGGGGTGCAGGGCGCTCACGTGCTGCTCGTCGTCGAGGACCTCGCGGCGCTCGAGCCGGAGACCGCGCGGCTCCTCGACCCCGTGCTGCACGAGGGCCCGCGGCTCGGCGTGCACGTCGCCGCGTCGGCCGGGCGCTGGGCCGACCTCGGCCCGGCGACCCGGCTGGACGCGTTCCGTCAGCGGGTCGAGCTGCGGCTGGAGAACCCGTCGGAGTCGGCCATCGACCGGCGGGCCGCGCACGACCTGCCGTACCGCTCGCCCGGCCACGGCCTGACCGCCGGCGGCCACCGCGTGCTCATCGCGGAGCCGGAGCCGGATCTCTGACCGTCGCGGCGAACGCCGCCGCGAACTCCCGCGCGTTGCCCGGGGCGGCGCTCAGGTCCAATGTGGACTGAATCGCGCGGTACGGCGCCGGACGCACGAGATCGGCGATCGGCCGCCCGCACGCCCGCAGCGGCGCGAGGGCGCGCTCGCCCGCGGCGAGGTCCCCGGGGGATCAGGCCGAACACGGGGACGGCGGGCAGCGACGGCAGCGGGGGCGCCGCGGCGGCGACGATCGCCACGCCCGGCTCGTCGGGGGCGCGCAGTCGCGCAGGAACCGCAGCACCGCCGCGGCCTGGCCGGCGGGCCAGAAGATCGGTCCGCCGAGCACGACGGGCCCGACCGGGTGCAGGTCGAGCTCGAACGCGGTGACCACGCGGAAGTTTCCCGCCGCGCAGTCCCACAGCAGCTCCGGATCGGTCACGGCGTCCACGCGCCGCCGCTCGCCGTCCGCGGTCACCAGCTCGGCCGCGCGGAGGTTGTCGACGATGAGCCCGTGGCGGCGCATGAGGTGCCCGAACCCGCCGCCGAGCGTCACGCCGCCGATGCCGGTGGAGCCGACCGAGCCGCCGGTGGTCGCCAGCCCGAAGCGCTGGGTGGCCAGGTCGAGCTCGGCCCACGTGAGCCCGCCGGCGGCGCGGACGGTCCGCGCGGCCGGGTCGACGGCGGCCGACTTGAGCGGCGAGAGGTCGATGACCAGGGTGTCGTCGCCGGTGCCGTACCCGGAGACGGAGTGCCCGCCGCCGCGCACGGCGATCGGCCGGCCGTGCTCGCGGGCGTGGCGGACGGCGGCCTGGACGTCGTCGGCGCCCGCGCACCGGGCGACGAGGGCGGGCCGCCGGTCGAAGGCGCCGTTCCACACGCGGCGGGCCTCGTCGTAGCCCTCCTCGCCCGGTCGCAGCAGCGCGCCCCGAAACCGTTCCCGCAGGCCGGCCCGTCGGCGCGCAGGTGCCCGCCGGCCTCGGGCAGCGCCGCGCGCAGGGTGTGCAGCACGTGGCGCAGGTTGGTGCGGGCCCTGCCGGTCGGGGGAGCCGCAGCCGCAATACCCCGCCATCGTCGATCCGGTAGTGCCCCGTTTCGTAACGGTTTTCCGATCGGATTTCCGACTCGAGTAAGGATCCTTTGTCGCCGAACGACAAGGCCAACGCAAGGTGATCATGGCGACGCGGATTGTGAAATACCCCGCAGCGTGGTGTGGTAGGCGCACGGTGATCCGCGTAGATACACTTCGCAGCGACATTTATCACATTGACTGTCGTGATCGGATCATCTCCGGCCCCGAGCCAGAAACTGGAGTACGCGCCGCGATGCGTTCTTGCGCTACACCCGTGCCCGAAAGCCACCCCTTCTCCACTGTGGACGGTGGTGCGCGGTGACGACGCAAGGTTTGACCCGCCGGAAGATGAGCGGCGGCGGCGTGTGGCTTTTCCAGGTCGGCGCGAGCTCGCCGATGGCCGTGCTGGCCGGCGGTATCGTCGCCACTTACGCATCGACCGGCCTCGTTGCCACCCCGCTGACCTTCCCGCTGCTGGGCGTCATGCTCGGGCTGCTCGCGGTCGGGTATGTGGCCATGTCCCGCGCGGTGCCGCACGCCGCCCCGGCGTACGCGCTGCTCGCCCACGCCTTCGGGCCGATGTCGGGCCTGGTGGGCGGGGCGCTCGCGCTGGTCTTCTACTCGGCGATCCAGATGAGTCTGTACGGCCTGATCGGGGTCACGATCGCGGGCCTGATCGGCGGCCCGTGGCTGCTGTGGGCCGCGGTGATCTGGCTGGTCGTGGCGGTGTGCGGGCTGCTGCACGTCTCGCTGTCGGCGTTCGTGGTCGGCACCGTGCTCTGCATCGAGCTCGCGGTCATCACCCTGTTCGACATCGCGAGCTTCACGCACCCGTTCGGCGGCGCGATCGCCACCGCCCCGATCAGCCTCAGCGGCCTGTGGGCCCCCGGCATCGGCGGTGCCTTCGCGCTCGGCATCGCGGCGTTCATCGGTTTCGACACGGCGCCGGCGTACTCCGAGGAGGTCCGCACCAGCCGCAGCATCGGCCGCTCCACGCTGGCCGCGGTGCTGTTCATGGCCCTGTTCTACGGGCTGTCGGCCTGGGCGCTCGCGGTGGCCGTCGGGGACAAGCAGATCGCCGCGACCGCCGCGAACCCGGAGGCCGGGCTGCCGTTCGCGCTCTTCGACGAGTGGTACGGCAGCGGCCTGAGCCTGCTCGCGACGCTCCTGCTCGTCACGAGCGTGACGGTGGCGATGCTGTCGTTCCACAACACGATCGCGCGGTACATCTTCGCCATGGCCCGCGAGGGCGTGCTGCCGGCGTGGCTGGCCCGCACCGGCACCAGCGGGCGGGCCCAGGGCGCGCCGACCGGCGGCTCGCTCGTGCAGAGCGTCTCCGCGCTGCTCGTCGTCGGCGTCTTCGCCGTGGCCGGGGCCGACCCGATCGGCGTCATCTTCACCTGGCTCTCCGCCGCCGGCGCGGTCGGCATCCTGGTCATGCTCGTGCTCATCTCGGCCGGCGCGATCCGCTTCTACCGCCGCGGCGGCGGCAGCACCGAGGGCCTGTTCGTCACCACCGTGCTGCCCTCGCTCGGCGTCATCGGCGGCCTCGTGGTGCTCGGGGTCATGGTGTCGCACCTGTCGTCGCTGCTGCAGATCGCCGACGACTCCCCGCTGCAGGCGATCCTGCCGGCCGCGGTCGTGGTGACCATCGCCGCCGGCGTCGCGTGGGGCCTCGCGCTGCGGGCCGGGAAGGCGCCTGTGCTGGCCGAGGTCGGTAAGGGCCGGCCCGACCCGCTGCGGGTGCTCGACCAGCGGCTGCAGGACCTCGATGTCTGACCCGCGCATGACCTCGCCGCCCCCGTTCTCGTCGTCGGTGCCCTGGTGGGCGCTGGAACGCACGAGCGAGGTGCAGCAGGCGCCGGGGTACGGGTCCGAGCCTTCCGGGTACGGGTCCGAGCCTTCCGGGTACGGGTCCGAGCCGCCCGGATACGCGTCCGAGCCCGAGGTCCGCATTCCCGGCCCGCGGCACATGGCGGGCGCGCCGGCCGGGCTCGAGCCGGTACCGGCGCCGGCGCCGGCGCCGGCACCGGCGGGTGTGGATATTTCGCCCACCTACCGGGGCGCGGTCGTGGCGCGGCTGCGGCGCTTCTCGTTCCTGCACGCCCGGCACGCCTGGGAGCGCCGCCGCCGCGATCCGCTCGCCCCGCACGGGGTGGCGCTGTTCTACTGCGAGCCGGCCGGCCGGCTGTACGACCAGCTGCGCACCGCGACCCGGATCTTCCTCGGCGACGACGAGGCCGCATCGCTGCCGCACCTGCTCTACGGTCTGGCCCAGCATGCGCGCGAGGGGTACGCGAACAATCCCGGCTTCGACCCGCGCACCGAGATGTGCAACAAGACCGACTCGATGTCGGCCCAGGCCGTCTTCGCCGGCATCGGGGTCGTCACGCTCGACACGCCCTACGGCGACTGGGCCACCGCGCAGCGCACCGCGCGCAGCGAGGCGGACCTGCCCGGCCGCTGCTACGCCCGGCTCATCGACGGCACGATGCTGGTGCTCGACCGCGGCGGGGAGCTGCAGTTCAACGCGCTCACCGTGGACTGCTCGGTGCGTGACGGCAACACGCAGTACGGCACGCCGAGCATGCACTGGCGCTGGAACCCGGCGCTGGCCGAGACGCCCGAGTCCGATCCGATCTACCACGTGTGGCGGTGGATGGGCGAGATCGGGCGGATCGTCGACCACGGGTCACGGCCGCGATGACCCCCGGCTCGCCGGGGGACCCGACGGTGGCGGGCCGGCTCGACCGCCTGCACGCCGATCTGCTCCGGCACCGCGATTACGACCTCGGCTTCCCCGGCGCCACCGACCTGCCGGACATGAGCCCCCTGGCGCCGTTCGAGCGCCTGCTGCTCAACAACGTCGGGCACCCGTTCGCGCCCGGCGGGGCCTACCGGATGCACACCAAGCACCTCGAGCACGAGGTGGTCGGGTTCCTGGCGGACCTGTTCGACGCGCCGCTGGACAACCGGCACGGGTACGTCACCACCGGCAGCACCGAGAGCACGCACTGGGCGCTGTGGCAGGCGCGGCTCATGCTGCCGGGGGCGACCGTCTACTGCTCGTCGGCGGCGCACTACAGCGTGGCCAAGGCCGCGGAGCTGCTGCGGCTGCGCCTGCGGGTCGTCCCGGCCGACGAGCGCGGCGAGATGCGCTACGACCTGCTCCACGCGGTGGTGGTCCGGGACGGGCGGCGGCGGCGCGGTACCGGCGCGATCGTGGTCGCCTCGATCGGCACGACGATGACCGAGGCCGTCGACGACGTCGCCCGCATCGGGGCGGTGCTCGACGCCGCCGGGGTCGCGGACGCCATGCGGTGGATCCACGCCGACGCCGCCCTGGCCGGCGTGCCGCTGGCCCTGGACGAGCCGGTCGGCCGGCCTGCGTTCACGTTCGCCGACGGCGCGCACAGCGTCGCCGTCAGCGGGCACAAGTTCCTGGCCACCCCGTTCCCGTGCGGGGTGGTGGTGGCGCTCGCGGACCGGCACACGGGCCGGGGCGACATCACGTACACCGCCGCCCCGGACAGCACCATCACCGGCTCGCGCTCGGGGCACGCGCCGCTGTGGCTGTGGTACCTGCTGCGGCACTGGGGCCCGACCGGCCTGCGCGCCCGGGCCGACGCCGCGCGGGCCCTGGCCCGGCACACCGAGCAGCAGCTGCGCGGCATCGGCTGGCCCGCCTGGCGCGCCCAGCCGCGGGCGTTCACCGTGGTGTTCCCGCGCCCGCCGCAGCCGCTGCTGGACCGCTGGCCCCTCGCCACCGACGAGCGCGGCAACGCGCACGCCGTGCTCATGCCCGGCGTGCCGCGCGAGCGCGTCGACCGCTTCGTGGCCGACCTACACGAGGCGCTGGCCACCGCGTCGGGCGTCGGCCTGGTACCGGACGCGCTGGCCAGCTGAGCGCTACTCGTCCAGCCAGTTGATCGTGCGCCGCTCGGGCTTCGGGGCCAGCGGTCTGAACAGCGGCTTCGGGGCCGGCCGCGGGGTGGGCGGCCGCGGCGCGGGCCGGGTCTCCTGGGGGTCGCTGCACCAGGGGGCGGCGGTCTCGTACTCGATCCCGTCGACCGGCAGCGGCTCCACCCGGATCGTGGTGACCGCGGGGGCCGGGGTGCGCAGCGGGCGCACCGACAGCGACGGCGCCTCCGCGGGCTCCGCCGGCGGCGGGGGCGGCTTCGGCGGGACCGGGACCGGGACCGGGGCCGGCGGGCGGCTGAACACCCCGGCGGCGGTCTCGCGGTTGGGGTAGTGGCGGCCCTCGGTCGACCGGGGGCCCTGGTCGCGGGCGGCGTTGCCCGGGTCGTCGGGGCGTCTCCTGAATCGGACCACGTGCGGCACCTCCTCGTCCGGTTGTACGGAAGAGGGCGCCCGATGGTTGCAACGTGGTAGCTGGGTGATCAAATGATTACTGAGCGTTACGACGTCTAATCGTCCGATGGGAGAGACACCATGCCCGCCCCGCTCATACCGCTGCCGACGCCGGTGCCGTGACGGCTAGCCGAATCGAATCAGTTGGTCACGACTGTTCACGACGTGAACCGCAGCCGGGACGGCTCGCCGCGCGCGAGCCGCCCGGTGTGCTCGGCGAGGTTCAGGCAGTCGCCGAGGGCCGCGCCCGCGTCCAGGCGCTCGACGACCCGCGCCTCCGCCGCCATGACCGCGGCGGCCGCGGTGAGCTGGGCGAGCGCCGTCGCGGGGTCGAGCACGACGATGCCGTCGTGGTCGGCGACGACGATGTCGCCCGCGTGGACCGGCACCCCGCCGCACGCGACCGTCCGGTTGACGTCGGCGAGCGCGGTCGTCGTGCCGGCCATGGGGCTGACGTGACGGCTGTACACGGGCAGCGGGCAGCCGGATACGAACCGCATGTCCCGGTAGCCGCCGTCCACGATGATCCCGGCCAGCCCCTTGTGCAACGCGGCCCGGGCGAACAGCTCACCGGCGAGCGCGGTCTCCCGCCCGCCGCCGTCGACCACGAGCACGTCGCCGGCCCCGGCCCGCTCGATCGCCTGGACGACCCCGAGGAAGTCGCCCCGGCACCGCACCGTCACCGCCGGGCCGCACAGGACCGGGCTGGCCGACCGGCACCGCAGCCGCGGCGACATGACCCGCACGTCGCGCGCGGCGTCGCAGATGGCGGTGGTGTCCACCTCGGCGGCGAGCCGGCGGACGGCGTCCAGATCCAGGGGTGCGGGCGCGGTCATACCGGCACGGTACGACCCGGTCCGGCCCCGCCGCCCGTTCGGGGTTCCTCGTTACCCGCGGTAATGCTCTAGTCTCCTGGCCATGTCTGTCGTGGATGCCGACCAAACGGCCAGCGAGCGAGCGACCGCCGAGGAACCGGAGACTCCGGACCGCACCTCCGGCGAGCCATCCCGTTTCCGCAGCATGCGCGCCGATTTGCTGATCCTGGCCGGTTTCGTCGCCGTCGGCATCTACCTGTTCTCGCACGTCTGGCTCGGACCAGGTAGCCGCATCCTGGCGCACAGTTACAACGACCACTACCAGTTCGAGTGGTTCCTGGCCGTCGACACGTACAACATCACGCACTTTCACAACCCGTTCTTCACCGACCTGCAGAACGCCTCGATCGGCGTGAACCTCATGGGCAACGCGAGCGTGCTGGGGCTGGCGCTGCCGCTGCTGCCGATCACGCTGCTGTTCGGGCCGAGCGCGAGCTTCCTGACCGCGGTCACGCTCGGCTTCGCGCTGACCGCCTTCGGGTGGTACTGGGTGCTGCACCGCGACCTGCGCCTGCACCGGGCCGCTGCGGTGCTGGGCGGCGCGTTCGCGGCCTTCGCGCCGACGATCATCTCGCACGGCAACGCGCACCTGAACCTCGTGTCGATGTTCCTGGTGCCGTGGATCGTGCGCTACGCGCTGCGCCTCTTCCGCACCGCGCGGCCGGTGCGCGACGGGCTGATCCTCGGCCTGATGATCGCCTACCAGGCGCTCATCGGCGAGGAGATCCTGCTGATGACCGCGATCGCGCTCGGCGTGTTCGTGATCGTCTACGCGTTCCCCCTGCTGCCCGATCTGCGCGCGATGGTCCGGCCGTTCCTGACCGGGCTCGGCGTCGCGGTCGCGGTGTCGCTGCCGCTGCTGGCCTACCCGCTGTGGATGCAGTTCGCGGGCCCGCGGCACTACGACAGCCTCGGCGGCCTGGCGTACGTCACAAACGACCTGAACACGTTCTTCGAGTTCTCCACGACCTCGGTGGGCAACCTCAGCGGCACCCTCACCTCGACGAACTACGCCGAGGAGAACGGGTACTTCGGCTGGGCCCTGCTCATCCTCGCCGCCGGCCTCACGCTGTGGCTCTGGCGGGACCGGCTCGTGCGCACGGTGGCCATCCTCGGCGCCGTCGGCCTGGCCTTCAGCCTCGGCCCGAACGTGAACTGGCACTTCAAGAGCACCGGGCTGCCGGGGCCGTGGAAGCTGTTCGTCAAGTTCCCGGTGCTCGACTCGATGAACGTGGGCCGCTTCACCTTCCTGACCGTGGTCGCGCTCGCCGTGATCCTCGCCGTGGCCACCGACCGGATCCTCAAGGCCGCGGCCGACGCCGGGGTCAAGGGCTCCGGCGTGCCGCTGCGCCTGGTGTGGGTGGCCGCCCTGGCCGCTGCGCTGGTGCCGCTGCTGCCGCTGCCGCTGCCCGCGACCGGGCGCCCGCCGGTGCCGAAGTTCTTCACGTCGGGGGCCTACAAGCAGTACGTCGCCGAGAACCACACGGTCGTCCCCGTTCCGGCGCTGCGGGCCACCGGCGACATGACCGCGCTCACCTGGCAGATGGCCGCGGACATGAACTTCCGGATGCCGGAGGGGTACTTCATGGGCCCGATCGGCCCCGACAACGTCGCCACCAACGAGCCGCCGCCCGGCCCGGTCACGTCGGTGCTGCTCGACGTCACGCACTCCGGCAAGGCCGTCACGCTGACCCCGGCCCAGCAGGCCGAGATGCTGGCCCAGCTGCGCACCTGGAAGGCCGACGCGATCGTGGTCTACCGCACCGAGGCCCTGCCGCAGCTGCGTGAGACCCTGGACCCGCTGCTCGGCACCGGCCGGCAGGTCGAGGACGTCTGGCTGTGGGACGTCCGCTCGCTGACGCGTGGGTAACCGTAGACTTCCGCACCGAGGACACCGGGGAGCTTTGGGCATGAGCACGACCGCAGAGCAGGCGACGACGCTGTCAGTCGTCGTGCCGATGTACAACGAGGAGGCCGTTCTCCCGATCATGGCCGAGCGGTTGCGCAAGGTGCTCGACGGGCTGGACGTCTCCTACGAGGTCGTCGCGGTCGACGACGGCAGCACCGACGCCACCGCGGCCGTGCTGATCGGGCTGCGCCGCTACTGGCCGCAGCTGCGGATCATCCGGCTGCGGCGCAACGGCGGGCACCAGGCGGCCCTGACCGCCGGCATGCACCGGGCGGTCGGCCAGTACGTCGCCAGCATCGACGCGGATCTGCAGGACCCGCCCGAGCTGATCAAGGACATGCTCGACCTGGCCCGGTCGCAGAACCTCGACATCGTCTACGGCGTGCGCAACGACCGCAGCACCGACACGGTGTTCAAGCGCTGGACGGCCGTCGGCTACTACCGCATGATGCGGGGCTTCGCGGGCAACCGGGTGCCGCACAACGCGGGCGACTTCCGGCTGCTGAGCCGGGTCACGGTCGACGCCCTGCGCGCCCTGCCGGAGCAGCAGCCGGTGTACCGCCTGCTGGTGCCCTGGCTCGGATTCCCGAGCGGCACCGTTGAGTACAGCCGCGAGCGCCGCGCCGCCGGTGTCACGAAGTACCCGCTCACCAAGATGGTCCGGCTGGCCGCCGACAGCGTGACGAGCTTCTCGGCCGCGCCGCTGCGGCTGGCCACCTGGCTCGGCCTGGCCGGCTTCGGCGTCTGCATCGCGCTCGTCGTGTGGGTGCTGGTGGCGTACTTCATCGGCGTCACCGTGCCCGGCTGGGCCTCGCTCTCGGTGGTCCTGCTCTTCCTCGGCGCCGTGCAGCTGCTCTGCCTCGGGCTGCTGGGGGAGTACGTCGGGCGCATCTTCGCCGCCATGCAGGGCCGCCCCGCGTTCTTCATCGCCTACGACTCAGCCGAGGACGCCGCCGCCGCCGTCGCCGACGAGGAGCCCGTCCCGGCCGGCCGGACCCGCTAGATCTCCTCCGAAAAAAGTCCGGCGGCGCCTGTCGGATCGCCACCCCCTCGTTCGTAGCAGCGGTGTCAGCCACCTACGACAGGAGATGATGTTCCGATGGCGCAGTACCTGATGTCCGTGCTCTTCGACTCGTCCGACCTCGCCACCGCCGAGGAGATGACGGCGATCACCGCCTTCAACAAGGGTCTGCAGGCCGACGGCCACTGGGTCTTCGCGGGCGGCCTCGGCGCGCCCGAGACGGCCACCGTCGTCGACGGCCGGGCCGGGGAGGCGCTCTTCACCGACGGGCCCTACGTCGAGACCAAGGAGTTCGTCGCCGGCCTCTGGGTCGTCGAGGCGCCCGGCCTCGACGCGGCGCGGCGGATCGCCGCCGGAGCGTCGAAGGCGTGCAACCGGAGAGTCGAGCTCCGGCCGTTCCTGTGAGCGGGATCCAGGAGGCGATCGCCCGGGTCCACCGCGAGGAGTGGAGCCGGGTGGTCGCGACCCTCGCCCGGCGCATCGGGGACCTCGACATCGCCGAGGAGATGGCGGCCGAGGCGTTCGCGACCGCCGTCGAGCGCTGGCCGGTCGACGGCCTGCCGCCGAACCCCGGCGCATGGCTCACCACCACCGCCCTCCGCAAGGCCATCGACCGGCTCCGGCGCGAGGTCAGGCGCGAGGAGAAGCACCGGGAGGCGCTCATGCTGTCCGACGCCCCCGAGCCGCTCGGCGCCATCGACGACGACCGGCTCCGGCTCGTGTTCACCTGCTGCCACCCGGCGCTCGCCGTTGAGGCGCGGGTCGCGCTGACCCTGCGGATGGTCGGCGGGCTCACCGTGGCCGAGATCGCCCGCGCGTTCCTGGTCCAGGAGACCGCCATGGGCCAGCGGCTCACCCGGGCCAAGACGAAGATCAAGGCGGCCCGGATCCCGTACCGGGTGCCGGATCGCGAGGACCTCCCGGCCCGCGTCGGCGGGGTGCTCACCGTCCTGTACCTGATCTTCAACGAGGGGTACCTGGCCTCGGACCCGGAGCGGGCGGCCGTGCGCGGCGACCTGACCGCGGAGGCGATCCGCCTGACCCGGCTGGTCCACGGCCTGCTGCCGGACGACGGCGAGGTCGCCGGGCTGCTGGCCCTGATGCTGCTCACGGAGGCCCGCCGGGCCGCCCGGGTGTCGGCGAGCGGCGAGCTCGTCACCCTCGACGAGCAGGACCGCGGCGCCTGGGACCG
Organism: Dactylosporangium sp. NPDC049140; assembly: GCF_040648435.1. Classification (NCBI taxonomy): domain Bacteria; kingdom Bacillati; phylum Actinomycetota; class Actinomycetes; order Micromonosporales; family Micromonosporaceae; genus Dactylosporangium; species Dactylosporangium sp. NPDC049140. The sequence continues at coordinate 19,014 of NZ_JBEZDS010000047.1, read as the reverse complement.
CGCGCTGATCGCCGAGGGCCACGCCCTGGTCCGCGCGCGCCTCGCCTCGGGCCGGGCGCCGGGGCGCTACCAGATCCTCGCCGCCGTCAACGCCGTACACACCGACGCGCCGGACGTCCGCGACACCGACTGGTCGCAGATCCTCGCGCTCTACAACCAGCTCGTGCGCCTCGACCCCTCGCCGATCGTGCGGCTCAACCGGGCGATCGCGCTCGCCGAGCTCGACGGCCCGCAGGTCGCCCTGGCGGAGATCGACGGGCTGCCGCTGGAGGGCTACCACGCCTTCCACGCCGCCCGCGCCGACCTGCTGCGCCGGCTGGGCCGCGGCGGGGAGGCCCGGGCCGCGTACGACCGGGCCATCGCGCTGGCCGGCAACACCGCGCAGACGGCGAGCCTCACCCGCCGCCGCGACCAGCTGGCCTCCGGAAGGGAACCGCGGCCCTGAGGCCCGCGGGCAAGCCCTGCTGACGGCCCCGAAATACCTGGCCCACGATTGCGCCGGAGATGGCGGTCGATGTCGACCGGCCCGGCCCGGCCCCTTGACGCTCGCGGCCCGGGTGACCACCATGATCCGGTGGCGCCGCGATGGTTGGTCCGCGCCGGCTGGACCGGCTGGCGGCAGGAGCTGGGCTGGACCCTGGTCGGACTGTCGGTCCTGATGTTGTTCGGGGCCTGCTTCTTTGGCACCGGGCCGATGCCCTACCAGGACGAGCCGACGCCGGAGATGCTCGCCACGCAGGCCCGGGAGGTGCACGACGGCCGGATCCTGCTCATGATCCTCGGGCCGGCCGGGGTGGCCAGCCTGGTCGGCGGCATCCTGCTGATCGTCCGGGGCCGCCGGCTACGGCGCGGCGCCGAACAGCACCCGTAGCACGGTGCCCGGGGTGAGCAGCGAGGTCGGCGGCTCCACGAGGTTCACCACGCGCAGGAACGCGGCGCCGAGGCCGGCGTCGCGGGTCGCGGCCCGGTGCAGCCGGTGCACGAACGCGTTGACGAACCGGACTCTGGCCGTGCGCCGGCCCGGCACGTCGGCGAAGCGCAGGTCCGCGCCGACCGCGATCGACCACGGCCCGTCGATGATCCGGGCGGCCTGCCGGAAGAACCGGGGCGCGAGATCCCCGGTGCGGCCCGTGCGCTCGGCGAGCAGCCGGCGCAGCCGGACCGCCTGCAGCGCCGCGACCGTCATGCCCTGGCCGTAGATCGGGTTGAAGCTGCACAGCGCGTCGGCGACGACGAGGTAGCCGGCCGGGAACCGGCGCAGGCGCTCGTAGCGGCGGCGGACGCTGGCCGGGTACCGCATCGTCACCGGGTCGCCGGCCGGCGGCGCGGACCGGATGATCGTGGCGAGGTGCGGCGCGGCCAGGCTGTCGGCGAACGCGGCCATGCCGGCGTCGTCGGTCGGCGGGCGCTCGCCGAGCATGCCGCTGAGCGCGATCGCCACGAGGCCGTTCTCCTGGGCCGCGGCGATGCCGGCCCGCGGCGCCCCGGGCACGGCGTTGGTCAGCGCCCCGAGCATGCCGTCGAGGTGCTCCGGGCGGTGCCGGTAGAGCCGCGTCACGTACGTGACGTCGACGCGCACCACGTCCTCCGCGGGGGCCGGGAAGCCGGCCTCCGCCAGCCACTGCGCGCTGCGCGAGGCCCGCCCGCCGGCGTCGACGACCAGGTCCGCGGGCAGCACCTCGTCCGGGCCCAGGCGGACCCCGGTCACGGCGGTGCCGTCGGCCGAGAACAGCAGGCCGGTCACGTCGGTCCGGGGGCGGAGCCGGACGCCCGGCAGCGCCGCGACCCGGCTCCGGATGGTGTGCTCCAGCAGCGGCCGGCCGATCCCGACCCCGATCAGGCCGGAGGGCGCCCGCCGCATCAGGTGGCCGTCGTTGTACCAGTGGACCTGCCCGTGCAGGTCGACCAGGGGTGCCCCGGCCGCCCGCAGCTGCGCGGACAGGCCGGGGAGCAGCTCCTCCAGCGCGGTGCGGCCCGCCGCGAGCAGCACGTGCAGCTGATGGCCCTGCGGCACGCACCGCCGGTGCGCCGGTGTCTCGCCGAGCACGTCGCGGTCGAGCACGACCACCCGTTCGAAGTGCTCGCTGAGCACCCGGGCCGCGAGCAGCCCGCCGATGCTCGCCCCGACCACGACCGCTGTTCCGCCAGGCGCCACGACGGGCAGCCTAACTATCGCCGCTTCTCGATGTCTTCTTCTCCAGTGCGGGTTCAGAAGTGGTACGGCGGCGGGCGGATGCCGCGTCGTCGTGAAGACATCTTTACAACGATGAATACAACGTTGTAAAAGAGAGCATGAGATCGCGCATGCTCGGCCTGATCGCGCTCTTGGCCGCCGCCACCCTGGTCGCGCCGGCCCCGGGCGCGGCCGCCGCCTCCGACCCCCGCCCGGCCACCTACACCAACCCGGTGTCCGCCCCCGCCGCCGACACCTTCGCCGACCCGTCCGTCGTGCGGGGCGCCGACGGCGCCTGGTACGCCTTCGGCACCAGCGACCCCCTGCGCGCCGGCGAGACCGCGCCGCACCTCGTGCCGATCCTGCGCACCACCGACCTGGTCCACTGGTCCTACGCCGGCGACGCGTTCACCGGCCGCCCGGCCTGGGCCGCCCCGGCCGCCGGCCTCTGGGCGCCCGACGTCCGCCGCGTCGGCGACCGGTACGTGCTGTACTACACGGTCACCGACACCACCCTGAACCCCGGCGACGACTCCGCCGTCGGGGTGGCGACCGCGCCGACGCCGCTCGGGCCCTGGACCGACAGCGGCCGGCCCGTCGTCGCGCCCCGGGCCGCCCCCGGCGGCGGCTTCCTCTGGACGTTCGACCCGGCGCTGCTGCGCGACGAGCAGGGCCGGCTGTGGCTGTACTACGGCTCGTACTTCGGCGGGATCTTCACCGCCCCGCTCAGCGCCGACGGCCTGACCGTCACCGGCGCCGCCACCCAGGTCGCGATCGACAACCGCTACGAGGGCGCGTACGTCGTGCCCCACGACGGCTGGTACTACCTGTTCGGCTCGGCCGCGAACTGCTGCGCCGGGCCGACGACCGGCTACAGCGTGTTCGCCGGCCGCGCCCGCACCCCCACCGGCCCGTTCGCCGACCGCGAGGGCGTGTCCCTGCTGGCCTCGCGGGCCGGCGGCACCCCGGTCATCCAGCCCAACGGCAACCGGTGGATCGGCACCGGGCACAACGCGGTCGTCACCGACCTCGCCGGCCAGGACTGGCTGGTGTACCACGCGATCGACCGCGATACGCCCTACCTCAACGAGGCCTACGGCATCAACCGCCGCCCCATGCTCATCGACCGCCTCGAGTGGCCCGACGGCTGGCCCACCGCGACCGCCTCGGACGATCGCCAGGCCGGCCCGGTCACCGATCGCCATCAGCGCTCCGGTCACGGGCCGGCGGCGCCGGTACCGCACCCGGGCCGCCCGGACCGCGCCGCCTCCGACGAGTTCGACGGCGGCGGCCTCGGCGACGGCTGGAGCTGGGTCCGCCCGGACGCCGCGGCGACCGTCACCGACGGCGCGCTGCGGTGGCCGACGGAGGCCGCGGACCTCACCGGCGACGCGAACACCGCGGGGGTACTGCTGCGCACCGCGCCGAGCGGCGACTACATCGCCGAGACGAAGCTGACCATCGACCTCGGCGTCGACACCGTCCGCAACTACGAGCAGGCCGGTCTCGTCGCCTACGCCGGCGACGACGACTTCGCCCGCCTGAGCCACGTCGCCATCTGGAACACCCGCCAGCTCGAGTTCGGCCGGGAGCTGCCCTTCGCGGACCGGCTCTCCTACGGCGGCATGGTCGAGGGGCCGCCCGCGGAGACGACCTGGCTGCGGCTGGCGCACACCACCGTGCGCGGCGAGCATCGCTTCCGGGCCGGCTGGAGCCGCGACGGCGTGCACTGGAACTGGGGCGGCACCTGGACCTTCCCGCCCGGCCTGGCGCCCCGCATCGGCCTGGTCTCGCACGGCGGCAACGTTCCGCAGGCGACCGCGCGGTTCGACTATTTCCGGGTGTACCGCACCGGCTGACGCCGTCGGGTCCCGGACGCCGCGCCCGTTCGGGCCCGCACCGCAACCGGCGGCTCCTACCTTCGATCTTGGAACCGAGCCGCGGCGGCACTCGCGGCGGCGGCCCTGCCCGCCCCGGTCGTCCCGATGACGCCGCCGGGGCGGACTGGACGACGACGGTTACCCTGACGACCGATGACGCAGGCCGGCACCGGGATGATGAACGCGCTGGTGTCGGCCGGCGCCGCGGTCCACGCCCGCGGCGGCCCGGTCGTCACCACGCTGGACGTCTTCCGGGCCTGCCTGCAGGCCCGCACCGACGTGCACGTCGACCTCGCCCCGGACTCTTCGGAGTCGCCGCCGGGCTCGCACCTCGCCCAGGAGAAGCCGATCCCCGAGGACCGCTGGGGCCGGATCGAGGCGCTGGCCGCGTTGCGGGAGGCGGCCTGGCTGGCGGCCGTCGACCGTCCGTGGACCGACCGCCGCCCCTGGGACGCGCAGGCGCGGCCGGCCGTCGAGGACGCGATCGACATGGGCGCCGAGCGCGGGGTGTTCGGCGCCTCGGGCGCGCACCTGCTCGCCGCGCTGATCGCCCCGTTCGACGGCGCCGTCCCGGACGCGCTGCGCGCCGCCGGCGTGTCCGTCGACTCGCTGGTCGAGACGCTCGAGGCGAGCGGGGCGCTGGACCTCAACTCGGTACCGTGGACGCCGACCTTCGACATGCTGGCCCTGCGCGCCGGCCTCGCGGTGACGCCGTGGCCGGTGCGCCCCTTCGCCGCGCTCTACCGGACGGCCGTGCGGCCCGCCGTCGGCTGGGTCGGCTATGCGCTCCTGCACGAGGCCCGGCGGCAGGCGGTCCGGCTCGGCCACCCGACGACGAACCCGGTACACCTGCTGGTCGCGGCGGCCGACCTCGCCGAACAGTTCGACACCGCGTACGCCGTCGGCCCCCTCGCGCGCAGGACCCGCCCGCGCCCGGAACTGCTGGAAGCGGTCCGGCCGGGACACCGGCTGATCGCCGGCCTGGAACAACCCTTCGCACACCTCGCCGTCAACCTCGGCGACGGCGGCGGGCCGCCCGCCGCCGAACAGCCGCCGATCCGCCGGGACGGTCCGGCGTTCACCGCGGCGGCGATGGCCGCGATCGACCGGGCGGTGCGCGGGCCGCTCGCCCCGGAGCCGGGCCGCCTGGGCGCCGCCCCGCTCGTGGCCGCGGTGCTGGCCGACCCGGACGACGCGGTGACGGCCCTGCTGGCCGCGCGCGGCCTCGACCCGTCCGAACTGCGCACGTAGGAAGAAGACCGGCCGGCGGCGGTGTGCCACCGTTCGGCATGGCCTACATCGAGCTTGGCGTGGACGAGCACGAGTTCCCCGGGATCACCGGGCCGATGCGCTACCGGCCCGAGACCGCGCAGCCGCTCAACGCGCTCGCCGAAGTGCTCCTGCGCGCGCCCCACACGTTGCCGGCAGGGGAGCGGGAGCTCATCGCGGCCTACGTTTCCGGGCTCAACGACTGTACGTTCTGCTGCTCGTCGCACTCGGCCTTCGCCGCCGTTCAGCTCGATGCCGGCATGGGGCTCGTCGAGAAGGTGCGCGCCGACCTCGAGTCGGCGCCGGTCTCGCCGAAGCTGCGGGCGCTGCTGCACATCGCCGGGGCCGTGCAGCGCAGCGGCCGGGAGGTGACCGTGGAGCTGGTCGAGGCCGCCCGCTCGGAGGGGGCGACCGACGTGGAGATCCACGACACCGTGCTCATCGCGGCCGCGTTCTGCATGTTCAACCGGTACGTCGACGGGCTCGGGACGTTCGCACCCCAGCGCCAGGAGGACTACCTGCCCATGGCCGAGCGCATCGTGACGCAGGGGTACGGCGTCTGAGATCTTGTTCTACCCGGCCACCGACTGGAGGGCGACGAGCTCCGCGTACCGGCCGCCGAGGGCCAGCAGCTCGTCGTGGCGGCCCCGCTCCGCGATGCGGCCGCCGTCCAGGACGTAGATGACGTCGGCGTCGCGGACCGTGCTCAGGCGGTGCGCGATGACGATGCGGGTCTGCGGCAGCTCGGCCAGCTCGCGCTCGATGTACGCCTCGGTGGTCGGGTCGAGGTTGCTCGTCGCCTCGTCCAGCAGCAGCACCCGCGGCTGCGGCAGCAGGGCCCGCGCCAGGGCGACCCGCTGCCGCTGGCCGCCGGACAGGCCGCCGCCGTCGACGAGCGGGGTGTCGTACCCCATCGGCATCGCCATGATGTCGTCGTGGATGCCGGCCGCGGCCGCCGCGGCGGCGACGCGGGACAGCGGCGCCTCCGGGTCGGTCAGGCTGATGTTCTCCCGCACGCTGCCGGTGAACAGCGTCGGGTCCTGGGTCACCACGCCGAACTGCCGGCGCAGGGTGCGCACGTCGAGCGTCGCCGCGTCGAGCCCGCCGTGGTACACGTGGCCCTCGGTCGGCCGGTAGAGGCCCAGCAGTACCCGGGCGAGGGTGCTCTTGCCCGAGCCGGAGCGGCCGACGAACGCGACCTTCTGGCCCGGCTCGATCGTGAACGTCAGCCGGCGCAGCACCCACGGCGCGCGCGGGTCGAACCGGAAGCTCAGGTCGCGTACCGACACGCGCCCGTCGTGGGCGGGCGCCACGCGGCCGCCCTCCTCCGGCGCCTCGTCCAGGATGTCGTCGAGGCGGGCCAGGTGGGCGCCGGTCTGCTGCAGCTGGTGCAGGTTGTCCACAATGGACGAAAGCGGGGCCAGCGCCGCGGTGGCCAGCGCGCCGAGGGCGAGCATCGTGCCGAGGCTCAGCTCGCCGTCGAGGACGCGCCGGGCGCCGATGAGCAGCAGCAGGGCCGGCGCGAGGTACTGCAGCGCCCCGAGCGCGGTCTCCAGGCCGCCGCGCAGCAGGCCGTGCCGGGTGCCGGCGTTGAGCTGCCCCGCGAGCAGGTACGACCAGCGCTGCACGGCCCGCTCCTCGGCGCTTGCCGCCTTGAGCGTCTCGATGCCGCTCAGCGCCTCGATGAGCTGCGCCTGCGCCTTGCCGGAGGCGTGCAGCTCCCGCTCGGCGAGCTCGGCGACGCGGCGGCGGGTGGCCAGCAGCAGCGCCAGCTGGACGCCGGCGAGCCCGGCGAGGACGCCCCCGAAGGCCGGGTCGCGCCACAGCACGAGGCCGAGGTACCCCACCGCCAGCGGGGCGTCGAGCAGCGTCGACAACACGTGGCCGGAGAGGATGTCCCGCAGCGCGGCGACGCTCTGCGTGCGCATCACGAGGTCGCCGCTGCCGCGCTCGGCGAAGAAGCGGTACGGCAGGGCGAACAGGTGCCGGACCACCCCGCCGGTGAGGTCGTCGTCGGCGCGGGAGCGCAGGCTCAGCAGCAGCGCGGTACGCAGGAAGCCGAGCACGACGTGGGCCGCGACGGCGACCGCGACGGCCAGGCCGATCGGGGCGAGCAGGCCGGCGGCGCCGCTGGGCAGCAGCCGGTCGACGAGGACCGCGGACAGGGCCGGCACCGCCAGGCCGAGGACCTGCAGCAGTACCGAGGCCAGCAGGATCTGTCCCAGCAGCCCGCGGTACCGCCGCAGCGTTGTTCTGAGCCATTGCCCCCGCCAGGCCGGGCGGTCCGGCTCGGCGTCGGCGGGGCGGAAGTCCGGGCCCGGCTCGAAGCCGATGACGACGCCGGTGAAGCCGAGGTCGAACTCCTCGCGGGTGAGCCGGCGCCGCCCCGACACGGGGTCGAGCAGGTGCACCCGCCGCCGGCCCCAGCGCTCCAGCAGCACGAAGTGGTTGAAGTTCCAATACAGAACGGCTGGTGTCGGTACCGCCGCCAGCTCCTCCGGTTGCAGCGAGAACGCCCGCGCGTGCAGGCCGTGCCGGCCGGCCTCCTCGACGAGGGCCAGTGCGCTCAGCCCGTCGCGGGACACGCCGAGGTCGGCGGTCATCCGGCGCACCGTCGTGGGCCGCCCGTGGTACGTCAGCACCATCGCGAGGCACGCGGCCCCGCAGTCGGCCGCCTTGACCTGCCGCAGCTCGGGCGGGCGCCGGCGGCTCACCGCGGCACCGCCCCGTCGGCCGTGGCGAGCAGCGCCGCGCCGAGCCCGGCCAGCAGCAGCACGGCCGCCAGCCACAGCGCCGCGAAGAGCCGCCCGGGCAGGAGTCGCAGCCGCTCCGGCGGGACGCGGCCGGCCTCCGCGCGGCGGCGCAGCGCGGCCTCCAGGAACATTCCGTCGCTCATGCCGACACCTCCGCTTCGCTCCGGCGCCGGCCTGAGCCAGAACTGCGCCTATTGTTCGCGGCCCCTCCGCTCCGCTCCGGACCGCTCACGCCGGACCCCAGTTCCACTCGATCCGCGCCGCGGCGCGCCGCTCGGCCAGCCACTCGCTGAACAGCCGGCGCGACACCGCCTCGCGGGTGGCGGGCCGGACCCCCAGCACGGCGGTGACGACACAGCGGCCGGCGGCCACCGACTCCAGGTCCGCCCGGGTGACCGTCATGAGCACCGGCGCCGGCCCGACCCCGGCGGCGAAGTCGGCCACCGCCGCGGCGAGCAGGTCCGGGGCCGCGGCCAGCCGGGCCGCGGCGGCCTCGTCGGCGGCCTCCACCCGCACCAGCCGCAGCTGCTCGTACCGCCCCGGGTCGGCGGCGAGCTCGGCGTCGACCCGTCCCGCGGCGATCTGCTCGCGGAGCCGCGCCACCAGCGCCTGGTGCGCGACGAGGTCCTCGAACTGCACGTCGCTGAGCCGCTCCCGGGCCATCCAGGCGCGGGTGTCCTCGAGGGTCAGCAGGCCGCGTGCGCGCCGGAACGCATCCGCGGCCTCCTGCAGCGCCGTGTCGTCGAGCTCCGCACCGTCGGCGTCCAGGGCCAGCCGCACCAGGCAGGTGTCGACGAGCCGGTCGCGCAGCGGCGCCTCCCGCCACAGCAGGTCGAGGAAGCCGATCGCGTCGGCCACGCCCAGCTCGAACCCGTCGACCCGCACCAGCAGCATCTCGGCGCTGCGCTGCACACCGCGCAGCGGCCACGGCAGGGCGTCGTCCGGGCACCACGACAGCGACACCACGCCCGCGTCCGCGGCCGGTGACCGGACGAGCAGGTCGTAGTGCAGCGACCCGTCGTACTCCTCGCGCTGCCACAGCAGGCGCAGCCCCGCCCCGGGGTGCCGGGCGCGCAGCCCGTCGACCCGGGTCCGGACCTCGGCCCGCCCGGCCTTCTCGGCGGAAGCCGCGCGCAGCAGCTCGACCGCCTCCGTCAGCAGCGTCATGCCGGCCCCTTAGTCCGCCCGGCGGGGGCCGGGCCGGTCAGGAGCAGGTCGGCGACCGCCGCGGTGATCGGCAGCCCGGTGGCCAGCTCGAGCCAGTCGTACTGCCCGTTGGGGTTGATCTCCAGAAACACGTAGTCCCCCTCCGGGGTCAGGATCAGGTCGATGGCGCCGAAGCTCAGCCCGAGCCGGTCCACCAGGGCCCGGCAGCGCCCGGCCACGTCGCCGGGCAGCGCATGGATCTCCATCGGGGTGTTCTGATGGTCATAGCGGCGCCAGTCGTACCGTGTGTGCCGGGTCGCCTGCGAATGGATCTCGACGGCGAAGACGGCCGCGCCGACGACTGTCACGCGCAGCTCGACGTCCTTCGGCACGTACGCCTGGACGATCATCGGCGACTGCCGCAGCGCCGCGACGTACCCGAGGTCGCGGTTGCTCACGGGCTCCGTGTAGCGGCCCATGGGCGCCTCGGCCGTCCCGCGCGGCGAGCGCTGCAGCGGCTTGGTGATGATCTGCCCGTCGTGCTCGTCGTAGAACTCGAGCAGCCGGTCGGGGTCGGCGGTGATCAGCGTCGGCGGCACCGCGAACCCGAGCTCGACGGCGGCCGCGAGGTGGTACGGCTTGCGGTCGGCGCGGTCGATCACGTCGCGGGGCGCGGGCACCTGCCGGCAGTTCAGCGCCCGCCACACGCCGTCGAGGTAGGTCTTCACCTCGCCGGCCAGGTGGGCCCGCACCTCGGGGTCCGCGACGGTGGAGGGTGGCACCGGCGCCGTCGGGCGCCGGTGCCACACACACGTCAGACCGTCCAGATCGACGTCCCGGCCGCCGATCCGCAGCCACCGGCGAACGCGGCCGGTGCCGCCGGCGGTCATCTCGACCTGGGCATCGTGCGGTACGACCCCCGGATCGAGCAGCAGCACCTCGGCGCCGCGGGAGGCGAGCAGAGCCGCCACCCGCCCGGCGGTCACGTCTTCGGCGTCCGTGAGGACGAGGATCTGGTCAGTCATGGCCGGGTCAGTCGCCCATGCCGTCGCCGGAGCAGGACCAGCCGCCGCTGCCCTTCGTGCAGACCTCGCTCTTCACCCCGCCGCTGATCTGCCGCAGGTCGTCCTCGCGGAGCTCCACGCCGGAGGCGGCGATCCGGTCGAGCTTGATGCGCGTGGTGGCCTTCTTCAACATCGGTATGACTCCTTTTGTCGGGTGAGGCCGGACCGTGCGGCCCGGCGAGCACCATTAGGCCCGCGCCGACTTGGAATCGAACAAAGGCTGACTTGCGCCGGGCTGTCGCCAACCGGATAGGTCGCCTTAACCACGGATGCCACGCCGGGCCCTTCGCGGTCCTGATCGCCCTGCCGGCGCCGGCGTTCCGGACCGGCACGCTCAACACCGTGGTCGCGTTCTGGACCGCCTACGTGATCACCCGTAATCACCGGCGCCGGCCGGGAAGCCGCCGGGCCGTGAATCTTTTACGTTTTCCGTCCGCGTGCACCCGTGTTTCTTCAGCCAAATTTCAGGACCCTTCGCCTACCTTGGCGTCGCATTCTGAGGAGCCCAGGTGGGCGACGAAGGTACCCGCGATCACCGCCACGCCCTGGATCTATTGGCTCTGCGTGGTGCTGGTGAGCATTCTCGGTACCCAGCTCACCGACTTCTTCACCGACACGCTGGGCGTGTCGCTCTACCTCAGCACCGCCGTTTTCTCGGTGACGCTCGCGGTAGTGTTCGCGGTCTGGTACCGGCAGGAGGGCACGCTCGCGATCGCCTCCATCAACACGCCCCGCCGCGAGGGCTTCTACTGGGCGGCGATCCTGACCACGTTCGCGCTCGGTACCGCCGCCGGCGACCTGGCCACCGAGGCGCTCAACCTCGGCTTCCGCAACGGGACGTTCATCTTCGGCGGTCTGATCCTGGCCACCTGGATCGCGTTGCGCCTCGGCGCCGGCCAGGTGCTGACGTTCTGGATCGCCTACGTGCTGACCCGGCCGCTCGGCGCCTCGCTCGGGGACCTGCTCACCCAGGACAAGGACCTCGGCGGCCTGGCGCTGGGCGCGAGCGTCACCAGCGCGCTGTTCCTGGCGGCCATCGTCGTGCTTGTCGCCCGCGAGCAGGTGCTCGTCAGCCGCCACGGTGTCGCCGAGAAGGGGGCCGCGCCGCGCGGCCACGAGGTGGCCTGGGACGACGCCGAGGCGGGTCTCAAGCCGCGCGACTCGGCGAAGTGGCATCAGCTCGACGACCAGATCGACGCCGTGCTCACCGCCCTGCGCGCGTCGCACCCGTCCCGGACCGGCTGCGCGTCCGCCGTCGCCGGCCTCATGAAGACGCTGAACACGTTCGACGGGGTCTGATCCGAGCGGCGCGGAATCATCAGCGCGAGGTACGGGAAGTCATCGTTGCGGCGGGCGCGCGGGGCCCCGGGCGCCGCCTAGCGTTCGGGAATGGCGTTGAGTCAGGTCGTACGAGCCGGGGTCCGGCGGCGGCGCGGGCCGGCCGTGGTGATGAGCCTGACGACCATGCTGGCCGTGACCGCGTCCGTGCTCGGCGCCGGGCTGCTCGTGGCCGCGCGGGCGCCGTTCGACCGCGCCTTCCAGGCCGGCCGCGGCGCGCACCTCGTCGCGCGGTTCGACGCGGGCCGCGTCGGCGAGGAGCGGGTGCGGGCAACGGCGAAGGTGGCGGGCGTCGTCGAGGCGGCCGGGCCGTACCGGCTGCTGTCGCTGCGGCCGCGCGCCGGTACCAACGGCGAGGGCATCCCGGAAGGCGAGGATCTTCCGCCGATGACGATCGTCGGGCGGGCCGACCCCGGCGGGCCGGTCGACCGTCTGCAGGTCACCGCGGGGCGCTGGGCGAGCGGCGCCGGCGAGGTGGTGCTCGCCGCCGACAACGCGCCGTTCGGGGTCGGCGGGCGGCTGCGGTTCCCGGGCCTGCCGGGCGCGCTGACGCTGACCGTGGTCGGGATGGCCCGTTCGGTGGGGCGGAGCTCGGACGCGTGGGTTTCGCCGGACGGGCTGCGTGCGCTCACGGCGCCGGGGACGCGGCCGGACTACCAGATGCTGTACCGCTTCGCCGAGGCCGGGACCGACCGCCAGGTGGCCGCCGACCGGTCGGCGATCGCGGCCGCGGTGCCGGCGGGGGCGATGACCGGCGTGGCGTCGTACCTGAAGGTGAAGCTGCAGGCGGACCGGACGTCGGCGACGTTCGCGCCGTTCGTCGCGGCGTTCGGGCTGCTCTCGCTCGGCCTGTCCGTGCTCGTCATCGCCGTCGTGGTGAGCGGTTCGGTCGGCGCGGCGACCCGGCGCATCGGCGTGCTCAAGGCGATCGGGTTCACGCCGGGACAGATCGTGCGGGCGTACGTCGGGCAGGCCCTCGTCCCCGCGACGGCCGGCACCGCGGCCGGCGTCGTGCTCGGCAACCTCCTGGCGTTGCCGGTGCTGCACGACGCGCGGACCGCGCTCGGGGCCGGACCCGCGCTCGTGGCGCCGTGGGTCGACGTGGTGGTCCCCGGCCTCGCCCTGGCCCTGGTCGCCGGTACCGCACTGGTGCCCGCGCGGCGCGCCGGCCGGCTGCGCACCGTCGAGGCGATCGTCGCCGGGCGCACCCCGCCGAACGGCCGCGGCCGGCGGTTCCGGCGGGTGCTCGGCCGCCTGCCGCTGCCGCGCGCGGTGACGCTCGGCCTCGGCATCCCGTTCGGCCGGCCCGGGCGGGCGGCGACGATCGCGGCCGCCGTCGTGCTCGGTACCGTCGGGGCCACCCTCGGGGTGGGCCTGGCCGTCTCCCTCGGCGCGATCCAGCGCGACGTCGACCGCCGCTCACCGGGCGCGGTCGTGGTGCAGGCCTTCGGCCCGCCGGCGCCGCCGGTGCCCGGCGCGGAAGGGCCGGCGCCGCGTCCCGCCACCGTCGAGCAGGTCGCGGCGGCGATCGCGGCGCAGCCGGGCACCGGCCGGTTCTTCAGTACCGGGCAGACGCAGCTCAGCGTGGCCGGACTGGCGGGGCCGACGAGCGTGACCGAGTACCGCGGCGAATCGTCCTGGGGCTCTTACCGGATGCTGTCCGGCCGTTGGTTCCAGCGCCCCGGCGAGGCGGTCGTCCCGTCGAGCTTCCTGCGCGCCACCGGGACCCGCGTCGGGGACGTCGTCACCCTGACCAACGGCGACCGCTCGGCGGACGTCCGGCTGGTCGGCGAGGCCTTCTCGATGCAGCCGGCGATCCTGACCGACGCCTCGTCGCTGGACGGGCTGGAGGCGTACGTGCTGCCGCAGTCGGTCGAGTTCGACATCGACCTGGCGCCCGGGGCCGACCGGGGGTCGTACATGGCGGCGCTCGACGACACCCTGCGCCCGTACGGCATCGTCAGCCAGCCCAACCACGCCCGGGTCAGCAGCCTGCTCGTGGCCATGGACGCGCTGGCCGCCACGCTGACCCTGCTGCTGGTCGCGGTGGCCGGCCTCGGCGTGCTGAACGTGGTCGTCCTCGACACCCGCGAGCGCGTCCGGGACATCGGCATCCTCAAGTCGCTCGGCATGTCGCCGCGGCAGACCGTCGCGATGGTCCTCACCGCGGTCGTCGTCAACGGGCTGGCCGCCGGCGGGTTCGGCGTGCCGATCGGCATCGCGCTGCACCATCTCGTGGTACCGGCGATGGGCGAGGCGGCCGCCACGGCGATCCCGGCCGCCGACATCGGGGTGTACCACCTGCCCGTGGTCGTGCCCCTCCTGCTCGGCGGGGTGCTGATCGCCCTGGCCGGCGCGCTGGTCCCGGCCGGCTGGACGGCCCGGAGCAGCACCGCCACGGCGCTGCGGTCCGAGTAGGGGCCGGGCGTCCGCCTCACTCGAGGGGCTGGCGGGCGATCGCCCGGGCCTCCCGTCCGGTCAGCACCCACCCGCCGACGTAGGCGACGATCGGCAGGCCGACCAGGATGGCCGCCAGGTTGACCAGCGGCGGGTGGGCCAGCCAGTGCAGCTCCCGGTGGAACCAGACCAGCACCGCCAGGTACGTGCAGCCGGTGCCGATGATCGCGCCGGTCAGCGCGAGCGAGCCCGCGGTCGCGGCGGTCAGGGCCCGGCGGGTGCGCCGGCGCGCGCCGGCCGCCGTGAGGGTACGCAGGTCGCGGGCCGTCTCGCTGCGGATGAGCCCGACCGTCATGGCGAGCACGCCGAGCGCGACGGCGATGCCGCCGGCGGTGAACCAGGCGGCCAGGCGGGTCTCGTCCGCGCCGGTCGGGCGGGACTCGACGTAGAGGCCGGCGGCCGCCGCCAGCTGCTGGGCCCGGTCGATCTGGGCCGCGGTGAGCTTGCCGGGCGCGTCGACGAGCCAGCCCAACGGGACCTCGGTCAGGGCGAGCTGGGCCATGCCGTGCGGGGTGAGCAGCACGTTCGGCAGCGACTGGTAGTCGGGCAGGGCCACGTGCTGCAAGACCGGGTGCCAGCGCGGGACGCCGCCGGGGACGATGTCGTACCCGTCGAGGTTCGCACGCGGCGTGAGCACGTCGGCGTCGGCGCCGACGCTCGCCGGGTCGATGCCGTAGTGGGTCAGCAGCTCCGGGGTCGCGGCGTAGATCGGGACCATGTCGACGTCGCGGTACGTCACCCCGCCGGGCTCGCCCAGGCCGGCGGCGCGGCGGATGCCCAGCACGGCCGGCGGCCGCCCACCGCTGTCGCGGTCGAGCGGCCCGTTCGGGTTGACGCCGCCGATCAGCGGCAGCGCCGTGGCGTGCAGCTCGGCGGCGATCGCGTCGGCCTGCTTGCGCAGGCCCTCCAGCTCCGCGGCGGTGAGGACGGGCACCGGCCCGGTCATCCGGTACTCGGAGAGCCAGACGATCATCTGGTCGGCCGGGATGGTGCCACCGGTCGGTACCGCGGTCTTGGCCACGGTCACCGCGGAGCCCAGAGCGACCACGGCGGCGATGCCGATCGCGAGGGCGATGGCGGCGAGTGCGGCGCCGGAGCGGGCGCGGTAGCGGGCCAGGTCGCGCATGGCCAGCCGCGGCGCGAGGGGCGCGTGGCGGGCCAGGACGCCGATGGTGGCCACCCCGAGCGGGGCGAGCAGCAGCAGCCCGAGCGCGGTGAGCAGCACGCCGCCGAGGATGTACGGCCCCTTCGACTGCTGCGACAGGTACAGCCCGGTCAGCCCGGCGGCGAGGAGCACGACCCCGGCCAGCGCGAACCGGTGCGCGGGCCGGGGCCGGGCCGGCCGCGCGGAGAGGGCGGCGACCACGGGGACGCGGGCGGCCGCCCGCGCCGGCCACCAGGCGGCGAGGACCGCGGTCACGGCGGCCAGCACCACGGCGAGCAGCAGCGGCGTCCAGGGCAGGTCGAACCGGTCGATGCGGCGGCCCAGGAGCGGCTCGAAGACGGGGCTCAGCACGGCCCAGCCGGCCACGCCGGCGACCGCCCCGGCCAGCGCGCCGGTCCCGCCGATGACCAGGCCGTTGGCCAGCAGCACCAGGCGGATGTGCCGGTGGCCGGCGCCGATCGCGCCGAGCATGCCGAGCGCGCGCAGCCGGCGCTGGGCCATGACGTGGAACCCGGCGACGGAGAGCAGGCCGACGAAGACCAGCCCGATCGTGGCGAGGATGAGCACGAGGGTGGTGGCGGGGTCGCTCTCCTGGTTGCGGAGCCGGGTGGAGACGCCGTCGGGGCGGGGTTTGGAGGTGTACTGCGACTGCGACACCTTCAGCAGCGCGTCGACGTGGTCGGCCGCGGCCCCGAGCCGGCCGGGCGCGACGAGCGCGAACGGCTCGGCGAGGTTGAGCGGGTTCTCCACGACGCCGACGACGGTCCACGACCGGCCGGCGGCGGTCCAGGCGCCGCCCAGGTGCAGCCCGGCGCGCCCCCGCACCCCGTCGGTGACCGCGATCTCGTCCGCGCCCTGCGGCCAGCGGCCCTCGTCGAGGCGGAGCATCGAGCGGCCGTACGGCCCGGCGGGGTCCTGGGCGCGCAGGTCGACGCCGTTGGCGCTGCCCGGCACCGGGACCTTCTTGGCGTGCTCGATGACCTCGACGGTGCCGTAGTTGCCGCGCAGCTGGGCGAGGTCGGCGTCGAGCCGGGGGCCGGTGCCGTTGATGGTGACGATGTGGTCGGCCGTGCCGAACACCGACGCCTCGGACGGGGTGTTGGCGGCCACGGCGAGCCCGATGGTGGTGCCGGCGACGGCGAGCAGCAGCAGGGCGAGCACGATCACCTGCTGGCGCCACTCGCGGCGGAACAGGCGCCAGGCCCAGCGGACCACGGCGCGGCGGGCCGGCAGGCCGCCGTTGCCGCCGCCGAGGTCGAGGGGCCGGTCCGGCCGGGCGAAGCTCATTGCCGTACCCCGCTCATCGGCGCACCGCCGCGCGGCGCCGGATCAGCGGTACGGCACCGCGGGGCGGGGCCGGCGGGTCGAGCGCGGCCCGCTTGAGCCGGCCGTCGGTGCTGTCGAGCCACTGCACCACGGCGTCCAGGCGGTACAGCTCGGCGTCCACGACCAGGGCGAGCCCGAGGTCGAAGCCGGCCTCCTCCTCCTTGAGGCGCGTCCACTGCTGCATGAGCTCCACGAGGTACCGCCGATGCGCCTGGATGACCTCGTGGACGTCGACCTCGGGCAGCCGTACCGCGATGAGAATCTTGATGACGAGCTCGTCCCGCGGCGGCGCGGCGAGGTCGGGTGGTGTGCGCAGCCAGCCGGTGAGCTCATCGGCGCCGGGGCCGGTGATCCGGAAGCCCTTCTGCGGCCCGGGTTCGGCGTCGTCGTCGCCGTCGGACTCGATGAGGCCGTCGCGCTCGAGCCGTTGCAGGGTCGTGTAGACCTGCCCGATGTTGAGCGGCCACACCTCGCCGGTGCGCGCCTCGAACTCCTCGCGCAGCTGCAGCCCGTACTTCGGGCCCTCGCTGAGCAGCGCCAGCAGGGCGTGCTTGATGCTCACAACGCCACCTCGCCCAGTATCATGTCGAGTAACATACCGAGTATGCTGCCGGCCGTCGAGGCCCGGCCGGGGCCGCGGGGGAGCCCCGGCCGGGTCGCGGGACGTCAGTCGATGCCGGGCAGCACCGCGGTGTGCTCGGCCCGGACCGCCTGCAGCTCGCCGGGCTCCAGGCCCAGCAGCCGCAGGACGGTCGGCGCGATCTGCGCCGTGCGGACCGCGGTGTCCACAGTGGATGCTCGACGGATGCCGGCGCCGGACACGACGAGCGGTACGTCGCGGTCGGCCGGGGCGGCGCCGCACGTCGCGCGGCTGGCGGCGGAGCGGATCCGCTGAGCGCTACAGCAGGCCGGCGAGCTGGTCGCGGCCGGTGATGCCCAGTTTGCGGTACGCGCGCTGCAGGTGGTTGTCGACGGTACGCACGGACATGACCATCCGCTCGCTGATGTCCCGGCTGCTCATCCCGGCGGCCGCGAGCGCCGCGATCTCACGTTCCCGGGCGGTCAGGATCTGCCGCTGCGGGTCGGCGGTGGCCAGCAGCGGGGTCCGCGCCTCCTCGCAGCGTTCCCGGCACGCGTGCGCCTCGTGGGCGGCCCGGGCTGCCGGCCGCTGACGGCCCTGCTGGGCCAGGCGACGCGCGGCCTCGCTCCACGCCTCGGCCGCGTACAACCATGCCCCGCACCCGGCGAACGCCTCGGCGGCGGCCGACAGGGCGTCGGCGTCGGAGGCGGCCGCGGCCGCCGTGAAGTCGAGCTTCGCGGTCAGCAGCGGGCCCTGCACCTGGGACCGCAGGCGATCCGCGAACGGCGCCCCCGCGCTCGGCCGGCCGATGCGGGCGAGCGCGTGGGTCGCGTACACGGCGATGGTCCGCCGGCCCGAGGCGCTCTCCCGCTCGGCGACGGCGACCAGCGTCTGCTCCGCGGCGTACCCCTCGGCCGCGGCGAGCTCGGCGAGGAACACCTCCTCCATCGCGTCGGTGTTGCGGATCGGCCCGTCGGCCAGGGTCGCCAGCCGCTTCGCCGCCTGCTGCGCCGCGGGGTGCGACCGGGTGGGCACTGGCCGGCAGCTGCCGGTCGGCGTCGGCGGGGTCCCGGTGGGCACTGGCCGGCAGCCGCCGGTCGGCCTCGGCGATGACGCCGGCCGCGGCGTCCCAGTCGGTCAGGCCGTGGAAGAGGTTGTCGCTGCGGGCGATCGCGATCAGGGCGAGCAGCTCCGGCCGGTCGGTGCCGGTCATCGCCGCGGCGAGATGCGTCTCCGCCTCGACCGGCCGCCCGATGCGGGACTGGGCGTAGCCCAGCAGGAACTCGGCCGTCGGGCCGCCGCCGACCGCCGCCGCGGCCGAGGCGAACCGGATCGCCGAGCGCAGGTCGTGCAGTGCGAGGCTGCGCCGGGCCGCGCCGAGCAGCAGGGCGGGGTCGCCGAGGTCCGCGGCGTCGAGGCGCCAGGCCGCGACCCGCACGATGTCGTCGTGCCGGCGCAGGCCGGTGTCGCCGAGGGCGCCGGCGAGCCGCGACAACAGCGCCCGGCGGTCCCCGGTGGCCATGCCCCGGGTGGCCGCCTCGCCGAACAGGGGGTGCTCCAGGACGCCCCGGGCGGTCTGGGCCTGCAGCTCTTCGAAGGCACCGAGGGCTCGGGCTGCCCGACCGCCGACCTCGACGGCCAGGCGAACATCACCGACATGACCTCGTTCGCCGGCACCACCGACAGCCGCTCGCTCGCCGTCGGCAACCAGGACGAGGGCGGCGCCGACCGCGTCTCGGTCAGCTTCCTGGTCGCCCACAGCTGATCCCCGCCGGACCGCCGGGGCGCCGGAGCCACCCGCTCCGCTCCTTCCACGCCGCCAGCACGGAGCGGCCGGTCTGCCGCCTGCTGCGCGTCGTCTTG